>CAZINF010000127.1:0-9498 GCA_964540555.1 uncultured Syntrophus sp. | reverse complement strand
GGTAACCCAGATCTTTCATCCTATTTCGTCTATGTCGGTGCAGGATTCAGGTAATAACAAAAGCCCGGGCGGAGATGAAGAAACGCTTCGAGGAATACCTGGACGGGCTCACCAAGGGCAAGGAACCCGGCAAGGTAGGGAATGCTTTGGAGTAGAGGTGATCTGATGGCCGCAAGATATTCGGATTATGAGATCAGCAGAATGATTCAGGAGGTAAAACCTCTGCCGGACAATTACCGTTCCAAAATTCAGCTACGCGAAAAAAGGGGACACAAGGAACGGGAACTGGACATGGCTGGCGTCGACGGTAATGGATTCCGCTTGATCTTTCGGCAAAGCAACTTCAATCCGATCGACTTTTTACTCATCCTCGCATTCTGCCCGGCCGATACGAGCCAGATTTTCCGTTTGAGGCGCTATAATGGGAAAAGTCATGAACATACCAACGTCATAGAAAAAAATTCGTTTTACGATTTCCACATACATCAGGCCACAGAGCGCTATCAGGATATTGGTGCCAGGGAAGATACCTATGCCGCCCCATCGGATCGATATTCCGATCTTCATTCAACTCTTCGCTGCTTGATGGAAGACTGTCACGTCGAATCTGTTCAGGACCCGCAAATATCCCTTTTTAAGGAAGAGGATTGAACGATGAACAACGAATCCATAGAACGGTCATTTCGCGAAAAAGTGTGTGCCAAGATTAATCTGGCTAATGAGGGGATAAATCGTTATCGCGTTTTTACCCCCTTCATGTTCGAGGATGGCGACCATTTATCCATTGTTCTCAGGCGGGATCAATCTGCGTGGACGCTTTCCGATGAAGGCCACACCTACATGCACCTGACCTATGACCTCGACGAGAAGGACCTGCAGCGCGGCAACCGTCAGAAGATCATCAATAATGCCCTCTCTGCCTTTCAGGTGGGGGATCAGGACGGCGAGCTGGTTTTAAGGATAGAGAATGAGCAGTATGGTGACGCTCTTTTTTCATTCATTCAGGCACTGCTGAAAATATCCGATGTATCTTACCTGACTAGGGAACGAGTACGTTCCACTTTCTTGGAGGATTTCCGGGCTCTGATAGCAGGCGCTGTGCCCGAAAGCAGGCGGATATTCGACTGGAAGGACCCGCACCACGATCCCCAGGGCATGTATACCGTCGACTGTCGCGTGAACGGCATGCCTCGTCCCTTGTTTGTTTTTGCCCTTCCTAATGATGACAAAATCCGAGATGCCACAATCTCACTGCTCCAGTATGAGAAATGGAACTTGACCAACCGTTCCCTGGGTATTTTTGAAGATCAGGAGACGGTCAACCGTAAGGTTTTGGCACGCTTCAGCGACGTCTGTGAGAAACAGTTTTCCAGCCTGGGCACAAACCGAGATCGGATAACCCGCTATTTGCAGGAAGTGATGCAGGCCTAAACCATGAGCGGACATTCAGAAAAGTTATTTGCCGAAGCCCAATCAGACTTCTTTGAGAAGTCCTACGAGGAGAATGTGCTGGAAGAAAAAAGTCAACCTGTCGAATGTCTCGGCATGACATTCACGAATGACGAGGAGCGGCAGAAGCACTTCTTGGATAAGCTGCGCGAGAAGCTGCAGGACCCGGAGTTCCGCAAAATCGAGGGGTTCCCCATCGGCTCAGACGAGGATATCCTGGCGCTCTCCGACCCGCCGTACTACACCGCCTGCCCGAACCCGTTCATCGCCGACTTCATCAAGCACTACGGCAAACCCTACGACCCGAGCAAGCCGTACAGCCGGGAGCCGTTCGCCGCAGACGTGAGCGAGGGCAAGAACGACCCGATCTACAACGCCCACTCCTACCACACCAAAGTGCCGCACAAGGCCATCATGCGGTACATCTTGCATTATACCGAGCCGGGAGACGTGGTCTTTGACGGGTTCTGCGGGACCGGGATGGCAGGAGTAGCCGCTCGGCTATGTGGGAGCAAACAGGCCGTGGCGTCTATGGGTTATCAGGTCAGCACCGATGGGACGATTCTGGATTCCAAGAATAATCGCATATCGCATGTCGGAGGACGCCAGGCTATCTTATCGGACTTGTCTCCCGTCGCCACCTTTATTGCAAGCAATTATGCTGACTTCTCTTCCCTCGTGACTTTCACAGAAGAGGCTCTGAATCTCGTTTCTAAGGTAGAGAAGGAACTTAGTTGGCTTTATGAGGGTGTTTCTGGTGGTCAGATTTTGAGCGCAGTTTGGTCAGACTTATTCCTATGCCCAAATTGCAGCCATGAATTTGTCTTTTGGGAAGCAGCGCTCAAAGGCGGAACAATGAAAGAGTCATTTCCTTGCCCACATTGCGGGACAACTGTCGGCAAGGCTGCCTCCAAGACAACTGGTGCCATCAAGCTCGAGCGTCCATTCGCTACAGCATTCGATCCGATTCTGAAGAAGGTGATACAGGTACCGAAGCTTGCTCTCGTAGAGGAAACAACTAAGACTGGATCGACCCGCAAGACGAAAAT
Organism: uncultured Syntrophus sp.; assembly: GCA_964540555.1. GTDB lineage: Bacteria > Desulfobacterota > Syntrophia > Syntrophales > UBA5619 > JAKAFS01. The sequence goes on along the minus strand of CAZINF010000127.1, from coordinate 7,000 downwards.
CATCAAGGACGAAGGAAGGAAAATCTTCGTTTCTCACTTTGAGGGACGCTCCTGGCCTCATATACCCACGGACGAGTTTTTCCCGGGGCGGCAAACCAACAAGCTCATTAACGGCTCGGGCATCTCACATATTTGCCACATGTACACACAGAGAGCACTGTTCGCATACGGTTACTTGTGGCAACAGCGGCTTTCGTCACATAAACACACTTCGCTATTCAGATTCTGCTTGAGTGCTATCAACGTTACCGATAGATGAGGTGCTATATAATCAAAACAGTGCCAAATCTCAACAAATAATGAATTGTAACATGGGATTTTAACAAACTCGGAGGCATGTCCCAATAGAGAAACAGATGAGTTCAGCACCCGTTACAGCCTGTTGTCCGGCAGCCGTCCGGGTCTTCTTGCTTTCAGAAATTGCTCCACCTCTCTACCTTCCGGGATTCCTGCCCGAGCCCCGAGCCGGGTGCAGCTCAAGGCCGCCGCGGCGCTCGAATAGGTCAATATCTCGACCCACGCTTTACCCATCGCGAGCGAGCCGGCAAATGCCCCGTGAAACACATCGCCCGCGCCGGTCGAATCCTTCACATCGACCGAAAAAGCGGGGATTCGTCCTTCCCCGCCGGCATTCTTCCAGATCAGGCCGTTCTTGCCAAGGGTGATAACGACGCTGCGGGCATGCGCCATTAATTTATCCATTGCCGCATCGGGAGAAGACGCCCCGGAGAATTCATCGGCAAATGCCTCGGAACAGACAAGGTGATCGACCTTGTCAAACAGGTGCAGGGTCCCTTTATTCAATGAACCGGCGTCGAGAACCGTTTTTATGCCCATGGCTCGGGCTTGATTTAGCAGCGTGAAGGAAAGTTCCGGCTCATGACCGTCAAACAGAATCACTCTGGGATGAATGTCGGCTAAAACAATGCTGTCCCGGTGGAGGATGGAACCCGCGGAGCGATAATTGACAATCGACCGTTCACCCGATGGTTTGACGATCACGCCGGAAACCGGCGTTGCGTATTCTCCTCGAACGACAAGCTCCGTATTGACCCCCGCCGAGTGCAGTTCTTCAAGATGGATCTGGCCGAAGAGATCGGATCCCAGATACCCTGCAAATGCTGATTTCAGGCCCATACGGGAAACCATGACGGAGGCGTTGGCGGCCGGTCCGCCGCCGCAGCGGATCAATGCGTCGGCGAAAATCTTAGCATCGGGGTCGGGATGATGCCGCACCCAGAAAACAAAATCATACGAGGTGGCCCCGACGCAGAGGACATCGATAGTTTGCACGCGAACATCTCCAGGTAAATCAGGCAACGGCGGTATCTGTCGCTTACAGCCACCGTGCGGATTCCAATGGTAAATACCATGTCATAAGGCATGTGACCTGTCAAATAGAAACCATATTTGCCTTGACAAAGTGTTTCCATTATGGTTTACAGAAAAAATTATTAATTCTTCACGGGGTTTAGACGATGAAAAAGACATTAACGAATTTCAGCAACACGAAGATGAAGCGAACCCATGGATTCCTCGTCCGTATGGCCACCAAAGGCGGCCGGGCCGTCCTCAGCAGAAGACGGGCGAAGGGAAGAAAGAGGCTGACGGTATAATCCCCGTGGGCGGGCCAAGGGCAGGTCGGGTCAGCCCCGGCAAGGGGGCAATGCGGGATGGAATCCAAAACCTCCGGCCCCAGGCTTTTGGCAAAGAGGAGCGTGTTCGGAAAAGGCAAGACTATTTAAGGATTTACGAGCAGGGGACACGGCGCTATTCGCGGCGTTTCACCATTATCACGTGCCGGAATCCATCGGGAATCAGAAGACTGGGCATGACGGTCAGCAAAAAAGCAGGGAACGCGGTACAGAGAAATAGGATCAAACGTCTTTTACGCGAGTTTTTCAGATTGAACAAATTCCGGCTTCCAGCCGCACAGGACATTGTAATCATTGCGAAAAAAGGGATATTACCCCTTACCTACAATGATGTGCGCACCGAGCTGGAGAGCTGCCTGATCAAGCGAGCCGATGCCTGAAAGCCTATTCTTGCAAATGGGGGGAAGATTTTTTATCGTGCTGGTCCGTGTCTACCAGATGTGCGTCTCCCCTTTTCTGCTTCCCTGCTGCCGTTTCTATCCGAGCTGTTCCGAATACGCAATCGACGCCGTCAATCGCCATGGTCCCGTGAAGGGGCTCTACCTGGCTCTGAGGCGCCTTTTGCGATGTCACCCCTGGCACCGCGGCGGATATGACCCGGTGAAGTAAAAAAATAGAAGTCACATTTGGAGGTAGTCAATGGACAAGAGAACCTTTCTCGCCGTTGTCCTCTCGCTTGGCGTGTTGTTCGTTTATCAGACCTATTTCGTTAAGCCGCCTGTCAAGACGCAGCCGGCGCCGACCCAGCAAGAGGCCACAATCGCCAAGCAGCAGACGGCCAGACCGGCGGCCGGGGTAGCGGAGAAGGTCGCAGGGCCGACCGAGGCGTCCCCGAGTGCCTTAACCGGCAGGCAGGCGGCCTCGCAGACGACGGCCGGAACGGAGAAAGAGGTTGTTGTGGAAACCCCGCTCTACAGGGCGGTATTCACCACAAGGGGCGCCGCCCTGAAATCTTTTCAACTGAAACAGTACAAGACGGCCCTGGAGAATAATGAAGACCTCGTGGACAAATTCTATCGGTTGATCGGCCAGGGGAAGCCGAAACCCGAAGGCCAGTCGAGGCCGATCGAACTCGTTCATGTCTCGCAGGGGATGCCGCGGCCCCTTTCGATCTCCTTCCCCGATTCAACCGTCAGCATTTCCGAGGATGGATTCTATGAGACCGACGGCAGTAGTAAACTCGACATTCGGACGGGCGCAGAATCCCCAAAGCTGACCTTTACCCAGACCTATCCGGGTGAGCTTCGGATCGACAAGACCTTTACCTTTCACCCGGACAAATACAGTCTTGGTCTTGAGGTCAAGGTGAACAATATTTCGGGCGCCCCCTTGAACCAGAGCGGCGGCCTCAACTGGTATCAATATGTCGATCCCGCTGCGCCGGTGGACAGTTACGGTCACGACGGCCCCGTCTCCTATATCGCCAAGAGCATCGACCGCCCTGAGGTCAGCAAACTCGAGGCGGACAAGATCCTCGGTCCCAATGTGTCCTGGGGGGGGTTCGAGAGTAAATACTTCATCGCCGCGCTGATACCGCACAACCCGTCGTTGACGAGTTTCAGAATGTCCAAGGACAGCAGCAATCTCATCCTCGTGGGACTCAAAGGGCCGAAGAACGTGATCCCCTCGGGGCAGTCCGGCGTATTCCAGTATTCCCTCTACCTGGGGCCGAAGGATTACACCATCCTCAAGGCCATGGACGTCGATCTTGAGAACGCGATCGATTTCGGCGACTGGCTCAAGTGGCTCGCCATGCCTCTGCTCATCGCCCTCAAGTTCCTTTACGGCTATGTCCATAATTATGGGATTGCGATCATCATCCTGACGATCCTGATCAAGGTGGTCTTCTGGCCCCTGGGCAACAAAAGCTACAAGTCGATGAAGGAGATGCAGAAGCTCCAGCCGAAAATGGCCGCCCTGCGGGAGAAATACAAGGACGACAAGACAAAGCTCAGTCAGGAATCGATGGCCCTCTACAAGACCCATAAGGTGAATCCCCTGGGCGGGTGTCTGCCGATGATCGTGCAGATCCCCGTTTTCTTCGGCCTGTACAAGGCCCTGCTCTATGCGATCGAGTTGCGTCACTCCCCCCTGTTCTGGTGGATACAGGATCTCTCCGAGAAGGATCCCTACTACATTACACCGATCGTCATGGGCGCGACGATGTTCATCCAGCAGAAGATGACACCGGTGGGCGCCGATCCGATGCAGGCGAAGATCATGCTCTTCATGCCGTTAATCTTTACGTTCATGTTCCTCAACTTCCCGTCGGGGCTGGTGATCTACTGGCTGTTCAACAATGTGATCAGTATCGGTCAGCAGGTGTACGTCAACAGGAAGCCGACATAAAAGACCGAAGGGGCAGAGGCAATGGAAGAAATGAAGATCGAAGGCAAATCCATCGATGAGGCGATAGAAAATGCATGCATCGCGTTTCATGTTCCCCGGGAGAAGCTGAATATCGAGATCATTTCCGAGGGGTCTGCAGGATTCCTCGGTATCGGGGCAAAGAAGATCCAGATCAGGGCGAGCCTCCTGGCGATCGATCTGATGATCGACGACGACCCTGTTCCCCGGCAGTCGGTCGAACCGGAAGCCTTTGAATCGCCAGTTCACGAGCCCAATCGGACGCCGGAGCCAAGGATTGTGCGGGTCCCGCCTGTCAGTGGCCGGAAGGAAGCGGTTCGGAGGGAAGAACAAAGAGGCGACGAGCCTGCACATGCGGCGCGACCTGCGTTTGCCGGAACCGTTGAAGGTGGCGAGTCAGCCAAAGATAAAGCAAAAAGAGTACTCGAAGGCCTCCTGAAGCGGATGCAGGTTGATTCCACCGTGAGCGCGGAGGAGACGGAAGAATCGATCATCCTGAATATCCAGGGAAACGAAAGCGGATTCCTCATCGGAAAGCGGGGGCAAAACCTGGATGCCATCCAGTATATCGTCAGCAAGGCGGTGCACCATTCCGTCAACGGCGATAAGATGATCATCATCGACACGGAGAAGTACCGCGAAAGGCGCGAGGAATCCCTTATCGTCCTGGCACTCCGGATTGGCGAGAAGGTGAAGAAAACAAAAAAGCCTTTGACGGTCGGATACATGAACGCCCACGACCGCCGCGTCATCCACCTTGCCATCCAGAACGCCCCGACCCTGACGACCAAAAGCCGCGGCGAAGGCGAGTACCGGAAGATCCTGATCCTGCCAGCCCGGCGCGGCCCGGAGACGGCCGGCACCTGAAGGCAGACCGACACAGGGAGGCCCTGATCCTATGACCGGCAGGGACACCATTGCCGCCATCGCGACGCCGCCCGGTGTAGGGGGGCTCGGTTTGATCCGCGTCAGCGGGCCGGCGTCGGAAGCGATCGCCCGGCGCGTGTTCAGACCTCTCCGACCGCTTGCCTCTTTCCTTTCCCATCATCTCTACCACGGGGAGATTGTGGCACCGAAGACAGAGGCCATCATCGACGACGTCCTCGTAGCCTTTATGCGAGGACCCAGCACGTATACCGGCGAGGATACGCTCGAGATCAGTTGCCACGGCGGGCCTCTGATCCTCCGTACCGTCCTGGCCGAGGTTTTTCGGGCCGGGGCCCGCCCTGCCGAACGGGGGGAATTCACGAAGCGGGCCTTTTTGAGCGGCCGGCTGGATCTTTCCCAGGCCGAGGCTGTTCTCGAGATGATCACGGCAAAGACGCCCGAGGGACTTTCCGCCGCCGTCGACCGCCTGAAAGGACGACTCTCCGGGCGGATAGAAATGATCCGTCAGGCCGTCATCGATCTCTTGGCAGGCATCGAGGCTGCCATCGACTTTGGCGAGAACGACGGTGTAGTCGAAACGCCCGGTGCGGACCTCGCTGAATTACAGACCCTCATCGAAGACCTTCATGCCCTTGCTGCGACCTACCTGCGCGGACGGATCACCCGGGAGGGGATCGGTATCGTGATCGCCGGCAGGCCGAATGTCGGTAAATCAAGCCTCCTGAACCGCCTCCTGGGTGAGAAGCGGGCGATTGTCACCCCGGTCCCGGGTACGACGCGGGACTTCATCGAAGAGGCCGTCAACATCGGCGGGATCCCTGTCCGTCTGACCGACACTGCCGGGATTCGTCTTCCGGAAAACGCCATCGAAAAAGAGGGGATCGACCTTCTCTGGGAGCGCCTTCACAACGCCGACGCGGTCCTCGTCCTCCTGGACGGAAGCACGGCGCTGACGCCCGAAGATCACGAATTTTTTGAAAAAATTCATGCAAAACCAATGCTTCCGGTCATCAACAAATCCGACCTCCCGCAACGACTCGACGGGGAAGTGCTTCAAAGCCTTCTCCCGAAGACGACGCCGCCGGCCGTCCGGATCTCCGCAAAATACGGGGACGGTATCGATTGTCTGACCACAGCGATCCGGGAGATGGTTCTGGCAACCCCCGCGGAAGAAACAGCGGGGATAATGATCGCCGACCTCCGCCACAAGATCGCTTTGGAAAGGGCTGCCGAATGCCTCGTCCGCGCCCGCGAGGGCCTGCACGAGGGGCTATCGCCCGAACTGACCGCTCTTGAGATACGGGAGGCGCTCGATTCACTCGGTGAGATCACCGGCCGTACGACATCGGAGGAGGTCCTCGATCGGATCTTTGCCAACTTTTGCGTCGGCAAATAGGGACGATTGAAAAGTTACGCAAAGGGTTCAAATAGATCGTAGAGTGACAACGATGCCTGAATATCTTCACCAGGAGCCTGGGACCGAGGTCCGATTTATCGCCGGGCACTACACGATCGTCGAAGAGCAGCGGCTGGCGTTCTGCGGCAGGGAGGTTCTCTTTGTCGTGGGGATCGCCGTCGTCGGGAGCGCCTGCTGCGGCACCCAGGGCTGCCGGTTTGTCAACATCCCCGGCTATATCGTTGCCTGGAAGAACCGGTTGTCGGAAAGCGGCATGCCCGTGAGCGTCGTCGAACCGGTCGAATGCGAGACCGAGCAGTGTGAGATCCGGGAAATCCTGGATCGTCGGTTTCCCCACTCTCAGATCATCTTTTCGTCATGATTGACGGCTTCGTAAAAAGGCCGGATGCTGTGTTGCGTTTCACCCTTAGTCATTGCGGCGTACGCCAAAGTACACCTCATAATGGGGACGGATTTCAAATCCGTCCCCGCGCGCGCCTTGCCTGCGGCCTTTTTACGAAGCTGTCCCACTTTAACGACTCTTAAGACTTTTTACGAGGTCATCAAAGGTTGTGCACCCCGTCATATCAATCGGGTTTAAGGTTTGCTTTAACGAGGTTTTTCATCACCTCCTTGGCACGGCGATAACTCTCTTCGTCGATGAGGCTCATCCACTCCGTTTGTCCCTCCCGGA
>CAZINF010000126.1:0-9533 GCA_964540555.1 uncultured Syntrophus sp. | reverse complement strand
GGCGGAACTCGTCTTCGAGGATGCCGAGGTACCGGCGGCAAACCTGCTGGGCAAGGTCGGCCAGGGGTTCAAGCAGATGCTGATGGGTCTCGACTGCGGCCGCATCGGCATCGGCTCTCAGGCCTGCGGAATCGGCAAAGCCGCACTGGAAGACGCCATGCAGTACGCCAAAGAAAGGGTGCAGTTCGGAAAGCCCATCTCCACCTTCCAGGCCATCCAGTTCAAGCTCGCCGACATGGCGACCGAACTCGAGGCGGCGGAACTGCTGCTCCTGCGCGCCGCATGGATGGAGGACCACCACCTGGACTACGAGAAGGAATCCGCCATGGCAAAGATGTACGCCTCGGATGTGGCCATGAAGGCCGCCATCGAAGGCGTCCAGATCTTCGGCGGTTACGGCTACTGCAAGGAGTACCCCGCAGAGCGCCATATGAGAGACGCCAAGATCTGCCAGATCTACGAAGGCACCAACGAGATCCAGCGCGTGGTCATCGCCCGCAAGCTTCTCGGCGCACGCTAGTCCACTGAGCGTCAGCTCTTAACCCGCACCACGAAGAGGGTCAAGGGGATTACCCCTTGACCCTCTTTCCTAATAGATTCCTTCTACGCATCCGCCTGCCAGTGTCTCCCCCAACTCCCTGCACTTCTCCAGAGTCTCCTCCGTCAGCAGTCCTCTCGAGATTACCGGTTCATATACTTTCTTGAACTGGTAGCCAATGGCGATGCGCTCAATGCTGCGAAGGGCCCCCGTGCCGTCGTTTCCGGCACTGATAAAGATCACGTAGGGCTTGCGGAATACCTTCCCCCGGGCCTGCTCATAGGTCCTGTCAAAGAAGTCCTTGACCATGCCGGACATGGTGCCGAAGTTTTCCGGTGTCCCGACGGCCAGTCCCCGGCAGTCCAAAAGATCTTGAAGCGTGGTCTCTCCTGCCCGTTTCAGGATAACCTCTGCGCCCTCAATACGTGCGGCCCCATCGGCCACGGCCAGCGCCATCTTCTCCGTGCTTCCCGTCTGGGAGTGATAGACAATCAGAATCCGAACCATGACAACCTCATGTTGCTATTCTCTCTGTATCACCATCTGCCACACCTCCGCCATCCGAAGCAAATAAATTCAGGCCCACATTTCCCTTGACAGGCGGGTAGTTTCATGAAAATTATGACCGGCGGTCAGTATTCGACCAGCAGTCAAGGTCAGTAACCTCCGGGGGGAATTTTTATGAAAACAAAGATCACGGAACTGTTTGGCATAAAATACCCTGTCGTGCTCTCGGGGATGAGCTGGATCAGCACTCCGAAGATGGTCGCCGCCGTATCCAACGCCGGGGGGTTGGGCATTCTTGCCACGGGGCCCCTCCACCCCGACGAGACCCGCGCGGCGATTCGCGAGATCCGCTCTCTCACCGACAGGCCCTTCGGAGCCAACGCAACGCTGCTTTTTCCCGGAGCCGCCCGCAACGCTAAGGTGCTTCTGGAGGAAAAGGTTCCCGTCATCAACTTCTCCCTCGGAAAGGGAGACTGGCTGGTCAAGGGAGCCCACGGATATGGAGGAAAGGTAGTCGCCACCGTCGTCAACCACCGCCACGCAAAAAGGGCCGAAGAATACGGGACCGATGCCCTGCTTGTGACAGGCCACGAGGCCGCTGCCCATGGCGGCGACGTAACGAGCCTGGTCCTCATCCCCAGCATCGTCGATACGGTGAAGATCCCCGTTATCGCCGCAGGAGGCTTTGCCGACGGCAGGGGCCTGGCCGCTGCGCTGGCACTGGGCGCCGAGGGGATCGCCATGGGTACCCGCCTCATGACCACGCAGGAAAGCCCGCTGCACGAAGCGTTCAAGAAACTTTCCATCGAAAAAGATGTGACCGATACCCTTTATTCGGTCCGGTTTGACGGCCTCGGCTGCCGGGTTCTCGACACTCCTGCCGCGCGCAAAGCGATCCGGAAAGGTCTCGATCTTCCCGCGGCGTTTTTCACCTCCCAGGATATTGCCCGGCAGTTGAGGCTTCCCTACGCAAAACTCTTCGTCGGGGTGCTGGCCTCAGGCTGGAAGAACGCGAGGCAGCTTGCCTTCATGGCCAATGCCTTCAAGGCCATCCGCATTGCCACGGAACACGGCGACAACGAAAAGGGCGCTCTTACGGTGGGCCAGGTGACGGGTCTCGTCCGCGATGTCCCCACCGTAGCCGAATTGCTTGAACGTATCGTTGAAGAGGCTTCCCGGAGTCGTGAACGACTCGATGCAGCCCTCACGGGTTCATAACTAAGGGGATCAAAAAACGGGTTGCATAAAGATCTTCCGTAAGAGAGCTTCTGTCATTCCGGGCTTGACCCGGAATCCAACATTTTCATGGATTCCTGCCTACGCAGGAATGACACCGTTTTAAAACACCCATCTTTGTATTGTACATAATGCAACCTATTTATCGCTCTTCATAGTAAGTACCGCAACCTGTCAAATCCGGCATGACAGAGTTACATCGAAGAACGCCGTTCTTATCATTCGAAAGGAGAGAAAAAGATGGCCATTCTGGAGTGGAAAAAGGAAGACAGCGTCGCCGTGATTACGTTGAACAATGGAGAGAACAGGCACAACCCCGACTTCATCGCTGCGTTTCTGGGAGCGCTGGATGAAATCGAAAAAGATCCGTCGCTGGCCTCCGTCGTCATCATGTCGGGTGACGCAAAAAACTGGTCCCAGGGCATCGATCTCAACTGGATGACGGAGAAGATGCATAAAAAAGATGCCCAGGCCATTCGCGATTTCATGTACGGGATCAACAACGTCTTCAAGCGTGTGCTTCTTTACCCGATGCCGGTCATCGCCTGCCTGAACGGCCATGCAGCAGCCAACGGGGCCATCCTGGCCTGCGCCTGCGATTTCCGCTTCATGCGCTCCGACAAGGGCTTCTTCTTTTTCCCCGAGATCGACATCGGTATTCCATTCCTGCCCGGCATGATCGCCTTCCTGAAAAAAGCCATCCCCTACGACAAATTCAACGAGATGACGCTGACGGGGCGGCGTTACACGGCAAAGGAGATGAACGAGAGCCGAGTCCTCGTGAAGGCCTGCGAAAGCGAAGAGTCACTCGTGGCCGACACGATGGCCTTCGCGAAATCGTTCCAGAAAAAGCGGGGCGTCTTCGGCGAAATGAAGCGGCGGCTCCATGCGGGGATTGTCGAGGTGATCGAAAAGGAAGACCCGAAGTATATCGAGCCATTGAAGCTCTTCTGGAAGGATTAGCGGGGCACCGGACATATTTCCCGGATTGACAGGGATAAGGCGGGACCTCATAATCACCGGTAGAGATATGTCACAGGAGGTTCCCGCCTTGCTGCACGGCCCCAAGAACCCGCCTTTCTGGAAAGACCGCATCGTCAAGCCTGCGGAGGTCCTGGAAAAGATCAAGCCCGGCATGACCATCTTCCTCGGAACCGGGATGGCTGAGCCACGCACCCTTGTAAAGGAGCTCATGGCCTCGGACCGGGGAAACTTGCAGGATCTCGAGCTGATCCAGCTTGTGAGCCTCGGCGACACCGTCTCCATTGACGAACGGTACTCGAGGAAGTACCGCCTCAAGACCTTCTACTCGGGCTGGGTGGCAAGCGATGCCGTCACGGCAGGAAGAGTCGATCTGATCCCGAGTCGCTTCTCGCGGATTCCCTGGCTCTTCCAGTCGGGAGCCGTGCACATTGATGCAGCCGTCATCCAGATCACCCCTCCTGACGAAAAAGGGCACGCAAGTCTCGGCCTCGGCGTGGACGTGGCACGCTACGCCATGGAGCAGGCATCGCTTGTCGTTGCCGAAATCAACCCCGGCATCCCCAGGACGATTGGCGACACCTTCGTTCATGTCGATGATTTCGATTTCTTTATCGAGTCGAAGGAACCCCCGATCCACCTTCCCCGCTGGCCCGTCGAGGATGCCTTCGACCGGATCGCCCTTCACATTGCCTCAGTCGTGGAAGATGGAAGCTGCCTGTCTTTTTCCATCGGTCCCATCTACGAGGCTCTGGCCTGTCATCTCTGGAAGAAGAAGCATCTGGGTATCCACACGCCCTTCTTCACCGACGCCCTCATGGATCTCGTGAATTCCGGCGCGGTGACCAACCGCCGCAAGCGCTTCTTTCGGGGGAAATCGGTTGCCTCTTACGTGCTCGGGACGAAAACTTTGATGAAATGGCTCGATGGCAATGCACTCATCGATTTCCAGCCTATCGATATCGTGATGAACCCCCGCAACATCGGCTTCAATGACCGCTTTATGGCGATCCTCCCGGCGAGAAAAGCGGACCTCTCCGGTGGAATCGCTCTGCATACAGGCAAGGGAAATGTAACGGCCGGTCCCGGCGCCGTGGCGGAACTCTTTGCGGGGGCGGCCTTCTCCCGGGGCGGTAGAACGATCTTTGCCCTGCCCAGCCGAAATCGCAACGGTGAATCGAACATTCTCGCCTCCGTGGCCGACTACCCCAGCCAGTTCACCAACCAGGAATCCCTCGACATGGTAGTGACGGAGTATGGAATCGCCTACCTGACGGGAAGGACCATCCGGGAACGAGCACAGGCCATGATCGAGATTGCCCATCCCGACGATCGATCGGCTCTCGTGGAAAAGGCCAAGGAAGCGAAGCTGCTCTACCGGGACCAGATCTTCTTCGCCGAGTCCGGCCACCTCTACCCGGAGAATCTTGCCCGCACGGAGACCTTCAAAGATCAGTTGAAAATCTATTTCCGGCCCATCAAGCCCTCCGACGAGGACGAGATGCGAAGGCTCTTCTACCGCTTTTCGGACCAGGCCGTCTACTACCGGTATTTCAGCCGCATCAAGACCATGCCGCACGGAAAGATGCAGGAGTACGTGAACGTGGACTACCGCAGGGCCATGTCGATTGTGGGAATTGTTCACGAAAAGGGAATGGATCGCATCATCGCCGAAGGACGCTACGTCCGTCTTCCGGACAGGCCTTTTGCCGACACGGCCTTCCTCGTCGACGAGGCGTATCAGGGAAAAGGGATCTCGACGTATCTGCTCAACATGCTCATCCAGATCGCCCGCGAGCAGGGCGGCATCGAAGGCTTCCGGGCCGACGTGCTCCTGGACAACAAATCCATGCTTCGCGTCTTCGAGAAGACGCCCTTCCCCCTTCGCGCCATCGTCTCCGAGGGGACGTACGAACTGGTGATCTCTTTCAGGGAGAGGGACGAGACGGAGGAAATCAGGAGATTGGAGGAGGAAAAAAAGGAAAGGTAAGAAGCCTTCGCATTCATTTGTCATCCCCGCGAAGGCGGGGATCCAGTCTGCAGATAGATTCCTGGTCAAGCCAGGAATGACATTAAAAAGGGAGAAACACCGTCCAACGGTGAATCTCCCTTTTTGTACACAACGATTCTGCCCTAGCCCTTCTTGCGCTTCGCCATCTCCTCGGCCTTGAGTTCCTTGCGCAGCACCTTCCCGACGGTGCTCTTGGGAAGTTCTTTTCGGAATTCGATCTCCGAGGGGAGCTTGTACGTGGCAAGCTTCGTCTTGGCATATTCGAGGAGTTCTTCCTGGGTTGCCGTCTCGCCTTCCTTGAGGACGATGAAGAGCTTCACGTTCTCGCCCCGCTTGGGGTCGGGAACACCGATGGTGCAGGCTTCCTGGACCTTGGGGTGCTCGTAGAAGACCTCGTCGACATCTCTCGGATAGACGTTGAATCCGCCGGAGATGATCATGTCTTTCTTGCGGTCCACGATGTAGAAGTAGCCGTCCTCGTCCATCGTGGCGATATCCCCTGTGAAGCACCAGCCGTCACGCAGCGTGTAGGCCGTCTCCTCGGACTTGTTGAGGTAACCCTTCATGACCTGGGGTCCCCTGACGATGAGCTCACCGGGCTTGCCCACGGGCATGTCGATGAGTCCCGTCTCGAGATCCACGATCCGCGCCTCCGTGTCGCTGAGGGGAACGCCGACGCTCCCCACTTTGCGGGCACCGCCGGCAAAGGGGTTCACGTGAACGACCGGTGTCGTCTCCGTCATCCCGAATCCTTCGACGATGATGGCCCCCGTGATCCGCTCAAACTCGTGGATGACTTCGACGGGCAGCGGCGCGCTTCCCGAGAAGGCCCCCTTGATGCAGGACATGTCGGTCTTCTTCAGGTCCGGGTGGTTCAGCATCCCGATGTACATGGTGGGGACCAGGGCCGCAAAGGTGGGGCGGAACTTCCGGATGGCTTCCAGAAGCTGCTGGGGCTGGGGCCTGGGGATGAGGACGTCGGTCCAGCCCATGTGGACCGAGATGTTCATGGCCCCGGTCATGCCAAAGACATGGAAGATGGGAAGGGCGCCAAGACAGATCTCGTCTCCCTTCTTGAACCGTTGGAACCAGGCCTCGGCCTGCTGGATCTGCTTGCTCAGGTTTGCGTGGGTGAGCATGCAGCCCTTGGAGACGCCCGTCGTACCACCGGTGTACTGGTACATGGCCACGTCCTCGAAACCGATCTTCGGCCGGGGCGGATTCGGGCTATATTTGGCAATGCAGTCCTTCCACGTGTAAACGTCGGGCGCCGGCTTCACGTCGGCGGCCATCTTCTTCTTTTTGGCCACCAGCGGGAAAAGCAGGTTCTTCGGGAAAGGAAGGTAATCACCGAGGGAGGTGCAGACGATCTGCTTGACCTTCGTCTTCGGCCGCAGGTCGATCATGCGGTTGCCCAGGAGATCGAGCGTGATAAGGACCTTGGACCCCGAGTCGTTGAACTGGTGCTCCAGCTCCCTGTCGGAGTAAAGCGGGTTGTTCAGCACCGTGATGGCCCCGATGCGAAGTGTCGCGTAATAGGCGACTACCTGCGGGATCATGTTGGGAAGCAGGATCGCTACGGCGTCACCCTGCTTCACCCCGAAATCGGCAAGGCACGCGGCAAAGCGATCCACCATATCCTTCATCTGGCGGTATGTGATCGAGTAGCCCTGGAAGATGAGGGCGGCCCTGTCGGGGTACTTCGTGGCCGTCCGATCCAGAATGTCGGGCATGGTGATTTCTTCGTAGTTGATCGAGTGCGGCACTCCCGGCTCGTAGGACTTGAGCCAGGGTCTCTTGAAATAGATGGAATCTTCGTAGGACATGGGGCACCTCCAGAGAAAAAAAAGCCCGGACTGGGTCCGGGCTTTTTTCGAAAAAACCGTTAGAACTTGTAGCCGAAGGTCAACCCGATCAGGTGGGCCGAACCGTTTGTGAGTTTTCCCGGATATGTGCCGGTCGGGTTCGTGGGGATATTCGTTCCGGAATAGCTGCGGTCGACGATAGCCATATAGGTGTAGGAGAAATCAAAGGACCAGGCAGCCTTGTGGTATCCGGCGCCGAAGCTGAACATATGGCGGTCGTTGTCAGGCAGGATGTAGTCGATGGTATCGGGCGGTGAGGGAGCCGTGTCATAGGCATAACCGAGGCGGAGGTCCCAGTTTGGCGTCGCCTTCCATTCCGTACCGATCAGGTAGCGCGCGACGTTAGCCCAGTTCTTCGGGGTTGTTGTCTGGGTGCGGCCGGCAAAGGCTCGCTCAAAATTGATCTGCAGCTTGTCGTAGCTCTCCCAGCCCGTCCAGTAGACACCGCCACCGACAGAAACGTCCTTCGTGACATTGAAGTTAAGACCGCCGAAAACCATGCCCGGCAGGGTGAGGTCTCCCTTGATGCCGACATCCGTTGGATAAAGTACACCACTTGGATTTGTTGTTGTTTTCCCGCTGAGGGAGTGATCAATCTTGCTGCGGTAGGAAATCCCCATCTGCATCCAGTCCGTGGGTTTGAACTGGGCAGCGAGGTTCCATCCCCAGCTCCAGGAGTCGCCGTGAAGTTTAAGGTCGGTTTCAGGTGTTGCCGGCGAAGGATAGGCAGGCATGTCTCTCTGCAGCGTGAGATTGAAATACGAGGCAACGATACCGGCGGCAACGGAAAATTTATCGTTTACCTTGTAGGCGATGTTCGGGTTGATTTCCGCCTCGACGATCGAGGCATTATAGCTGTTATAGCGGCCGGGCCAGCCGGGGTTGAGCGGCCCCTTGAACTCCGTACCGAGACCGAAGCGAGAGAACATCCCGAGACCCGCCCACCAGTTGTTGTTGATCTGGTAGGTCAGGTAGGCGTGGGGCGGGAAGAACCAGTTGCGGTCGAAATCGTTACTGTAGTTGCCGGCCGCCTGATAGGTCTGAACGACCCCGTTGGTCGGCACAGTGGTCTGTACGGAGATCATCGGTGTGATCGCGGTGAAGCCCATCTGGGCCTGGGTTCCCTTGAGCTGGGTGATCCCGGCAGGATTGTAGAACAGGGCCGACGGGTCATCGGCCGAGGCAACGAGCCCTCCTCCGATAACGTTGCCGCGGGCACTCCCCTCGTAAAGGGCAAAGCCTGCAGCAAAAGCAGATGTGGACAGGAAAAGAACGAAAACGGCCGCTAAAAACGAATAGACAAGCCTCCTCCTAAACATAATACCCCCTCCTTGAATCAAAAGAACTAGTGCTGAAATAAACGCCCCGGATGGCGCTCTCCTCTTGGGAATTTTCTTGCATATCTGCGATTCCATGTCAATGGAATTCCGAAAAAAAAGTCCCTGCCTGCAAACGCAGGCAGGGACACAATTCCGGTAGCATAACTGACCGGCGGTCACACCCGATCCGGTTCGGGTGCTCTTCAGGCTTCCGCCTTCGGCGCTTCGGTCTGTTCCATCGCCTCGAAAACGATCTCGGCGATATCCTTGGAAATGACCTTGTCCTCTGCGTTGCGGGCCTTGAGGCCGTCCATCACCATGGTGTTGCAGAAGGGGCATGCCGTGGCGATGGCCGTCGCGTTCACCTTCAGGGCCATGTCGGTGCGGGTGTTGTTGATCCGCTCGCCATGGTGCTCCTCCATCCACATGCGGCCTCCGCCGGCGCCGCAGCAGAACCCGTGGTCGTGATGCTTTTCCATCTCCACGAGCTTCATGCCGGGCACGGCCTGGAGGATCTTTCTCGGCTGGTCGTAGACCTTGTTGTAGCGGCCGAGGAAGCAGGAGTCGTGGTAGGTGAAGAGTCCCTCGGTGGCCTTCGACAGCTTGATCTTCCCCTTCGCGATGAGCTCGGCGATGATCTCCGTGTGATGATAAACCTCGTACTTGCCGCCCAGCTGGGGATAGTCCTTCTTGATCGTGTTGTAGCCGTGGGGGCAGGTGGTGATGATTTTCTTGACCCCGTAGCCGTTCATCACATCGATGTTGGCCTGGGCGAGCGCCTGGTAGAGGTACTCGTTGCCGCCCCTCATGGCCGAGTCGCCGCAGCAGCTCTCTTCGGTACCGAGAATGGCGAAGCTGACGCCGGCGGTCTGGAGGATTTTCGCAAAGGCCGTGGAGACCTTCTTTCCCCGGTCTTCAAAGGAACCGGCACAGCCCACGTACCAGAGGTATTCCGCACCGGGATCCTCGGCCATGGTCTTGACGCCCAGCTCTTTCGCCCAGTCGCCCCGCATGTGGGCGCCGATGCCCCAGGGGTTGGAGTTGTTCTCCATGTTGCGGAAGGTGAGCTGGAGCTC
>CAZINF010000125.1:0-9678 GCA_964540555.1 uncultured Syntrophus sp. | reverse complement strand
CACGCCTTCACCCTCTCGCTCACCTTCCAGACCTCATTAGTGTCTGAATTGCAGAGGCTCCTACTATTTCCTTGAACTATCGTCAGAGGTATGATAACTGTTTTTGATAAAAAACAGAATGTCGCGGATGTCGTGGAATCCGGTGGAACAGCCGCCGTTTCGGCGAAATGGCAGAGGGGACGATCACGACCGTGACAGAAGGTTTATCCGGGGAAGACGGGAAGGTGATGATGATGATCGAAGGGCGCGTGCTGAAACCGAAAGACAAGATTCATGACCTGGTGGATGTACTGGGTGCGGGAGACTTTCCCGCTACCCCGGCTCAAGGCTCTCCGGGGAAGGTGGCCGGTCGGGAGAAGATATACGATCTGACGGATGTTGTAGAGAAGAGGCCCCGTATGGCGCTGGTCGATTCGGGATTGCACGACGAGATCATGAAGCGGGCTTCAGAGATCGCGGAAAAAATCGCCCAGGAGGTCATTCCCTCCGTGGCCGAGCGCGTCATCCGTGAGGAGATCGAAAAACTGAAAAAGGACGCATGAGGGACTTACAGGCATCGGCATTCATTTTGCTTCTTCTTACGGTCATGGTCTGCTTTCCCGCGGTTTCTTCATGCGAAGAGGCGGTGGCGACGCAGGTCGTGGAAGCGGAAGGAAGCGCGCCTGTGATCGGTCTTGACCTTGCCCGTGCAAGGAATCAGGCCGTTCGGGATGCCCTGCAGCAGGCGGTTGTGCAGGTGGCAAACCGCTTCCTTGCCCCGCAGGATGCGGAACGAAAATCTCCGTTGCTCAAAGAGCAGATCTACTCGCAGGCAGAGGGATTCATTCAGGATTACAGGCTTGTTTTCGAAACAGCCGTTACGGATGTCTATACCGTGGCAATCCGGGCGACTGTCTTTGCAGGCGGCATCAGGAACGAGTTGCAGAGACTGGGGCTGATCAGGTCGAATCAGCCTGAACCTGTCTCGGCCAGGATTTCCCTGACCATACGCGGGATCCGCTCTTACAGCGATTATGCCCGCTGTCATGGAATTTTGAAGGAGCGGATACCGGGGATCAGGGCGGCTGTCCCCCGCGAAGCGTCATGGGGGCTGGCCCGTTTTGACATAGCGGCGGATGGAGCGGTCCCGACCGTAGCCGAGCGGCTCCGGGAAAGGTTGACAGGGGAAATTCAGCGTCAGGATGACCGAAGCCTGGAAATCACTCTGAAGTGAAAGGGTATGCGAGATCATGATGAAAACATTACGCCCCTTATTGTTATTGCTGGTTTTGATTTTTGTCGCCGGATGCGCCGCAAAAGTTCCCCATGCCATCGTATCCGATTTCGGCAAAAGGGGAACGAGGCTTATCGCCGTCATGCCCGTCAAAAACATCTCATCCGATGCGAAGTCCTGGGTGATGCTGCGGGCTAAATTGGTTGAGGCACTCTACTTTAAAGGTTACCCCAGGGTCCCGGTGCGCTCGATCGATGAGAAGCTTGCCGGGGTTTCCGCCGGCAGCGAGGTGGAGGTCGCACCGCAGGTGGTAGGCGAAATACTTAAAGTCGACGCGGCTTTGTACACGACTTTCAACGAAAGCAGGATGGGCAGCGGCATCATCTATGCATCGACGGTTGCGGAGGCCGGATTCGAGCTGCGGAGCACGAAAACAGGAGAGATCCTTTGGCGTGTTCGGCGCAAGGAGGTTTACCGCAACTATGGATTTACACGTAAAAATTTGGAGTTAAAATCTTCGCAGGTCTTTGAGAAGGCGATCGAGGATGTCGTAAATCGGACATTGGAAACCCTGCCGGACGGCCCGGATGCCAGCGGGAACTGAAGCATGAACATACCGAATTTTCTGACGCTGCTGCGAATCATTCTGGTTCCGGTCATTGTCATCTTTCTTATTCAGGGTCAATTCCTCAACGCGACCATTGCGTTTATCACGGCAGCCCTTACGGATGCCTTCGATGGATTTCTGGCCAGAACGCTCGGCCAGCAAACCGCGCTCGGAGCCTATCTGGATCCGATCGCCGATAAGGCGCTTCTGGCCAGCTCATTTGTGACACTTTCGGTCCTGCACGTTATTCCGGGATGGCTCACGGTGATCGTCATCAGCCGGGACATCATCATTCTCCTGGGCATCCTGGTGCTCTCTATGATGTCGATCCCGGTAAAAATTCGTCCGACGGCTGTCAGCAAGATGACGACGGCCATACAGCTGACCACGATCCTGGCGGTGCTTTCCGACCGGTCTTTCCCAGGCTATATCCATGAGACCTGGCTGATGGCCCTTTATGGGACAACCGCTTTTTTTACCATCATATCCGGCCTGAATTACATGATAAGGGGCCAGAAACTCTTCAATCAGGACACAAAAAAGTGATATTTGCCTTGACATCACTAGTTTTTCTTGTTAGAAAACACACCGTTTCCGAGGCGAGGATTTTCTGTAGGCACGTAGCTCAGTGGGAGAGCGCCATCCTGACGCGGTGGATGTCCAGGGTTCAAATCCCTGCGTGCCTACCATTGTTCAAATAATGCTGCCCTGTCGGCAAAAGGCAAGGGGCAGTGTGTTGTGGTTTCATAACGGGAGGCAAGTATTGATGAGGGCATCATCACTTAGTGCTGATGCCCTTTGTTCATAGGAATCGGGAAATGGCGGAGCAGGTCAACATAACCCTACCGGACGGACATCGAGCGTTGTACGCGTCCGGGCTGACGGTGAAAGAGGCCCTTGCCGGCTGGAATGCGGCGAAGCTGGCGTCGACGGTGGCGGCTAAGGTAAACGGGACGCCGGTCGATCTCGGCCACCCCCTTGCAGCCGACGCAACCATCGAGCCGATTCATGCAGCGTCGCCGGAGGGGCTTTCGATCCTCCGCCACAGCATGGCCCATGTGATGGCCCAGGCGGTGAAGGACTCCTTTCCCGGCGTTCAGGTGAGCATAGGCCCTTCCATCGAAGACGGTTTCTATTACGATTTTGAATATGCAAAAAGTTTCACGCTGCAGGATCTCGACGGGATCGAATCCCGGATGCGGGAGATCGCCGAGGCGGATTATCCTTTTGAACACCGTCAGGTGAGTCGTCAAGAGGCCGTTGCGATCTTCCAGGGCAAGGGGGAAAACTACAAAGTCGAACTGCTCAACGATCTGCCGGAAGAGATAAAGACAGTCAGCCTTTACACCCAGGATGGCTATGTCGACCTCTGTCGCGGGCCCCATTGCCCGTCGACGGGGATGATTAGGGCCTTCAAACTCCTCAACGTGGCAGGCGCCTACTGGCGGGGCGACGAGCGCAACAAGATGCTTCAGCGCATTTACGGGACCGGCTTTGCAACGCAAGAAGCGCTCGATGAATACCTGCAGCTCCTGGAGGAGGCGAAAAAACGGGACCACCGCCGTCTCGGCAGGGAGCTGGATCTTTTCCAGCTCAGCGACGAAGCGGGCCCCGGGCTCGTCATCTTCCACCCCAAGGGGGCGCTGCTGCGGACGATCATCGAAGACTGGGAGAAAAAGGAACACCTCAAGAGGGGTTATGACCTGGTCATCGGCCCCCAGATCCTCAAGGTCGATCTATGGAAGCGGTCGGGTCACTTCGATCATTACCGGGAAAATATGTACTTCACCGAGGTGGATGAGCAGACTTACGGGATCAAGCCGATGAACTGCCTCTCCCATATGCTGATTTACAAATCGAGGCTCCGCTCCTATCGCGATCTGCCGCTGCGTTATTTTGAACTGGGAACAGTGCACCGCCATGAAAAGGCGGGGGTGCTGCACGGCTTGTTGCGGGTGCGCCAGTTTACGCAGGATGATGCCCATATCCTCTGCACGCCGGAGCAGCTCAACAGCGAGATCCGGGCGATAGCCGATTTCGTCGGTTATGCGATGGGGATCTTCGGATTTACCTATGATGTGGAGCTCTCCACCCGTCCGGAGAATTCCATCGGTTCCGATGCGGACTGGGAACTGGCCACCACCGCCCTGGAAGGAGCGCTCAAGGACAGCGGCATGACTTATGAAGTCAACGCAGGCGACGGCGCCTTTTACGGACCGAAGATCGACTTCAAGCTGAAGGATACCCTGAAGCGGAAGTGGCAGTGTGCGACGATCCAGTGCGATTTTACCCTGCCGGAGCGTTTTGACCTGACTTACATCGGAGAGGACGGAGAGAAGCACCGTCCGGTGATGCTCCACAGGGTGATCCTGGGCGCCATCGAGCGGTTCATGGGGGTGCTCATCGAGCATCATGCGGGGGCTTTTCCGCTCTGGCTGTCGCCGGTGCAGGCTGTTTTGGCGACTGTGACCGAGAAACATATCCCCTTCGGGGAGGAGGTTCGGAGACAACTCCTCACGGCGGGCATTCGTGTGGAAGGTGATTTCCGTAATGAAAAACTGGGCTACAAGATCCGTGAGGCGCAGATGCAGAAAACACCCTACATGCTGGTGATCGGTGATCGGGAAGTGGCCGCCGGTCAGGTTTCTCCGCGGCAGCGGGATGGGCAGAATCTCGGTTCCATCGGTGTGGATGCATTCACAGCCCTTGTCCGCGAACAGTGTGCGCAGTTCAAATAATTTAAGACGTCTGGAGGTGACCTATAGCTAAGGATTTGAAGATCAACCGTGAGATCAGGGCCGCGTCGGTTCGGGTGATCAATATGGACGGGGAGCAGTTGGGAGTCATTACTCTGACGGAGGCACTGGCGGAGGCGGCCAAGGCGGGTCTGGATCTGGTGGAAGTGTCGCCCACGGCGGCGCCGCCGGTCTGCAGGATCATGGATTATGGCAAATTCAGATACCAGCAGAGCAAGAAGGTTCAGGTCTCCAAGAAGAGCCAGACGGTCATTCAGGTCAAGGAGATCCGTCTCAGACCCAAAACGGAGGCGCATGATCTGGAGGTCAAGATCAAGCATATCAGGAAATTTCTTGATCAACACAACAAGGTGAAGATCTCGATGATGTTCAGGGGGCGTGAGATCGCCTATACCGACATCGGCAGAAAGATCATGGAGGGCCTTAAAAATACCCTTGCCGATGGATGCGTGATCGATCAGCAGCCGAAACTGGAAGGGCGAAACATGATCATGATCATTTCACCAAAAAAATAAAGACGACAGGGGTGATGGAATGCCAAAGATAAAAACACATCGGGGTGCGGCAAAGCGGTTTTCCGTGACGGGAACGGGTAAAATCAGGAGGAGCAGGGCCAACACCAGCCATATTCTGACGCCAAAAACGACCAAACGGAAGAGAAATCTGAGGAAATCGGTGATTCTCGATAAGACCAATGAAAAGGCGATCAGAAAATTGATACCGTATCTGTAATCGGACGAATATTTATGATCTGCATGAAAACAACGAGATGAGGAGAGAAAAGCAATGCCGAGGGTGAAGCGAAGTGTGACGGCCCACAAGAAGCGAAGGAAGATCCTGAAGGCGGCAAAGGGTTTTTTCCTTTCCAGGAGCAAGTTGCTCAGGACTGCTACGGAGGCGGTGGACCACGCGATGGCCTACGCCTACCGGGACAGGAAGGTCAGAAAAAGGGAATTCCGAAGGCTGTGGATTATCCGTATCAGCGCCGCCGCGCGCCTGAACGCTATCTCATACAGCCGCCTGATCGACGGTATGCACAAGGCGGGTGTTGAGATTGACCGGCGGGTCCTCTCGGAGCTGGCCATTCACGATCCCCGTGGTTTTTCCGAAATTGTAACCATCGCAAAGGGTGACCAGACAGCATGACGGGAGAGCTGACGGCGCTTCGGGAACAGGCGGAAGCCGAGCTCCGGAAAGCCGGAACGGAGGAGGAGCTCCTGACTGTCCGTACCCGTTATCTCGGCAGGAAGGGACTGCTCACAGGGTTGTTGCGCAATATCGGCAATGTGAACCCGGCAGAGAGACCCGAATTCGGCAAGCGCTGCAATGAAATCAAGGAGGATCTCTTCGCCCGGATCGATCGGCTTCTTGCCGGGATGGCGTCGAAAAAAAGAGAAGAAGTCCTCCTTCGCGAAAGGATTGATGTCACGCTTCCCGGCAGAGGCGTCCGTCACGGCGCTCTCCATCCGGTGACACAGGTGCGGGAGGAGATCTGCCGGATCTTTGCCGGTCTCGGTTTTTCGGTCGTGGAAGGGCCGGAAGTCGAGCTGGATTATTATAACTTCGAAGCCCTGAACATTCCCAAGAACCACCCTGCGCGGGACATGCAGGACACCTTCTATGTGGAAGACAACATTGTCCTTCGCACCCATACCTCCCCGGTCCAGGTACGGATCATGGAAAAGACGAAGCCTCCCGTGAGGATCCTCTCCCCGGGTCGGGTCTACCGCCGGGACTCGGACATCTCGCATACTCCCATGTTTCATCAGATCGAAGGCCTTCTTGTGGACAGGGGTGTCACCTTCGGCGATCTGAAGGGGATACTGACCCTGTTCCTCAAGCAGGTGTTCGGCGAGGAGACGGCGCTGAGGTTTCGTCCCAGCTTCTTTCCCTTCACCGAGCCGAGTGCGGAGGTTGATATCCGGTGCGTGATATGCAGCGGCAGGGGTTGCCGGGTCTGCGGCTCGAGCGGCTGGCTGGAAATTCTGGGGTCCGGGATGGTTGATCCCGAGGTGTTCAAGAACGTCGGTTATGATCCGGAAGAATTTACCGGGTTTGCCTTCGGTCTCGGCCTCGAGAGGATCGCGATGCTGAAGTTTGGAATCTCGGATATCCGTCTTTTTTTTGAAAATGATATGAGGTTCCTCGAACAGTTTTAACGGTCGCGGAAAAAGTTTTATGTTAGTCGCCCTGAAATGGCTTAGTGATTATGTGGATATCGATGTGGCGCCGGCGGAGATGGCCGAGCGGCTGACCATGGCCGGTCTGGAGGTGGACGCGCTCAATGAAACGGGTCCTGCCTTCTGTGGCGTCCGGGTCGCCAGGATCCTTTCTCTCAAACCCCATCCCGATGCCGATCACTTGTCCCTCTGTGAAGTCACAACCGGCGAATCAACCTATCCTGTCGTCTGTGGCGCCAAGAACATCCGCGTCGGAGATACCGTCCCTTTGGCTCTTGTCGGGGCGACTCTCCCTGGTGATTTGGTCATAAGGAGTTCACGTATCCGAGGCGAAGCCTCCGAGGGGATGCTCGCTTCCGAAGAGGAACTGGGGATCGGCTCCGACGCTTCGGGGATTATGATCCTTCCGCCGGATCTGCCCTTGGGTGGAGATCTGGCAGATGCGCTCGATCTAAGGGATACCGTTCTCGATATCGGCATAACTCCCAACCGGGCGGACTGCCTCTCCATCGTCGGGGTGGCCCGCGAATGGGCGGCCATAGCGGGAGGAGAACTGCGTTATCCCGCCACTGATGTCATCGAGAACGATGAGAATATCCGGGAGATCACCTCCGTTTCCATTCTCGATCCGGATCTCTGCCCCCGATATGCGGCGAGGATTATCAAGGATGTCAGGATCGGGCCGTCCCCTTTATGGATCAGACAAAGGCTGGAGGCGGTCGGACTTCGCCCCATCAACAATGTAGTGGATGTGACCAACTTTGTGATGATGGAACTGGGCCAGCCCCTGCACGCTTTCGATTATCGTTTCCTGGAGGAGGGGCGTATTGTGGTCCGAAGGTCCCGGGAGGGTGAACCGTTCATTTCCCTCGACGGGAAGGAGCGGGTCCTGAGCGCCGGTGCGCTGTTGATCTGCGACGGCGTCAAGCCGGTGGCCGTCGGCGGGGTTATGGGCGGCCTCAATTCAGAGATCCAGCCGGATACGGAGATGATCCTCCTCGAGAGCGCCTATTTCAATCCCTCTTCCATCCGCAGAACCTCGCGAGAACTGGCTATGGGGACCGACGCCGCCTTCCGGTTCGAGCGGGGTATCGATCCGGAGGGAGTGATCCGGGCGCTCGATCGGGCAGCCCGCCTCATTGCAGAGGTTTCCGGCGGGACCGTTTGCAGGGGGGTGATCGATGAGTATCCGAAGAAGGTCGAGACGGCAAGGAGGATTCCCCTCCGAATCCGACGGGTGAACGATATTCTCGGCACTGTCGTGCCCGCAGGGGAGATCGTTCACATCTTGAAAAGTTTGGAGATGGCGGTGGAACCGGAAGGCGACGAACGATTCGTGGTCACCCCCCCGACCTGCCGGGTCGATATCGCCAGGGAAATCGATCTTATCGAGGAGATCGCCCGATTGTATGGATACGACCGGGTGCCGGCGACCCTTCCCGCTGTGTCGGTGATCACCGGAGTCCGCGAGGGGAAGGGGACGGTCGAAGGGCGCCTCCGGGAAATAATGACCGGCGCGGGTTATACGGAGGTGATCAACTACAGCTTCATTTCTCAAGGCGCCGTCGATCAACTCGACATCGGGGAAGCGGATGAAAGACGTCGTCATGTCAGGATCCGAAACCCTCTGACGGAAGAACAGGCGGTCCTGCGGACCACCATGGTCTACAGTCTCCTGCTCAACGCCAAGAGAAACGCCGACTGCGGCCGTTTCGATCTCAAGATCTTCGAGGTAGGCAGGACCTTCATCGGGCGCAGGGAGGGAGAGCTGCCACAGGAACAGAACCGCGTGGCCTGTCTCATCACGGGTCTCAGATACGAGGACCGGTGGCATTCGGGGGATTTGCGCGCAGATTTTTACGATCTGAAAGGGTGTATCGAAAACATACTGGATGTACTCAGGATTCCCTTATCCTCATTCAGGTCCGGCATTCATGAGCCGATCCTGCACCCGGGAAAATCGTGCGGCGTGTTCAGCGGAGAGGATCGGATCGGCTTCCTGGGGGAGGTTCATCCGGATGTCTTGGCCCGTATGGATTTGAAGGGTCCGATTGTCGTGTGCGAGCTGGACCTGGATCGTCTGGCGGCCCTTTTTTCCGCAAAGACCTCCTTCCGCAGCATCCCTCGGTTCCCGTCGAGTTCGCGGGATGTGGCCTTTCTTATCCGTCGCGAACTGGAGGCGAGAGAGGTGCTCCTGCCGGCGGAAGATTCCCATGAAGAATTACTTGAAAAAGTTCAAATTTTTGATATATACGAAGGCATAAATCTCCCCGCGGGGATGAGGAGCCTGGGATTGCGGTTTTCATATCGTGGTGCGGACCGGACATTGACGGATGACGAGGTAAATGAGGTCCATGGGCGGATTGTGCAGAGAATTGTCCGTGTGACAGGGGCGGCAATCAGATAAGGGCAGACCAATCTGTAAAAACCGGAGGAGGCAGAAAATGACAAAGATTGATATCATTCAGGATGTGTACGAGAAACTGGGTTTTTCGAAGAAGGATTCGGCGAGGATCGTCGAGTCGGTCTTCGATATCATCAAGGACAGCCTGACCGGTGGTGAGAAGATCAAGATTTCCGGATTCGGGAATTTTGTCGTCAAGGAAAAGAAATCCCGCCGGGGCAGAAACCCCCAGACCGGAGAGGAGATCGCCATTTCGGCCCGAAGGGTATTGACTTTCAAGTCCAGCCAGGTCCTTCGCAGGGCGTTGAACGACTGATCTGCACCGAAGCGAGTTCGGAAGAAGGCGAAGCATAATCTGAGCGCTTTGAAAATCATGTTCCCTGCGCAAGCTGGACATTTTTGACCCTGCACCTCCTCGCTTCGCTGCAAAGACGGAAAATGGGGACAGCTCCCTATTTTTCATGAAAAATAGGGAGCTGTCCCTCGTATATTGAAAGTTAGCATACAGTGTTTGTTTG
>CAZINF010000124.1:0-9789 GCA_964540555.1 uncultured Syntrophus sp. | reverse complement strand
ACCTCATCTTCGGTTCGAACTCCCAACTCCGGGCCTTGGCGGAAGTCTACGGATGCGAGGACTCCCAGGAGAAGTTCCTGCACGACTTTGTAGAGGTGTGGAAAAAAGTAATGAACCTTGACCGTTTCGACCTCGCCTGATCGTCACATAAACTTCTTCGAGGGCTTGTGGCAGGTTGGGAAAAAACGGTCAGCTAACGTTCCGGTTCAGCGGCGGCGTACCGTCGCTGAACCGGAACATTCGAATAATGCTGAACTTCAGAAAACCGAAAAGTCATTTACACAATCTGGTTGACAGGCCTCCTCGCTGGACTTTCTTTGTGCAAATCATGCCGGAGAAGGATGCGTCGACGTCAACCGTTCCGATCCGGGACGGGGATCTTTGCCTCGCAGGGGACGCCGGTCTGGCAGAGGCCGCAGGGCGAGGTTTTGAATCCGTATCGAGATTCGATATATTTTTCCGTAACGCTGTGGAGGTAGTTGAAGCATTTCTCTTTGTCATGGCCCCCTTCCCTGGTGATGGCGTCCGCCGGGCACCGCTTGATGCATTTGCCGCAACTACCGTCGAAATAATAGAGGCAGTAGGCGTGGTGGTCGTCGTAGGGCCGCTCCAATGGAGGGGTGGAGATTCGCGCCACGACAGAACCGCATCGCATCGCCTTCCCCTTAGGGGTGATCAGGCCATCGCACAGCCCAAACGTGCCGAGACCCGAAGCGTACGCCGCATGTCTTTCTGACCAGGAGGAGGCAAAACCGTAACGTTCAGATTTTTCCCACTTCCAGCGGGGTGAGTTCATCGGTGCAACCGCTTCGCATCCGGCCTCTCCAAGATCCCGCACCACATGGTCGCGCAGCTTGACATTGAAGTCTTCTCCATATTTCCGCGAAAACGCCCATCGCTCAGCAGGCAAGGTCTTCTCCCTACTGTTGTCGAGCCTGGTTTGTTCCGTCTGGGGAAGGATCCAAGCGATCACCGTCAATTCGTCGGCCGCGACTTTCACATCGGGAAAGGTCGCTGCAAAGATCTCCAATGGTGTCCAGAAGAACGGGCCGATATCCTCCTTGAACCTCTGATAGAGAAGGTCATCGCCGCGGGAGAAGCCGACGAGCGGCGCCTCCCAGGCCGGTTCATGACCGCTTTCGAGAGGCAGGTCATTCTCCTCGGTCTCGGTGTATTTGCGGATGCAATCCCGGATCCATCCCGCCGCTTCATTCTTTGCCTTCGGTATTTTCACCATGGTTTCCCTCCTGAACGTGTTTTCGGCAATCATACGCCGGAACGTCTCTCTTTGTCACTGTATAATTACCCGACCTCGTTTGCGGATCATTGGCGAGGATCAGACGACACTCAGCAACAGATCTTATCCTTGGCAGCGGGAGGCGAGCACCCGGATTCGGTGGTACAACAGCAGGCGGCATCCGTTCGCCCCAGCATGGAGTTGATCACGGCCGCCGCGCACCCGACGCCCGTCTGCACGGTAATGGCGTCGAAAGGACAATTCAGGCGGCAGGCGCCGCATTCCATGCACGCGTCACGATTTTGGATCTCCACGTGCCGGGTGTTCATTCTAAACACCTCATGCGGGCAGACATCCAGGCACATTCCACAGCCGGTGCACAGTTCCTGATTGAGTTTCAGTGTAACCACATCCTTGAGATAAATGGGATGTTTCATCTTCAACCTCCTATGCGATCAAGCGTGACACAATCCATATGAGAAGGCCGCCACCGCCCATCCCGATCTCCAGGGGAAGGGCCCAACGCATCTCCTTATTCACCCCTGAGAGGGAAGTATAGGTGGAGCAGCCGGTGAAATTCATGGCCAGATAAGCCGTCACGGCCGGGATGATCAGCAGCCATGCCAGAACACCAAGCCGTCCCGCCCACACCGACAGGTCGTGCCCCGGCAGGGAAAGGACGACGATCGCCACAATCACGCCGAGCCAGAGGCCTTTCGTCGAGAACGCCCGCCCGGGAAGATACGGCAGCAGAAGGGGATTGATCACGCTACCCCCCACAACAGCACTCAAAAACGCCACTGCGGCAAAAGCGCCGTCATGAAGGGCATTTCCCCAGAATCCGGATGAACCGCCGATACCGCCGAACAGGAACAGGAAAGGAACGATGAGCAGCGACGGTTTCAGCGCCTCGACAAGCTCCACCGGGATCAGGACGGCCCTCTCCTTCACAGCGAAGGTCTTGATGCGCATCTCGCGTGTCGCCTTGAAACCGGCATCCATATAGGCGGGAAGGTCCCCGGCATCGATCGGACCGTAGCGAACACCGAATCCGGAGAGTTTCTTCACGGTGTGGGCGGCCACACCCGGCGCCCCCAATTGGGGAAGAATCACCGACCGGTGGCTGACGACCTCCTTCAAAGAGCTGGATTCGATCCTTTTGACCAGTTCCTCCGTGCCAAAGGTACCCTTTCCTGCGGCGCACCAGACATTGATCCCCTTCGTATCGAGGACCAGGATCCAGAGATTACGGCCGGGCAGGGAGCTGCGCAGCCGGTCAAAACTCATCTTGTAATTGGCGGATACCAGGACCGGCGATTCCTGATCCGGGGTTCCCAGGGCATACAATCCCGGATCGATGGAGTAATCCATCCGGCCTACTCCCCAACGGGCTTTGACAGCGCCCCAGTGATCCCGCCAGTGCAGCTCCGAGGATACCCGCGGCACGATCCCGGCAGGCGTCGAAACGGACCCGGTCACGAAACCCTGATCCAGCCTTGGGGGGGAGTGCGGCGCATCGGCCTGAGCCGCGTCAAAAAAGGCCGAATCGGTAAAAATGGGCAACATGGTCAATGTCTTCTTTTGATGCGATGGGTTGTCTGTCTGATTCATAACGTTTTCCTCAAAGCGATTATTCGCAGCATCGGCATTGGGCCGCGGCCTTTCTCATCGCCGCCGTAAACACCTTGACCGCTTCCAATACTTCCGTCTGCCGATCTTCCGGTATGTGCTGGGTGATGTTTTCGAAAAATCCCCCCAGACACATCCAGACCTTTCGGTGGGTTTCGATCCCCTCTTCCGTCAGGGTGAGTTTTGCCGCCCTGGAATCATGCTCTGCCTTGTCTCGCTTTAAAAGTCCCTTTTGAAGCAGAGGATTCACCAGACGGGTCGTCGTACTCTTCTCGACGGAAAGAATCCCGTGAAGGTCCGCCAGATCGAGCCCCTTCTTTTTCGCAACGGCATCGAGGATGATAAACTGGTGAAAGGTGACATTCTGGCAGATCGCCTCGTCCCGGCTGCAACACCGGATCTCCCGGGAGAGGCTCATGATGATGTCGAATATTTCTCTGTAGCTTTTTTCAAGGTTTGCGCTCATGGTTGTAACATACAACCATTTATGCTCGTTTGTCAAGAAAAAAATGCATGCCTGTTTTCCGAGGATAGCCAGAATCGCCGGTTTACCTTGAAATTCCCGCTTGACATTAGGGAATTTCAAGATAAACCGGACGACCGCTTGACCAACCCCAAATGCGGCGCATCGGGGGAAGGGTATCGAACAAAACTCCTTTCCGTATCCTCAACCAACGCAAAAGCAACTTCGACTCAATATCAATTTCAATTACCGCTGAAGCTCGCCATCGGCTAATATCGTAGTTGCCATGGAATATACTAACGATAAACTGATTTGAGACGATCACGCCTTTGCATCGATCCACTGAATGGAAACCTTTTTTTCCAGTTGCCTGAACTCCGGATCTCCGGTCACGAGGATCGCTTTGAGTTTCATGGACAAGGCGGCGGCAAAGCAATCCGCATAGGCGATCCGATAGGAGCCTTTCAGTTTCGCCGCTTCACGGGTCAATGCCTGATCCGCATCGACCAGCTCGATGGGGTACTTCTCGAACTGGGAGAGGATTGTTTCCGCCTCCACAAGGCCCTGTTCCCGCATCACCGAATAGTACATTTCCCCCCAGTTGACGACGGACATATACCCTTTTGCCCGGTTGGCCAGAAACTCCCGGAGCAGGGAGGCGACGGCCTGGGCGCCTGGCTCGTCCTCAAAAAAGGCGATCATCGCGTAGCTATCCAGGACGTACCGCTTCACCGCTGCGCCTCCACTTTCCTGTCTTCAACAAGCACCTTCAGGACGCGCCCCCCGGATTTCAGGATCCCCCGTCCCGACTCCACAGCATCCGACTGCACCGGCTCGACCAGGATGCGGTTTCCCTCCTCGTAAATGCGGAGCTGCGTACCCCTAACGATGGAGAGCTTTTTCCGGATTGGCGCCGGGATGAGAATCTGTCCCTTAACCGTGGCTTTGACGATCGTCATCAGATCACCCCCGTAATACTTATTTTAGTGTAAGTGTATTACCTTTTTTGTGCCAAGTCAAGAAACGTTAAGGGTAACGTTCAGGGTAAAAATTCCCTTGACAGGCCCGAACTTTTTCCCTACACTTCCATCAAACGATTGAATCACAGGCTGGAAGGTTCCTATGACCTCTCCCCTCGAAAAGGCCCGCAAGGACCCCGAGTCGATGAAGGCCCGCATCCTCGATTGTGCCCGCCGAATTTTCGGTGAGTACGGTTTTCACGGCACAACGACCCGGATGATCGCCCAGGAGGTGGGGATCGACATCTCCACCCTCCACTATCACTGGGGCGGAAAGAAGGACCTCTACGAATCCGTTGTGGTCGACATCAACAAGGACCTCCGGCAAAAACTCGTCGAGGTGGAGAAAACGATCCACGGCCTCCCCTTGAACGAGCGTCTGGACATCTCCATCGACCTGACGACCGACTATCTCTTCGAACATCCGGAAATTTCCAATCTGATCCTCTTTCGCTATTTCGGCAAGACCCGCTCGGATGGAAACTTCGACTCCATCATTCCCGAGTTCACCGCCGACATCGCCCGCTCCATGGGTCTCGCCCGGGACAAGAGGAACGTTCCGCCCGAGACCATGATGAAGGTCCTGGCGGTGATGAACTCGATCCATAACTTTATATCCGGAGAAAACTTTTTTCGCCCCATGGTGAAGGTGGAAAGGGAGAGGTACATTGCCCTGGTGAAAGCGACCCTGAAGTTCATCCACATCCC
Organism: uncultured Syntrophus sp.; assembly: GCA_964540555.1. Lineage (GTDB taxonomy): Bacteria > Desulfobacterota > Syntrophia > Syntrophales > UBA5619 > JAKAFS01. Next base: position 4,733 of record CAZINF010000124.1, on the reverse strand, counting down.
GGCCTTCACTCAAAACGAAGCAAAATAAAGCCGTCTATCATGATGGATAAGGAGGGTACGAATGGCACTCGACATGGATGCAATCGGCAAAAAGATCGGCCCCCTGAAAAAGGACTACAACTGGAAGGACGTGGTCCTCTATGCGATCGGCGTGGGGGCCGGATTCGACGAACTGGATTTCACCTACGAGAAGAATCTCAAGGTGATCCCCAGTTTCTCCATCGCGGCGATCTTCGATTTCCTCGCCCATACCGGCGTCGCCTCGAACATGAACCTGGCGGGGATCCTCCACGGGGAGCAGGATCTGATCTTCCACAACCCTATTCCCACCTCGGGGACTCTGACCACAGAGGGGAAGATCACCCACTACTACGACAAGGGGGCGAAAGGCGCCCTGGTCGTCGGCGAGGGCGAAACCTTCCACTCGAACGGGAAGAAGCTCTTCACGAATATCATCACCATATTCGCCCGTCGCGACGGCAACTTCGGCGGTCCGGAAGCCCCTCCGAACATCGTCGAGTTCCCGGAGCGGGTGCCCGATTATTCGGTGGATGCCTCCCCCTCGCCCGATCAGCCGCTGATCTACCGGCTCTCCGGCGACATCTTCCAGCTCCACGTCGATAGCGAATTTGCACGAATGGTCGGCTTCGAGAAACCGATCATGCACGGACTGTGCACCCACGGTTTTGCCTGCCGCGCCCTCATGGCGAGCCTTACACCGGGTCGGCCGGAAATGGTCCGGCGCCTTGCCTGCCGATTTTCCAAACCCCTCTACCCCGGCGATCCGATCCGGACTCTGATCTGGAAGGTCGCCGAAGGGAAGGCGGTGTGGCGGACGATCAATACCAGGAGCGGCGAGACGGTCATCGACAACGGCGTCTTCGAATACGGCGAGATCCCCAGGGACGAGATCCGGTTCGATGGAAGGGTGGCGATCATCACCGGCGCGGGCGGCGGTCTCGGCCGGGTCTATGCACTGGAATTTGCGAAACGCGGTGCGAAGGTCGTCGTCAACGACCTCGGCGGCGCCAGGGACGGTTCGGGGGAAGGATCGCAGAGCCCTGCCCAGAAGGTTGTGGAAGAGATCAAGGCCCTGGGCGGGGAAGCGGTGGCAAACTTCGACACTGTGACCACCCCCGAGGGAGGAGAGAAGATCGTGAAGGCCGCCCTCGATGCCTTCGGGACGGTGGATATCCTCATCAACAACGCCGGGATCCTCCGGGACAAAAGCATCCTCAAGATGGAGCCTGATACATGGCAGGCGGTCCTCGACGTCCACCTGAACGGCGCCTACCACGTGACGAAACCTGCCTTCGCCGTCATGAAGGAGAAGGGGTACGGCCGGATCGTCATGACGACCTCAGCCGCCGGCCTTTACGGGAACTTCGGCCAGACGAATTACAGCTCCGCCAAAATGGGTCTTGTCGGCCTCATGAATACATTGAAGCTCGAAGGCGCCAAGTACGACATCAAGGTCAACACGGTCGCCCCCATCGCCGCCTCAAGGCTCATGGCGGACATCATCCCTGCGGAAGTCCTCGAAAAGATGAAGCCGGAATTCGTCGCGCCGCTCGTCCTTTTCCTCGCGTCGGAGAAGTGCCCCGTGACCGGCCGGATCTACAACGCCGGTGTCGGCTATTACGGCCGGGCCGCGATGATGACGAGCCCCGGCACGGTCATCGGCGACGGAAAGAAGGTCCCGACAATCGAGGAGGTGGCAGCGGTCTGGGAGAAGATCCACAGCCTCAAGGGGGCCAGGGAGTATGGACAGCTCGGCGATCTGATGGGCGATATGCTTGCCGCCTTCACACCAAAGAAAGAGTAGAGGAGGGACACATTATGATCGGAATCACATCATACGGCGCCTACATCCCCCGCCTGAGACTCAACCGCGCGGCGATCTTCCAGGCGATGGGCTGGTTTGCCCCGGCCGTCATCATGGTCGCCCAGGGGGAGCGCTCCATGTGCAACCACGATGAAGACAGCCTGACGATGGCCGTCGCCGCCGCCCGGGACTGCCTGACAGGAATGGACAAGCGGAAGATCGACGGTAGCTATCTCGCTTCGACCACCCTCCCCTTCGCCGATCGCCAGAACGCCGGCATCCTCAAGACGGCCCTGAACCTCAGGGATGACATGATCACCGCGGATTTCACCTCGTCGCTCCGCGCGGGGACGACGGGTCTCCTCACCGCTCTCGAGGTGGTTCAGGGGGGAAGCCGCAAGAACATCCTTGTTTCCGCCGCCGACAAGCGGGAGACCAAGCCGGCCTACTTCTATGAGATGTGGTTCGGCGACGGCGCGGCCTCCCTCCTCGTCGGGGACCAGGATGTCATCGCCGAGTTTAAGGGGTCGTACACGGTCTCCTATGATTTCGTCGACCATTACCGGGGTGCGGGGAAGGCCTATGACTACATGTGGGAGGAGCGCTGGCTCAGGGAGGAGGCCTACTCGAAATTCATCCCCGAGGCCGTAGGATGCCTCATGAAGAAAATCGGCATCACGATGGACGACGTCCAGAAGGTCGTTTTCCCCTGCCTGTTCAAGGCGGAACACAAGGCGATCGCCAAGCTCCTGGACGCCGCCCCGGAGAAGGTGATCGACCAGATGCACGAGGTGTGCGGGGAGACGGGGGCGGCTCATCCCCTGTTGATGCTCGTCGCGGCGCTCGAAGCGGCGAAGCCCGGCGACGGGATCCTCCTCGCCGGATTCGGCCAGGGGTGCGACGCCCTCTACTTCAAGGCAACGGACGCGATTACGAAGCTGGCTCCCCGCGCCGGTGTCAAGGGCTCTTTGGAAAACAAGAAGAGCATCGACAATTACATGAAGTTTCTGAAATTCCGGAATCTGATCGATCCCGAGATGGGGATCCGCGCCGAGGCCCCGACGCAGACAGCGATGACGGTCCTCTGGCGAAAGCGCAAGATGCTCACCGGCCTTGTCGGCGGGCGCTGCCGGGACTGCGGGACGCCCCAATACCCGCGGATGGACATCTGCGTGAACCCGAAATGCGGCCACGTCGACACCCAGGACGACTACGAATTCGCCGACCGGACGGCCCGGATCAAGACCTTTACGGGCGACCTGCTCGCCGTTTCCGTCGACCCGCCGAACATCTACGGGATGGTCCAGTTCGACGACGGGGGGCGGTTCATGGCCGACTTCACCGATTGCGAACTTTCCGACTGCAAGGTGGGGATTCCGGTGAGGATGGTCTTCCGGCGGCGGTTCACCGACAGCGAGCGGGGCTTCACCGGCTATTTCTGGAAGGCGGTACCCCAGCCCGGGGCCGCCGTTGCCCTGCCGGAGATCCGGTTCGACGGCCGGGTCGCGATTGTCACCGGCGCCGGCGCGGGCCTCGGCAGGGCTTACGCCCTGGAGCTGGCCAAACGGGGGGCGAAGGTGGTCGTGAACGACTACGGCGGTCCTCGCGACGGCGCGGGAGAAGGCTCCGGCGCACCGGCCGATCAGGTTGTCGAGGAGATCAGGGCTTCCGGGGGCGAGGCGGTCGCGAACTACGACAACGTCGCCACCCCCGAGGGGGGCGAAAAGATCGTCCGGAGCGCTATCCAAGCGTTCGGAGGGGTGGATATTCTCATCAACAACGCCGGGATCCTCCGCGACAAGAGCTTCCTCAAAATGGATCCGGAGCACTGGCAGGCAGTCCTCGCCGTCCACCTCGGCGGCGCCTATAACGTCACCCGACCCGCCTTCGTTCAGATGCGGGAGAAAGGCTACGGCCGGATCGTCATGACCACATCCGCCGCCGGTCTTTATGGTAACTTCGGTCAGACGAACTACAGCTCTGCAAAGATGGGGCTGGTCGGTTTCATGAACACGCTCAAGCTCGAAGGCGCCAAGTACAATATCAAGGTGAACACGATCGCCCCGATGGCCGCCTCGCGGCTCACCCAGGACGTCATGCCGCCCGAGATGTTCCAACAATTGAAGCCCGACTTCATCGCCGGGATCGCCCTGTACCTCTGCTCCGAGAACTGTGCGGAGACGGGCGAGATCTTCAATGCGGCGGCCGGCTTTTGCAGCAGGGCCGCGCTCCTGACCGGTCCGGGAGCGCTCCTCGGCGGCGGTGAGAAGATTCCGACGCCGGAGGAGATCCGCGACCAGTGGGCGCGGATCGACAGCCTTGACGGGGCAAGGGAGATCGGCGACGCCAACACAGCGATCATGTTGTTTCTCACGCCCTCCGCCCCGAAACAGGGAGCTGCCGGAGGAGCTGTGGAAGGGGCGGGTGCGCCAGCAGGTGGGACGTCCGGAACCGATGCGCCGGAAACCTTTGACGTCAAGACGGTCTTCGCGCGAATGCCGGGGGCCTTCCGACCCGAAAAAGCGGCGGGTGTGAACGTCGTTTTCCAGTTTTCCATCTCCGGCCCGGACGGCGGCGACTGGGTCGTCGCCGTGAAGGACGGGACCTGCAAGGTCGAGGCGGGCAAGGCGGAAAAACCCACGACGACGATTAAGATGGCCGATGGAGATTTCCTCCAGCTCATCGCCGGGAAGCTCGACGGGATGCAGGCTTACAGCTCGGGAAAGCTGAAAGTGGAGGGCGACATCATGAAATCCCAGCTCATCGGGAAGCTCTTCACTTTTAAATAGGGACAGCTCCCTATTTAAAACATGGCTTCTGAAAAATAAATAGGGAGCTGTCCCTATTTAAAAAGGTCCTTCCGGAACGAGTGTGAGTAACCACAAGATGTAGTGGTTGAGTAATTTAT
>CAZINF010000123.1:0-9797 GCA_964540555.1 uncultured Syntrophus sp. | reverse complement strand
TCGCCCGGGCAGGACACTCCGCCGCACAGGTGCCGCATCCCTTGCATTTAATCATATCTATCTCCGCTTCGCCGCGCACATTCACCACTGGAACTTCATAGGGGCACACGCGAACACAGGTCAGACAAGCAGCGCAACGCTCACCATCCACTACGGCCACAATGCCCCCCACCATAAGCGAGTCCCGGGAAAGAATCCCCGCCGCTCTGGCGGCCGCCGCTTCCGCCTGGGCGATGGTCTCGTTGATCGTCTTGGGATAGTGCGCCAGGCCGCACAGATAAATGCCGTCGGAGGCAAAATCCACGGGCCGAAGCTTCATGTGCGCCTCGAGGAAAAAACCCTCCGCGCTGAGAGGGAATTTGAAGATATTGGCCAACTCCCTGCTGCCCTCCGGGGGGACAATGGCCTGGGAGAGCACCAGCACGTCAGGCTGCAGGACCAAAGGCAGGCGGAGCGCCGGTTCCTCAATCTCCACCTGAAGCCTGCCGTCCACGGATGACACAAGCGGGCGATTTCGGTCATCGAACCGGATGAAGACAATGCCTTTTTCTCTCGCCTCGGTATAGAGGCTCTCCTTGAATCCGTAAGTCCTCATATCCCTGAACAGGACGACGACTGATAGTTCCGGATTCAACTCCTTCGCCTTCAGGGCGTTCTTGATCGCTGCCGTACAGCAGACGCGGCTGCAGTAAAAGGGAACCGTCGGGTCGTCGTCCCAGGGGCCCGCGCATTGGATCATCACCAGCGACCCGGCCTCCATTACGGAGGGATGGCGCGCAAAAAGCCTTTCCTCCATCTCCTCCTGCGTGATCACGCGCCCGTCATCCCCCTGGAGGCGGGCCCGGCCGCGATATTCCCTGCCGCCGCTGGCGATGATCGTCGTTCCGTGTTCGATAACCGCCTGGCGGGGTCCCCCCGTTTCGGCCAGCGTCGTCTGAAAGTTCCCCATCGCCCCGCCGTGTTTGACCGCCTCGTAACCGCACAGGACATCGATCAGGGGATGAGCGGCCACCTGGGATCCCAGATCCCGTAAGAGTTGTTGGGGATCGCCGCCCTCCGCGCTGAAATGCCTCCGGCGCAACAGCCCGCCAAGCTGTATCTCCCTTTCCACCAGGGTAACGGGAAAGCCCTGCCGGGCCAGATTCAGAGCGCTCGTCATTCCCGCCAGGCCGCCTCCGATGACGAGACACTTCTTGACCAGACTCCTTTCGGTGCGGTGGAGCGGCTCCAAGCGGGCAACGGAGGCCACGGCCATCCCCAGAAGGCGTTTCGCCTTTTGAGTCGCCTCTTCTTTTTCCCCCATGTGCACCCAGGAACACTGGTCGCGGATGTTGGCCATCTCGAAGAGGTACTTGTTGAGGCCCGCCTCCCGGATCGTCTCCTGAAAAAGCGGTTCGTGGGTGCGAGGCGAGCAGGAGGACACCACCAGGCGGTTCAGGTTCAATTCCTGAAGTCTGTTCTGGATCGTTTTCAGCGAATCGGCGGAGCAGGTGTAGATCGTGTTTTCCGCATGAACGACATGGGGAAGGGCAAGGGCATGTTCCACCAGCGCCTTTACATCGACCGTTGCCGCGATATTCGAACCGCAACTGCAGACGAAGACGCCGATCCGCGGCTCTTCCCCGGCGGGGGTTTCCCTCTCCGGGGGATAGTCCTTTATGCGCACCAGTGTTCCGCGTGCATCTCCCAGGAGGGCAAGGGCCTTGGCCGCCGCGCCGCCGGCCTGGATCACGCTGTCCGGGATGTCCTTCGGTTCGGCAAAACTGCCGCACACGTACACCCCCGGGCGGTTTGTTTCGAGGGGATGAAAATCCGCGGTGGAGCAGAATCCCCAGCGGTTGAGTTCGACGCCCAGCGCCCCGGCAAGTTCTCCTGCCTGCCCGGGCGAACAGATGCCCACGCTCAATATGGCCAGATCAACCCGATCCTCATGCACGGCATGATCTGCGCCCCCGTTGCGGTAGCGGATAATGATGTCGTTGGTAAGGGGGTCCTCCTCCAGGTCGGAGATCCGGCAGGAGACATAGTTGATCCCCTTTCCTTTCCCCCTTTCGTAATAGGCGTCAAAACCCTTGCCGAAGGCGCGCATCTCGATCTGGAAGACGGTGCATTCCGCGTCCGGTACATGCTCTTTTGCCAGCATGGCCTCTTTCGTCGCGTACATGCAACACACGGAGCTGCAGTAGTCGCTGGTCTTGTTCCGGGAACCGACGCACTGCAGAAAGGCGATCTTCTTCGGCTCCCTGTGATCAGACGGACGAGCGAGGTGGCCGCCGAACGGACCCGAAGCGCTCAGCATCCGCTCAAACTCCATGCTCGTCACCACGTTCGGATAGCGTCCATAACCCAGCTCCGGCGACAGCGCAGGATCGTAAAGGGAATATCCCGGCGCCAATATCACCGACCCTACTTCAATCTCCTCCTCTCCAAACGCCTCCTGATGATCTATCGCCCCCGCCTTGCACGCCCGCACGCATAAATGACACTCCGAACAGATCCCGCACTCCAAACACCGCGCCGCCTCGCGCCTGGCCTCCTCCTCCGCCAACGATAGCTCAACCTCCCGAAAATCCCGCAACCGCTCCGCTACCGGAACCGTCGGCAATACCGCCCGCGGCGATAAATCCACCTCCCCGGAAGCAATAATCCGACCAATCTCCTCCTCGCCCAAATCCACCACCGGCAGCGGCGCCTCTTCCCGCGCCGTCAAAAGATCAACCCCGCGCAAATACCGGTCAATCGAAAGCGCGCCCCGCCGACCGTCCGCTATCGCCTCGATCAAAATTCCCGGACCGCGATGCGCGTCTCCCCCGGCAAACACCCCGGTCCTCCCCGTCGACAATGTCCTTCCGTCAACAACAAACGTCCCCTGGGAACTCACCTCCAACCCGTGAGTCGCATCCAAAAAAGAGATCTCCGGGGCCTGAGCAACCGCCGCTATCATCGTGTCCGCCGCTATCACAAACTCCGAACCGGCCACCGGAACGGGACGCCGCCGGCCGCTCCCGTCCGGCTCTCCCAGCTCCATCCGCTGACACCTGATCCCCGCGACCCTGCCGTCCCTCGTCTCCACCGCCACAGGCGCGGTGAGCAATTCCAGTCTGACTCCCTCGCGCAGAGCCTCCTCGATCTCCCAATCGTTCGCCGGCATCTCCTCCCGCGAACGACGATACACCATCGCCACCTCCCGCGCCCCCAGCCGCAGAGCCGTGCGCGCCGCATCCACCGCGGTGTTCCCGCCCCCGATCACCGCCACACGATTGCCCACTGTAGGCAACACAAACGGGGAGAAGGGGGACAGATTTGAAATCTGTCCCCCTTCTCCCTGTCCCCGGTCTCCCGCCAGACTCACCGCCTGCAAAAAGGGAACGCCGTGGTAAACCCCCAGGGCATCCTCACCCTCGATCCCCAAACGCTGCGCCTCGTGCGCCCCGATCGCCAAAAACACCGCCGAGTATCCCTCGGCAAACAGACCGTTGATGTCCCGAACGGGCGTGTTCAACCTGATCTCCACACCCTCGGCGACAATCGCCTCTATCTCCCGCTGCAAAACCTCCCGCGGCAAACGATACGCCGGTATCCCTACCCGCATCATCCCCCCCGCGGCGGGCAAGGACTCGAACACCGTCACCCCATACCTCATCCGCGCCAGATGATGGGCGCAAGCGAGTCCCGCGGGGCCCGATCCCACCACGGCTATTTTGGCGGAGGGACGATCGGTTATGCCGTCGCCTGCATCCACGGCTTTCTCCCTGGAAGCGCCATGCTCGTACACCCAGTCCGCCGCAAATCGCTTCAACGCGCAGATCGCCACCGGCGAATCCACCTTCCCGCGGGTGCATTCGACCTCACACGGGTGCGTGCATACCCGACCCACCGACGCCGGAAACGGATTATACTCTTTGATGACCTCCAGGGCCTCCTCATAACGACCTTCCCGGATCAGCGCCACATACCCCTGCGCGCTCGTCTCCGCAGGACAGGTCGCCTTGCATGGGCTTGTCCCCCGCTTCGTCACCAAAAATGAATTAGGAACCGCCTGAGGATAAGGGCGATAGATCGCCTTGCGCTCGTCCAACCCCTCGTTGAACTCGTTGGACAAACCGATCGGACATACCTCCACGCAATCCGCACAACCGGTGCACTTGGTAATGTCCACATAACGGGGATGACGCTTAATGCGCGCCGTGAACCGGCCGGGGAAACCATCCAGGGAAAGAAGCTTGGAATTGGTCAGAATATCAATATTCAGATGACGGCCCGCCTCCACCAACTTCGGCGAAATGATGCACATCGCGCAATCGTTCGTCGGAAACGTCTTGTCCAACTGCGCCATCCGCCCGCCGATCGCCGCACCCTTCTCCAGCAGGTATACTTTTATCCCGGAATTGGCCAAATCAAGAGATGCCTGGATGCCGGCTATGCCCCCCCCGACTACCAGAACCGCACCGATGTTGCCCTTTTCCCATTGGTCCATACCGCCGCACCCTTCTCTTTTACGTTAGAGAGAGGAAAGTTTTGCCGCCTCAAGATACTTGGCGATCCTCTCCTCCGCGCCCATCGGAATAAGATGCACCCCCTGGCAGAGATCTTTCAGCCCTTTCACCAGCTCCCCTACAATCTCGATGCTGGCCCTTTCCTTGTCCGGCGCCTTGGCCAGCTTCTCGATGATGTGATAGGGAACCAGTCCGCTCCGCACATGTTTGTTCAGAAACAACCCCATCTCGGCGGAACGGACCAGGATGATCTCGGCGATGACCGGAATCCTGATGGGTCCCACATGCTTCATGAATTCATGAAAGGAATCGAGATCAAACACGGGGGTCGTGAGGAAATAGTCGGCGCCGAACCCGGCCAGCGCCTCCATTTCCTTGAGCTGCATATCCGGCACCTTTGCCCCCCACCGGGAATCGATGCCGGAGCCGATGCAAAAAGTCGCTTTATTGGGCAATTCTTTTCCGGAAATATCCTGTCCTTCCCTGATGTTTTCGACAACGGAAAAAAGTTTCCCCGAATCGACGTGAAAATACATGATCTCCTGCAGGCTGTCGCCGGTAATGCGGTAGTCTTCGGTAAAGGTGAGGATGTTCTCTATGCCCGCCGCCGTTGCCTTGAGCAGATAGTCCTGCAGTTCCACCCTGTTCCTGTCGCGACAGGCGGTCTGGAGGATGGGATCGAACTTCTGCTCCCTTAAGATCCGGCACGTCCCCATCGTATCGACGACGAGCCCGTCGATTTTCAGGTCGGGCACCGTCAGGGCATCGACCCTGCCCCGGATGCGCTCCACGTTTTTCACCAGTTCCCCGGCCCCCGTCCCGATCGGCGGCTGTATTTCCGAGGTCACGACAAATTTCTTCTTTTTCAGATTCTCCGCTAAAACCATAATCTCCTCACTTTTCAAGCCCCAATAGTTTCGCTACCTCGCGTTTCAACTGTGCGAGCGGCAAAGGTTTGGAAAAACAGGCGTCGGCGCCGGAACTCTTCATCTGCTCGAACGCCTCCGCATCCAGATAGGCGGAAAGCACGATGATCTTGATATCCCTCTCCGCTGGACTGCTCTTGATCTTCCTGCACACCTCGTATCCGTTGATATCGGGCATCATGATGTCGAGGATGATGAGATCGGGCTTGAAATGGCTGACCTGGAGGCCCGCCTCGAAGCCATCGGCGGCGGAAATAAGATCGTAGCCGTAGTCGTCTTCTTCCAGCGCCTGCACGATCGTCTCCACGATGATCCTGTCGTCGTCCACCACCAGGATCTTTTTTCTCTCCTGAGTTTTTCCTTCCGCCGGCAGAGGGATGCCCTTTTCCCTGAGGAATGTATCGAGGTCGTCTTTTTTGATCCGGCGGTGGCCGCCTTCGGTTTTCAAGGCCGAAAGACCGCCCTTCTCGATCCAGTTGATGATCGTCTCCGTGGATACGTTACAGTACTTGCCTGCCTGAGCTACCGTTAAGATTTCCATCGTTTCACCCTCATTAAAATGGTTGCCCTTTCCAAACCGCTTTTGTTCCCTCTCCCGGCTTTAGACGGGCAGACTGATGATAAAGGTCGTCCCTCTGCCGACTTCGCTTTCCACTTTAATTTCTCCGCCGTGATCCTTGATGATGCCGTAACAGACCGACAGGCCGAGCCCAACCCCCTTTACCTTCTGCTTGGTCGTGAAGAAGGCGTCGAAGATCTTGTCCCTGAGCTCTTCCGGTATTCCTCCCCCCGTATCCCTGATGATGATCAGGACGTTTCCCCCGCTGAGCATCGTTCTGACGTTGAGGGTCCCTCCCGACGGCATGCTCTCCTTGGCGTTCTTGATCATGTTGAGCATCACCTGGCGGATCTGGTTGGTGGAGGCCATGATCTCCGGAATCGCGCTGCTGAAGGCCGTCGCCACCCGGACATTCGCCTCCCTCATCTGTTTTTCCATCACCAGCAGGATTCCTTCGATAAGCTCGTTGATATTTACCGGCATCCGCTTTTCTTCTTCCGGCTTGGAAAAGCTGAGCATGCTCCTGAGCATTTCGGAGAGCCTCACCGTCTCCGAAAGCGCAAGCTCCAGGATTCTCCTCCTTTTACTCTCAGGCGGCACTTCGGTTTTGAGCAGCTCCAGCGTGTTCATGATGCCGTAGATGGGGTTGTTCAACTCATGGGCGATCTGGGAGGTCAGCCTCCCCATCGCCGCCAGCTTCTCCGCGTGGAGGAGGGCTTCCTGCGTCTTTCGCAGCTCCCTCTCAATGCCCAATCTTTCCCGCAAGTCCTTGAATATCCCGACGCTTACAATCTCGTTTCCTTTTTCGTCATAAACGAGAGAGGCGGAAAGATCGCCCTCGATGAGCTCCCCGTCCTTGCGCCTGACCAAAAGGGGAAAGGAAGAGAGCTTCCCTACGCCGCCGAAATCGCTGCTTCTGAGCTTCAGCATCACCTCCCTGGCGACCCCGGGCGGATAGATGCTGCGGATATTCATCTTTCCCACCACTTCTTCGGCCCTGTAACCCAGCATGTTTTCGGCGCCCTTGTTGAAGATCAGCACCTTGCCTTCCATATCGGCCACGATGATGCCGTCCACCGAGCTTTCAATCAGCCGGGTCAGGAACTCATTGGCCTCCCGCAGCTCTTTTTCCATCCTCTTTCTTTCCGAAATATTGATCATGATGCCTTCGTAGCCGAAGACCATGTCTTTTTCGTCTCTTTTGACATGGGCCGTCAGTAATACTGTAATGTTTTTCTTGTTTTTCTTTTTGAACTCCACCTCCAGGTCTTTCACGAACCCCTGTTCTTCGACGAGCCTCTGAAACGACAGCCTGTCTTCGGGTCTCACATAGAGGTCCTTGACCATGTCCATCTTCAGGAATTCTTCCTTGTTTTCATAACCCAACATCTCCAAAAGGGCCGGATTGCAATCGATGAAGCGCCCTTCCTTCGCGCTGATGTAAATGCCGTGACGCACCCTTTCAAAGATATTGTGGTATTTTTCTTCCGACTCCTTCCGCGCCTTCTCGTATTTTTTTCTTTCCGTGATATCTCTGATATAGGCGTATGTTATGCTTTTCCCGTCGTCGGTCTTCGCCGGCGCGATGCATACTTCCGCATGGACAAGGTCTCCGCGGGGCGTTCCGATGGCCATTTCCGTGCAGAACTTCTGTCCCACGCCGCTTCCGCGGGCCACCATGTCCGTCAGGAATTCCTGGTTGCTTTTTCCGATCAACCGGTAGAATTCGCTGCCGATAATCGTCTCCTTGGAAATGCCGAGTATATTGGCGGCCATCTGATTGGCAAACTCGATCCGGGAATCTTCAGCGAAGACGATGATGCCGTCGTCGCCCATCTCGACGATTTTCCTAAGGCTTTCGGCCGCCTCCCGGATATTGTTGGTGAGCTCTTTCCGCTGGTATTCCGCCAGGCGTTCCTCGAGTTCCACTATCCTGCGTTGCAACGCTTCGCGGGTAACGTTTCTTGTCATAGGCCTCCTCCTTCAGAAGCGAGAAGATCGCTCCGGGAGAAACACGATTTACGAGGGTTAATTAGACATGTTGCACTTCTCATATTTTACCAACAATTGCCCCTGTGTCAACGATGTGTTTGTCAAGCCCCAATTCCGAGGCGTTCAGGCCGAAGGCCAATCCCATCAGTTGGGTGAAATAGAGGACCGGCATGTTGAAAATCTTCCCCGACTCTTCGCTTATCTGTCCCTGGCGCGCATCGAGGTTTATATGACACAGGGGACAGGCGACGACAATGGCGGCGGCGCCGACATCCCTGGCGTTTTGCAGGATCTTTTCCGTAAGTTTCAGGGCGATCGCGGGCCGGGAGATGCTGAGCGATCCGCCGCAGCAACGGGTTTTATAAGACCAGTCGAGGGGGACTGCGCCCAGCGTTTTTACCAGCTTATCCATGCCGGCGGGATATTCGTAATCCAGGACGCCGGTGATTTCAGGGGGTCGGGTGATGATGCAGCCGTAGTAGCAGACCACCTTCATTCCTTTCAGCGGGCGGACGACTTTTTCCTCCACCTTCTTGAAGCCGATTCTCTCTGTGACGGTCTGTAATAGATGGTCAACCGTCAAATCCGCCGATGGGATTTCTCCCATTTCGGCCAGGAGTCTCTCCCGGACTCCCTCTCCTCCGCTTTCCCTCTGCGCCGCCCGCAGCCGGATGAAACAGGAAGGACAGGGCGTGGTAATATTGCTAAAACCCTCCCTTTCCAGCGCCAGCAGATTCCTGAGGGGAAGCGAAACGGAAAGATAGTGATCGGTGGAGTGGGCGGGGGTGCTCCCGCAGCAGTTCCAGCCTTTGGGTTCCTCAAGCTTAACGCCCAAAGCAAAAAGCGCGGCCCGGGCGGAGGTGTCGTATTCGCCCGCCGTCCCGTGGAGACTGCAACCGGGGTAATAGGCCGGCCCTTCCTTTCTCCCGGCGGTTTTCTCCGGCGCCCTCAGCCTGCCGAAAGAGGGGAGGAGCTTCAGCTTTCTTTTTCCGATCATCTTCAGCGCGAGCGGCAGATCCTTCTTGATGAGCTGCCCGTAGTCCAGCGTGCCGGCGGCCATCTGGCGGAGATAGACTTCTCCCATGAGCCCCGCCTCATACATCTTTCCGAAGACGCGGATCCCCCTCAAGGCCGCCTGGTTGAAAAGGACGGCGGCAGGAAGCGGGGAGGGCAGTCCTTCCTGCTGGGCCATGATCTTCAAGACATCCATGATCCTTGTGATGTTTATCCCGTGCGGACATCTTACCGCACAGGTCTCGCACATGGCGCACAGCCACAAGGTTCTGGATTTGAGCGCCGTATCCTTCCGGCCCAATTGAATGGCGCGCAGCAGCTCGTTGGGGAGGAGGTCGAAATGCTCGGCGACAGGGCAGCCAGAGGAGCATTTCCCGCACTGGTAGCAAAGGAAGACGTTTTCACCGCACTGCTTGCGGATCCGTCGGGCCAGATCGGAACTCAACGTCGTTTGCATCGGCAGCTCCCCCGTAGATAGGTTTCCGCACGTTTAACGAATATTCCCGTCTTGAGACCTTAGCGCAACTTGAAAACCGGACCCCTTCAAGCGCCCTGTGGAAAAATAGGGACAGCTCCGCGGGAAAATGGGGAAAATGGGGCGAAAATGGGGACAGCTCCACGGGAAAATGGGGACAGCTCCCTATTTATTTCAGGATAAATAGGGAGCTGTCCCTAATTTTCCCCAGCGTGCGCAGGGAACACGATTTTCCAAGCTCCCCCGCGAAAGATCGGCTTATCCCACTTCCGGCCTTGGGAGGAGTCCGGCGGTTTTGACGATTTCCGCCACCTTCTCCTCCCATTCGATCGCCA
>CAZINF010000122.1:0-9840 GCA_964540555.1 uncultured Syntrophus sp. | reverse complement strand
TCAAACAAACACTGTATGCTAACTTTCAATATACGAGGGACAGCTCCCTATTTTTCGGGAAGAAAAATAGGGAGCTGTCCCCATTTTTCCCCGTCAGTATTTGGCGATGCGTCCGCCGATAAGGCCATGGAGAAAAGCCAGGGTATCGGACGACATATCGAAATCGATCAGATAAAGAGGTTCACCGCCGGATGTCACCCGGAGGGCGGAAAAGGTTGCGGTAAGCCGTGGACGATTGCTCGCTTCCGGAACCCGGAAAGAGAAATGGCCGAAGGGAACGGGGATCCGGAGACCTCGAAGCAAATCCTCGATGAGAGGTCTTCCCGATGCGCTTTCTCCGATCGGGATCACCTCCGTTCCCTCCTCTTCGAGGATACGGATAAACTGGTCGGGCAGCCTCTTGGTGTGGATGATGAACCGCTTCTCCCCCCTCCGGAGGAGAAGATCTGCCGTGAGGGAGAGAGTGAAACCGCTGCGCGCCTGATCGAAGATGACAACCTCGGCGTTCGCGACAGGCGTCTCTCCCAGAGCCTTGAGGAGCTGCTCTGCCAGGGCGATCCCTTTTAGTCCTCTCAGGTCGGTGACGATCGGCGTCACTTTCTGTGACGCAGGTCCGGTCACTGCTTGATCACCGGAGATTTCCGTAACGACAAGGCTGTTTTTCTCCAGGAAGGATCGGGCCTCGCCGGGTAGAGGTTTTTCGTTGCTCCCAAGGAGAAACAGTCCCTGGCGATAGGACGCGCCGACTGCGCCCTTCTTCGTGGTAATGGTCCAGTCGGGAAAGACCTGAATATCCGGTTTCAGCATCAGGGCCAAGGGGCTGCCGGCCTCGCTCATCGTATAGTTCCTGGAACGGCGGATGATCCCTTTGATGCCTGCGAGGCCGTTGCCGAGCTCTTCCCCGGGGACAAAGCCATAATTCGTCCAGGATTGACCAATCATCCCTTTGACGCTCTCCGACAGACGGTTTCCGAAATCGAGGAGCACCGTCGCCCCGTCATCCAGCTCGATTACGGGGATCAGGGAACAATCGATCGTGATCTGGGCGGTATCCTTGAGGGGGATAAAGTAATTTCCCCCGGCGATGAGCGTGCCCCTCATCCGGTTGATCACCTGCCGAATGAATCCCAGGGTGTGTTCGACTCTCGGCGTTGTCATCACGGCCGTCTCGGTACGGTCGTTTTCCATCGGATGTACTGCGGGCAGCAACGATTCCGCGGACAGGGCATCGCCCTGCCTCACGGGTTTGGGGGGGAGCGCGACGATCTGACCGGCCGGGAGGCGGTTCAGATCGTCGATGCCGGGATTCGGCTCACGGATAGAACGGGCTGTCGGAAGAATTTCCTCGGGGGTGGCATCGAGTTCGGACAGAAGGATGCGACCGATGGAATCCTCCTCCTTGATCCTGTAACTGGAGGGAGGGGGATCGCTTTTTTTACGAAGGTCGTTTGGCAATTCGCCAAGGTCCGCGGTTTCCCGAACCGGGAGTACGATTTTCTGCCCGGGGTAGATCCGGTTCAAATCCCTGATTTCCGGGTTCAAGCGACGGATCAGGTCGTAAGGGACCCGTTTCTTTTGCTCTCCCCGTTGCTTCCGGAGAATGGCAGCAAAAGAATCCCCCTTTTTAACAACATAAACCAATGTTTTGTCGAGGGCCGCGGTCTTTTCAAAAACGAGGCGGGCGCTGCCTTCGCGGGCCTCAACCGGGAAGCACACAAGGACCGGCAGAAGAAGACCGGTAAGGACGACGCCGGCTGCGCGAAAAATATAATTTTCCATCAGCGGCCGCTCCCGAAGTTGTCCCGGAGGAGCTCCCTTGCGATGATCATCCGGCGGACCTCTGCGGTGCCGGCGCCGATATCCCAGAGCTTCTGGTCCAGGTAGTGACGGGAAACCGCGTATTCCTGGCAGTAGCCGTAACCGCCGTGGATCTGGATGGCGTCCGCGGCGATCTTCGTTCCCATCTCACCGCAGAAAAGGAGGGCGGCGGCCGCCTTGCGGTCAAGATCGGTTCCTTTTCCGCCGACCTTGTTCGTCAGGGAGTCGCAGTAGGCTGCGGCGCTATAGGCCATCCATTTCGAGGCCATGTAGTGCGTGTACATATCGGCCAGTTTTCCCTGGATAAACTGGAAGGAGGAGATCGGCTTTCCAAACTGCACCCTCTCCCGGGCGTAACGGAGGCTCAGCTCCAAGCAGGCCCGCTGTGAACCGAGGCAGCAGCCGCTCAGGGTGATCCGTTCGGTGCAGAGGCCGTTGGTCAGGATCGCCCCGCCCCGGTTCAGGCCTCCGATGAGGTTTTCTTCGGGCAGCTCCATGTCTTCGAAGGTGATCAGGGCTGTCGGCGAGGACCGCATACCCCATTTCTTGATCTTCTCCCGGTGGAGTCCCTTCATACCGTCGGTGAGGAAATAGAAAGCGGAAATCCCGTGCGCCCCGCGGGTCGGACTGGTTTTCGCGTAGAAGAGCATGAAATCGGCGACGGTGCCGTTGGTGATGAAGGTTTTGCTCCCGTTGATGATATAGCGGTCCCCGACCTTTTCGGCGCGGGTCGTCATCCCCATTGCATCGGAACCGGAGTTGGGTTCGGTGATTCCCAGGCAGCCGATATACTCTCCGCTGCAGGCCAGCGGGAGGATTGCCATCTTCTGCTCTTCCGAAGCGTTCCGTCGGAAGTTGTCGAAGCAGAGTGTCTGGCTTGCTCCCACGGTCATGGCCAGGGCGTTGCTCACCCGTCCGATGGTTTCATAGATGAGAAGGGTCTCCACATAGCCGAGCCCCGTGCCGCCATATTCTTCTTCAAAGACAATGCCGTTGATACCGAGTTTGCCCAGCTCCCGGAAGAGTTCGGGGGGCATCTCATCCTTCTCGTAGAGCTCCTCCATCTGCGGCTCCAGCCAGCCGGATGCCCAGCGCCAGACGCTTTCCTCGATCAATTTCTGTTCGGACGAGAATTCGAAATTAAGCGACATAGCCATCTCCTTTCAAGGCTTCTCCCAGGCCGGTCCATTTACCGGAGACATAGGCGATCCTGCCCGTTTTCCAGGCATACCGGCCTCGATGCGTTCCACGCCAGCCTCATCGAGCATCTGCGCTATCCTGACCTTGTCGTTCTTACGGAAAACCACCCCGGGGGTCTGTTCGCCGTCCCGCAGTGTGGCATCGTGAATCTCAACCTTTTCGGGAATTTCCAGTTCATCGCGCACCCCGTCAACGAAGTCATATGGGCTTACCCACCACATCTCCTCCTGGATATGCCGATCTTCCATAGTGTTTCTTCTCTCTCCTTTCAGCGAATGGTCCGTTGTTTTATGCCGTGTATCTTTTTTCTATGCTTCCATTGATGGATTATCATATAGGATGTGGGGGATCAACTGTTTTATAAGAAAGCCGATTCCTGCCGGGCAGGTTCAGAGGGGCGTCCGTTTTCGTGGTTGCAAGATCGGGGTGTAGTGATATATAGATGTTTGGTGTGAATGTTGCCGACACAGACGGGTGGCGGCAAGGAGGGGACATGGCGGGGAATGGTCACCAGACGGCGCTGCTCAAGGAGATCCAGGAGCGGTTTGAGCGCAAGCTCAAGGAAAGCGAGATCGACCTCCTGGAGTACTGGAAAGAGCGGGTGGACCGTGTCGCGGGGATGAAACCGGAGGGGATAGCCGCTCTCCAGATCCAGGTAAGAAAGATTTCCGAGATGATGGCAAACCGGATCCGGATTCTCAAAAGGCAATAGATGCGTGAAATAGCGGATTTTCTGTTCGAAGTCGGGATGTTGAAAAAAACACCCCGGAGTGGTTTCCAGTTTTTGGGTTCCGGTTGCGAATCGGTGGCGGAACACGTCCTTCGGACGCTGTATATCGGCTATGTTCTGTGCAAGATGGATCCCGCGGCGGATGAGCTCACGGTCCTGCGGCTCTGTTTAGTCCACGATCTGCCTGAGGCCCGCACGGGTGATATGAATTATGTGAACAAGAAGTATGTGACGGTGGATGAGAAAAAGGCGGTCAGGGAACTTGCCGCGCCGCTTTTCTTCGGGGGGGAGATCGAAGCGATTCTCGACGAGTTCAATCTCAAGGAGACGAGAGAATCCCTGCTGGCCCATGATGCCGATCAGCTTTCGCTGATTCTTCAGTTGAAGGAATGCGGCGATCTGGGCAACACATACAGCCGGGAGTGGATCCGCTTTGCCGTCCGGCGTCTCGCCACAGAAAACGCCCGGGAACTGGCCAGGAGCATCCTCGATACGGATTCAACGAACTGGTGGTTTAAGGACAAGAGCGACTGGTGGGTCAACGGCAATCATGGACCAGCGGCGGAGCGACATCGGCCGGACGGGACGGGGAAGGAAAAATAATGGGTACGAAGAAGCAAAGACGGACCGACGAGGTCAAACAAAAAAAAACGAAAAAGCAGCAAAGGTTTCTGCTACTTTCCGCGATAATCGTGGTATCGGTGGTCTTTCTGGCACTCTTTTTCATCACGCTGTTTGATTATATCTATCCTCCCGCCACAGGAAAATACACCGCCGCGAAAAAAAAGGAAAAGCAGGAAGTGACCCTCTTTTTTTCCGATGCCAACGAGCGCTTTCTCATTCCGGAGAAGCGTTTTATCACCAGGGAAAAGGAGCCCGAAGAGCAGGCGCAGGAAATGGTCAAAGCCCTCTTGGCCGGTTCGAAGACGGGGCTGGTCGGCACATTTCCGGAAAAGGCGGAACTGCAAGGTGTCAAGATCGAGGGCGGCGATATGCTCGTGGTCAATTTCCGGGAGAGCCTGGCAGTGAATCATCCTGGAGGAAGCGCTGCGGAAATGGCCACGGTCTATTCCCTGACCAATACCCTGACTGTCAATATACCGGTGATCAAAAGGGTAAAAATCCTGATCGGGGGTAAGGAAAGGGAATCGCTCAAGGGACATATCGGTCTGAAGCATCCCTTTACGATGAACCAAGAACTGATTGCGCCGCCGGCGTCGCCGAAGGAGGGATGACGGGAATACTCCCGCGGTGAACCTTATGGCTTCCAAATCCAAACTTTCACGCACGCGGAACATCGGAATCATTGCCCACATCGACGCCGGCAAAACGACGGTTTCGGAGCGGATTCTCTTTTACACCGGCATATCCTACAAGATGGGAGAGGTTCACGACGGCGAGGCGGTCATGGACTGGATGCCGCAGGAGCAGGAACGGGGGATTACCATTACATCGGCTGTGACCACCTGCACTTGGAATACTCATGACATCCACATCATCGATACACCGGGTCATGTCGATTTCACGATTGAGGTGGAAAGGAGTCTCCGGGTCCTGGACGGCGCGGTGGTCGTCTTCTGTGCCGTTGGCGGGGTGGAACCCCAGTCGGAGACTGTCTGGCACCAGGCCGATAAGTATGGCGTTCCCAAGGTGGCCTTCATCAATAAGATGGACCGGATCGGGGCGAACTATGCGGGGACGATCCGCATGATGAAGAAGCGGTTCAACTCGCTGCCACTCCCGATCCAGATCCCTTTTGGGGACGGGGAAGACTTCCGAGGGGTGGTGGATCTGATCCGGCAGCAGCTGATCACCTGGGATGAAACGACCAAAGGTCTCGCCTATCAATACGGGGAGATCCCCCCCGATATCCTGCCGCAGGCAGTGGAGCAGCGCGATAGGATGATCGCCATGTTGGCCGATATCGATGATGTGATTGCGGAGAAGTACCTCGACGGGGTAGACGTTCCGGCAGAGGAGATTTATACGGCCATCCGAAAGGCGACGATATCGCTTGCGGTGGTCCCCGTCATGTGCGGATCGGCCCTCCGGAACAAAGGGGTGCAGCCGGTTCTCGACGCGGTCGTCCGTTTTCTCCCTTCACCGGAAGAGATCCCCGCGGTGAAGGGCGTCAATCCCCTGACCAAACAAGAGGAGACCCGTGCGAGCAGCGACAAGGAGCCACTGGCGGCGCTTGCATTCAAAATCATGCAGGATGAGGGGAGGAAGTTGACCTACCTCCGGATCTATTCGGGAATACTTCATGCAAGAGATGAGCTTTATAATGCAAGTCACCGAAAGAAGGAGAAGATCTCACGTATATTAAAGATGCATGCGAATAAGAGAGAGCGTGTGGAGCAGGCGGCCGCCGGCGACATCATCGCTGTCATGGGGTTTAAATGGGTGACGACGGGAGATACGATCTGTGACGAGGCCCATCCCATCCTTCTCGAACCGATCGAATTCTATGAACCGGTCATCAGCCTGGCGATCGAGGCCAAGACGCCTGCCGACCAGGAAAAGCTCACCGTCGCTTTAGGCAAGCTGATGGAGGAAGATCCCACGCTCCGGGTCAAGTACGAGGACGAGACCGCCCAGACGGTCATTTCAGGCATGGGCGAGCTTCACCTCGAGATCATTACCGACCGCCTGCTCAGGGAGTTCAATGCCCGCGTGAACGTTGGCAAGCCGCGGGTTGTCCATCGTGAGACGATACAGAAAAGCGTGGAATGTGAGGGGCTGTTCGAACGTGAACTGGGAGAAAAGAAGCATTTCGGCCATGTGAGAATCCACCTGGAGCCCAAGGAAAGGGGAGGCGGGATTGAGATCATTCGCCGGCTCGAGGAAGGGGCGCTCATCCCCGAGGAGTTTCTGGCCGCGATGGAGGAAGGCATCCGTGAGGCGCTCTTTAGCGGTGTCTCGGCGGGTTATCCGGTGATCGATATCCGGATCGTCATCCGTGGAGGGATGCTCAAAGAGGGAGAGTCTACGGCGCTTGGCTGTAAGATCGCCGCTTCCTCGGCCTTCAGGGATGGATGTCTGAAGGCTGAACCCATCCTCCTGGAGCCGATCATGCTGGTCGATGTGATGACCCCTACCGAATTCATGGGAGAGGTGATCGGCGACATCAATGCCCGCCGTGGTGAAATCCAGGCCATCACCCCGAAGGGATCGGTCAGCGAGATCAAGGCCAAGGTTCCTCTGAAGGCGATGTTCGGCTATTCGACGGACCTCCGCTCGGCTACTCAGGGCAGGGCCGTCTTTACGATGCAGTTTTTTATCTATGATAAAACCTGACGGCTCAGAAAGGATCATGCAATGACCAAGGCCCAAAACGCCATGGATGACCGAGCGGAAGTTCCCACAGTTCTCTTGCTGGACAAGGATAAACTGCTCCAGAGCATCTTCCGTCTGAGCTCTTTGCTGACCGCCCCCTCCGATATGAACGAGATCCTGGTCAAGATACTCGATGAGGTAGTCGACAGCATCGGTTTTGACAGGGGGATCATCCGACTGTTTGATGACTCGAGACAGAATCTCGAAGCCAAGGTCGTCAAGAACTACAATCCCGAGGAGACGCTGAAGGTCTTCTCGGTTGCCCTCAACATCCATCAACACGACTGTATCGTCACCAAGGTCGCTAAATCCGGTCAGCCGATCGCCGTGGAGGTCACAGCCACCGATCCCCGGATCACCGAAACGGACCGGATGCTGACAAAGATCTATGATCGCGGCTCCTATTTCTGCGCTCCCCTGAAGATCAGGGAGGAGGTGATCGGGATCATCGCCGCCTGGTTCAAAGAGGAAACAAAATTTTTCCCTGAGGAAATCGGTCTCTTCGTGACCTACGCCAATACCTTGAGCATCATTATCTACAATATGCGGCTCTTTGAGGCCAATGCAGAGAAAATCCGGCAATTGATGATTCTCCAGGAGGCAGTCTCCGAAATGAATTCCAGTCATGTCCTGGACAACCATATTATCGAGATTCTCGTCAGGAGCGCCCTGAAAATAGCCCGATCGGAGAAGGTCCTGGCCTGTTTCCTGGACATTGAGAAAGACCGCTGCCTGATGAACGAAGGAGGGAAGGTTTCCATCGACAGCCGATTGGTTTGGGAGGAAAGAATCGGCCCGACCATTATCCGCGAGGCGATCGACACCGACGCCATCGCCACCCGGCAGGCATACGCCGGACATCCGTCGCCCCAACCCGTCTTTCCGGGTTATCGCTCGGAAATCGCCCTTCCCCTGAAGGTCAAGAACAAGTTCAAGGGCGCCCTTTATCTGGCCAAGAAGGCGGGGAGCTACTCCCAGGATCAGATTCATGTCCTTGATATTCTGGTTAAAAACGCCTCAACTTCGTATGACAACGCCATCATGCACTCCATGCTCTCTCTCGAGGCGAAATCCCTCAAAACGGAGGTGGAGAAACTCAAAGAGAGGGAGGACATCCTTTTAGGCTTCCATAATATTCTCGGCAAGTCGAAAAAGATGCTCAGCCTGTTTCACGTCATCAAGGAGGTGGCAGGGCACAACACCAACATCCTGATTCAGGGCGAAAGCGGTACGGGAAAGGAACTGATTGCCCGGGCGATCCACAGACAGGGCAATCGAAGCAACAAATCGTTTGTCGATGTCAACTGTGCGGCCATTCCCGGCGCCCTTTTGGAGAGCGAACTCTTCGGCTACGAGGCGGGGGCCTTTACCGATGCGAGGAAAAGAAAGATCGGCCTTCTCGAATACGCGACCGGCGGGACGATCCTTCTGGACGAGATCGGGGAGATGGATATCCATATTCAGGCAAAATTTCTCCGTATGCTCGAAGATGGCCATATCCGACGTCTGGGCGGCAACGATACGATCCCCATTGATGTCCGCTTCATCTTTTCGACCAACAGGGACCTCAACAGGATGGTCGCGGAAGGAACCTTTCGCGAGGATCTCTACTACCGGATCAGCGTCGTTCCGATCACGATTGCGCCGCTCAGGGAGCGGACCGAAGACATTTTGATCCTGGCCCGTTACTATCTGGAGGAGTTCAACGGGAAATTCAAGAAGAAGGTGAAAGGATTCGGGGAGGATGCAGAGCGGATTCTCACCTCTTACCAGTGGCCGGGCAATGTCCGGGAACTGAAGAACATCATCGAAAGGATCATGATCCTGCACAGCGACGGCGACATGATCTCGGTCGAAAGCCTGCCGGCGGAGATGCGTTCGATCGCCAATCATGAGAAATGCAGGATTCAGATCGACAATGTCTTGCCCCAGCTCACTTCTGAGGGGATTGATTTTACCCTGGTTACGGAGAGGATCGCCAACGACATCAAAAGACAGATTATCGAAAGCACCCTGGAGATGAATCGAGGAAACAAGACCGAGGCGGCAAAGCGTCTCGGTATTTCCCGATACAAGCTGATCCGGGAGCTGAAAAAAATAGTAAAACATAATTGTGCTTCCTTTGCACGCAATGTGCCATAGACGCACATCTTCGCCTGTTGCACAGATCTCTTGAATCTATGGAGATTAACGTCTCCGTCTTGTGCGGTATCTGCACTTCTCATACCCGTTTCCCCGTAAATATTCCTTCCGGACAGGAATCGGATATGCACCCGGAGGTGTCGTCCCTCAGGGCATCGTGAATGCATCTATCGGATATCTATTATCTATCCGATATATTCACCAAAAAAGAACGGAAAGAATGAAAGGAGAGACAAGAATGGCATTGCTGTTGCGATAAGAAAGTTCAAAAAATAAGAACAGGGTATATGGCAGGGGACAGGAAGCGGGTAAAAGAGCAGGATTGCACAGAGGAGGAAAAAACGAACCCCCGGCGGATTTTGGAATATGAATTTTTCGTGCATGAGGCCGAGGGGGAGACCGAGAAGGCGCTTCCCGAGGATCGGAACGCAAAGGTAGTTAAGGGAAAGCAAGTCTACCGCAACAAGAGCAGTATTTTTTTCCTCGATTGAAAAGACCGGTGACCGAAAAGGATCGGTCAGAAAAAAAATAATCTGAAAGGTGACGTGGTAGTCAAAACCCTTTCAGCATTATAATGGTGGATGGTTTTTAGGTTCCCTCCTTTTCCATCCACC
>CAZINF010000121.1:0-10244 GCA_964540555.1 uncultured Syntrophus sp. | reverse complement strand
TATCAACAATCAAACCCTGATTGCCGCTCAAAAGGATCCGGAAAAATACCGTGATTTAATTGTCCGTATCGCGGGCTATAGTGCCTATTTCGTTGATTTATCACCTGATCTCCAAAACGACTTAATAACCAGAACGGAACATAGTACTTCTGAGTAACTTCAAAAGTTACTCCTTGATAAACCGCCCCAGCGGGGTGTGGGTCGCTATTTAACAAGATATTGATGAAAAGGTATAGTCCTGCTTTCCTGCAGGACTTACCTTTATTATCAGGCAGGGGGAGCATATGGCGAAAAGCTATGATAAAAGAAAATACGGGTATGTTTTTAATATTCAGCAGTTTACCGTGCATGACGGTCCGGGCATTAGAACCATGGTATTCTTAAAAGGATGTCCTCTGCGGTGCTGGTGGTGTTCCAACCCAGAGTCCCAGAAGGCCCTACCGGAGTTAGCTTACAATAGCAATAAATGTATTGGTATTACCGAATGTATGTACTGTATTGAGGTATGTTTTACCGGTGCTATTAAGAAAGATAATGAAAATAGAATTATTATTGATCGAGAACTATGCGATGATTGTTTACATTGTGCCGATGTCTGTCCTTCCAAGGCTTTAAATGCTTTTGGAAATTTACTGAGTATTGACCAAGTATTAAAGGTTGTGGAAGAGGAAAGTATTTTCTACTCTCGATCTGGGGGAGGGATTACCCTTAGTGGCGGGGAACCTTTTATGCAGGCCGAGTTTTCTTTAGAGCTTTTAAAAGAGGCAAAAAAGCGTAGAATGAATACTGCTATGGAGACTTCAGGTTATACAGCATGGGAAAATATGGAGGAGGCATGCCGGCATCTTGATACTATTTTGTTTGATATCAAATCTATGGATGACCAGAAACATACAGAATTTACAGGTGTTTCGAATAAGCTTATTTTAGATAACTTTGATAAAATGTGTGCAGGCTTTCCTGATTTACGCGTCGTAGTCAGGACTACTATCGTTCCTGGATTTAATGATACGGAGGAAGAGGTTTTCGCCATCGTAGATTTTATAAAAGGAAGACCAAACGTGAGCTATGAACCCTTAACCTATCACCGTTTTGGTCAACCAAAATATGAGTATCTAGGCCGTAAATATCTGTTCGATGAAATTAAGGCAGATGAGGGGAAAATAAACGCCTTAAAAGAAAATGCCTTAAAGAGGTTTTCCAAAATACATAGACACAACAAAAGAGAACACCTATTAAGTAAACGCCCTTCCTCAGCTTGACAGGTCCCCACGAAATGGATTAATGTGCCGCGCCCAAAGGACTCTGCGGGCGGGATTCATATAAAGAGGCTATCAAAAATGACCCGGCGGGAAAGGGTTGTCGATTTCTTCGGGCTTCGAAAAAGCATCGTTGCGATGCTCATCATGGCAGTCCTCGTCGGGCTTGGCGAAAGGATGGCCGAGCGGTTCCTGCCGATCTACCTCCTCGCCCTGGGAGGCGGGATTCTGTCAGTCGGATTTCTCAATGCGATGGACAATCTCCTCTCCGCTCTTTACTCCTATCCCGGCGGATACCTGAGCGAACGTCTGGGCTACAAGCGGGCGCTCGTCGTCTTCAATCTCATCGCCATGTCGGGGTATCTGATCGTCATCCTCTTCCCCCACTGGCTGGCCGTGATCGTCGGAGCGGCCTTCTTCCTCTCCTGGAGCGCGATCTCGCTCCCCGCGACGATGAGCCTCGTCTCCCGATCTCTTCCCCTGGAGAAAAGGACAATGGGGGTGTCGGTTCATTCGCTGGCCCGGCGGATCCCTATGGCCCTGGGGCCGGTGATCGGCGGCGTCCTGATCGGGCTCTACGGCGAGAAGTCCGGCATCCGCCTCGCCTTTTGCGCCGCCCTGCTCCTCGGGATCGTCTCCCTCGTCCTCCAGCAGGCGATGATCGAGGACGACCAGGCACGGGGAACCGCCGAGAAGCGGCCTTCGCAGCTCTGGCGTCGCATGAGCCCAGCCCTCAGGAATCTCCTTGTTTCGGATATCCTGATCCGCTTCGCCGAGCAGATCCCCTACGCGTTCGTCGTCATCTGGTGCATGAAAAGCAACGGGATCAGCGCCGTGCAGTTCGGTCTGTTGACCACAATCGAGATGGTCACAGCCATGCTCGTCTATATCCCCGTCGCGTATCTTGCCGACCGGACGACCAAGAAGCCCTTCGTTCTGATCACTTTTGTGAATTTCACGGTCTTTCCGCTCTTTCTTCTTTTCTCTCACAGCTTATGGATGATGGCCCTTGCCTTCGTCATCCGGGGCCTCAAGGAATTCGGCGAACCGACGCGCAAGGCGTTGATCATGGATCTCGCGCCCGAGGACCAGAAGGCGGGGATGTTCGGCCTTTACTACCTGATACGGGACGTTATCGTCTCCGGGGCTGCCTTCGCCGGCGGTTTCCTCTGGCAGCTCTCTCCTGCGGTCAACCTGCTTGCCGCCACCGCCTGCGGCCTCATCGGCACAATCTATTTCGCTCTTAGGGGTCGCGACCTGAAGGGATAAGGCCGGAAATCACGGGTAGACTTTCCGGCGCCGATCGGGTATAAGCGGGTCATCAAAAGATCATGTCTCTCGTCAAAGCGCGCGACGGAGATGTGATGTGAGGATGTCCCCCTATGAAACCCGTTGTCGCCATCATCGGCCGGCCGAATGTGGGAAAGTCGACCCTCTTCAACCGACTTGCCGGGAGGGGCAAAGCCATCGTCATCGACGAGCCGGGCGCCACGCGTGACCGAAACTATGCGGATTGCGCCTGGAACGACCGCCCGTTCACGCTGATCGACACCGGAGGATTCGAACCCGCATCGGAGGTCGAGATCCTTGTCCAGATGCGGGAGCAGACGAAGCTCGCCATCGAAGAGGCGGAGATCATCATTTTTATGATGGATGGACGGGACGGCCTCACCCCCGCGGATCAGGAAATCACCAGGATGCTCCGAATGGTGAAAAAGACGGTCTTTCATACCGTCAACAAGATCGACGGCCCCCGCCATGAGGCTCTGCTTTCGGAGTTCTACCGCCTGGGAATCGAAACGCTCTACCCGCTCTCCGCCCAGCACGGCCCCGGTCTCGACGAGCTGATGGACGATGTGGCGCTCTGTCTCCCCG
This sequence comes from uncultured Syntrophus sp., assembly GCA_964540555.1. Classification (GTDB taxonomy): domain Bacteria; phylum Desulfobacterota; class Syntrophia; order Syntrophales; family UBA5619; genus JAKAFS01. The sequence goes on along the minus strand of CAZINF010000121.1, from coordinate 7,110 downwards.
AGGCCAAACCGCTCCAGGACGGTGAAGGGGAGCGCATCCGGATCGCCGTCATCGGGAAGCCCAACGTGGGCAAATCCTCCCTCGTCAACCGGATCCTCGGTTACGAGCGGACGATCGCCAACCCAGTTCCGGGGACGACCCGGGACGCCATCGACACACCCGTCACCCGCAATAAAAAACAGTACCTCCTGATCGACACGGCCGGAATCCGCCGAAAGAGCCGGATCAGCCTTACGATGGAGAAATACAGCATCGTCCAGGCCTTAAAGGCGATCGACCGGGCCGACATCGCGCTCGTCCTCATCGACGCCGCGGACGGGATCAGTGAGCAGGATGTCAAGATCGCCGGCCTCGCCCTCGAAAAAGGAACCGCCTGCATCATCGTCGTGAACAAATGGGACCTTGTCGAAAAAGACAACAGCACCATAGGGACTTTCGTGGAGAATATCCGCTACAACGCGAAGTTTCTTGAGTTTGCGCCCATCATCTTCGTCTCGGCCCTGTCCGGCCAGCGGGTCTCGAAGATCTTCGACCTGGTCGATCGGGTATATGCCCAGTACACCCGCCGCGTCGAGACGGGCGAGCTGAACCGGAAGATCCGGGAGATCATCGAGGCGAATCCCCCTCCCGGCCGCGGGAGCCGTCCGCATATCTTCAACTACATCACCCAGGTGGCAATCAAGCCCCCCTCTTTTGCCCTGTTTGTCCGAAGTCCTGGCGATATCCACTTTTCTTACGAGCGTTACCTGATCAACCGTATCCGGGAGACCTTCGGTTTCGCGGAGGTTCCGATCCGTCTATTCTTCAGAAAGAAAGGAGCAAGTTTATGAAACAAAGATTTTTTCTACAACACTTAGGACGGTTTTTCTGGCTGTATTTCTGACCGTGGTTTCGCCCGGATCTCCCTTTGCCGCGGATGCCATCAAGTTAGGGGTGGCAGGGGCGCACAGCGGGGACCTCGCCTCCTATGGTCTGCCGACGGTCAAAGCCGCGGAGCAGGTCGTCAATGCAATCAACGCCAAGGGGGGCGTCCTGGGCAGACAGGTGCAGCTTCTCGTGGAGGACGACGTCTGCAAACCGGAAGTCGCCGCGAACACAGCCGCCAAGCTGGTTTCCCAGAACGTGAGCGCAGTCATCGGCCATATCTGCAGCGGGGCGACCAAAGCGGCCCTGGGCATTTACAGGGACGCGAGGATCATTGTCATTTCCCCTTCGGCCACCAATCCCGATCTGACCCAGAGCGGCCAGTATCCCAACTTCTATCGGACTATCGCCTCCGATGACACCCAGGCCCGCCTGGAGGTGGATTTCGCCATCGGCAGGCTGAAGGTCAAGAAGATCGCCGTCCTCCATGACAAGGGGGACTACGGAAAAGGGCTTGCCGAGTTCGCAAAGAAGTTCATCGACGATTCCAAGCAGGCCAAGGTCGTCCTCTTCGAGGGGGTTACCCCGGGCGCCGTCGATTACTCCGCCGTCGTCCAGAAAATCAAGCGGACCGGCGCCGAGGCGGTCATCTTCGGCGGTTACCATCCGGAGGCTTCGTTGATCGTCACGCAGATGCGCAAGAAGAACATGAAGATCCCTTTCATCTCCGGCGACGGGGTGAAGGACGACACCTTCATCAAGGTCGCCCAGAAGTATGCGGAAGGCGTTTACGCCACCGGTCCCAAGGACACGACAAAAAACCCTCTGGCCATCGCCGCTATCGAGGCGCATAAGAAGGCCTACGGGGCCGATCCGGGGGCTTTCTTCCTCAACGGCATCGCCGCGACCCAGTCCATCCTGAACGCCATCCAGAAAGCCGGCTCGACGAACCATGACGCGCTTGGAAAGGCGCTTCAGACCGACTTCATCGAAACACCACTGGGTAAAATAAAATTTGACAAGCGCGGCGATGCGATCGGCGTCGGCTTCTCGGTTTACCAGGTGCGTAAAGGGGTTTATGTCGAGGTGAAATAATGTCCTTGGACAAACGCATTCTGGATTGAAATGGACTATTTCCTGGAACTGCTGATCGGCGGATTGACAAGGGGCAGCATCTATGCGCTGATCGCCTTGGGCTATACGATGGTCTACGGCATCATCGAGCTGATCAATTTCGCCCACGGCGAGATTTACATGATCGGCGCCTTCACCGCGCTGATCGTCGCCGCCGTTCTCACCATGAACGGGATGACGGGCGTGCCGGTCCTGATCCTCGCCTCCATCGTGGCCGTCCTTTATGCCTCCGCCTACGGTCTCACCGTGGAGAAGATCGCCTATAAGCCGCTGCGCCAAGCGCCGCGGCTCTCCCCGTTGATCAGCGCCATAGGCATGTCGATCTTTCTGCAGAACTACATCCTTCTCGCCCAGACCTCCGACTTTCTGCCGTTCCCGAACCTGATCCCTTCCCTCCCCTTTATGGAGCTATACTCCCATATCATCGGGTCGGCGGAGCTCATCATCATTCTCACCACCACCGCGGTGACGGTCACCCTGACCCTCTTCATCAAGTTCACGAGGCTCGGCAAGGCGATGCGGGCCACGGCCCAGGACCGGAACATGGCGCTGCTTACGGGCGTGAATGTGAACCGCGTCATCTCCAATACCTTCATCATCGGCTCGGCCCTGGCCGCGATCGGCGGTGTCCTGATCGCCTCCCATGTGGGCCGGATCAATTTTTCAATCGGCTTCATCGCCGGAATCAAGGCATTCACCGCCGCTGTCCTCGGGGGAATCGGGAGCATCCCCGGCGCGGTCCTTGGCGGCCTGGTTCTCGGATGGACGGAGAGCTTCGCCACGGGTTACGTGTCGAGCGACTATGAGGATGTGTTCGCCTTCTGCCTGCTCGTCCTGATCCTGATCTTTCGGCCGGCGGGGCTCCTCGGGCGGTCGGCCGCCCGGAAAGTGTGAAGAGGACTCCACCGGCCTATGAAAGACCTGAAGGAATCGTTTTTCATCTCGCTCTGGTTCATGCTTCTGACCTTCCCGATCATGGTGATCCGTGTCAATACGATCGAGCAGGTCATCGAGTGGCGCTGGCGTAACATGGCGCTTGTCGGAATCGGGAGTTTCCTTTTTTCCTTCGTCTGGCGCCTGCTCCTGAACCGGAAGGAACGGGGCCGGAAACTTGTCGACGAGAAAAAAGCCGATCCCCGGGCGATCAGCGTGCGCCTCCTGGAGGATTCCCGGATCTACCGGCCGGCCCTGGCTGCTCTGGCCCTGCTGGCGATCGCCTTTCCTTTCCTCTTTTCCAGCTATCAGACGAATATCATGACAACGGCCCTGATCTATGTGATGCTGGGTCTGGGATTGAATATCGTGGTCGGTCTGGCGGGACTCCTGGATCTCGGCTATGTCGCCTTTTATGCCGTCGGAGCTTACAGCTACGCACTGCTGAACCATCACTTCGGCCTGGGATTCTGGGCGGCCTTGCCGGTGGGCGCCCTTCTCGGCGCCCTCTTCGGAATCCTCCTGGGCTTTCCGGTCCTCCGCCTGCGGGGCGACTACCTTGCCATCGTCACACTCGGATTCGGCGAGATCATCCGCCTCATCCTGGAGAACTGGAACTCGTTTTCCTTCGGGCCGAGCGGCATCTCGAATATCCCCCGGCCTGGATTCTTCGGCGTCGCACTGTCACTCCACGAGGCAACCATCTATCTCTATTTCCTCATGATCGCCTTATGCCTCTTCACGATTTTCGTGGTGAACCGCCTGCAGAATTCGCGGATCGGACGGGCCTGGGTCGCGCTTCGGGAAGACGAGGTCGCCTGCGAGGCGATGGGGATCGACAAGACACGGACGAAACTCACCGCCTTCGCCCTCGGGGCCACCTGGGCCGGGATGGTCGGCGTCATCTTCGCCGCGAAGACCACCTTCATCAATCCCGCAAGCTTTACCTTCATGGAGTCGGCGATGATCCTCTCCATCGTCGTCCTGGGCGGAATGGGCTCGATCGTGGGCGTGATCCTCGGGGCCTTCCTTCTGATCCTGACGCCGGAGTATCTCCGGGCCTTCAGCGCCTATCGGATGCTCCTTTTCGGAACGACGATGGTCCTGATGATGGTCTTTCGCCCCCAGGGGATCGTGACGAACATCCGGCGCGTCTGCCGGTTCACCTCAAGAGGAAAGGGCGACGGGACGGCGCAGGCGTAATATGGACAGTGTCCTTACCGTGAACAGACTTACGATGGATTTCGGCGGGCTTCGGGCGCTCAACTCCGTCGATCTCCAGGTCGGGCAGGAAGAGATCGTCGCCCTTATCGGCCCCAACGGCGCGGGAAAAACCACTTTTTTCAACTGCATCACAGGAATCCACGGGCCGACAGAAGGGGATATCTCCATCTCACCCCCGGGAGGGAAAATCCGTCGGATCGATGGCGTCAAGATCCACAAAGTCACGGAAATGGGAATGGCCAGGACATTTCAGAACATCCGTCTTTTCCCGAACATGACCGTCCTGGAAAACGTCATGATCGGGCGCCACTGCCGGGCGAAAACCGGCGTCCTCGGTGCGGTCCTCAGGGACAGGAGGACCATGCGTGAAGAGGAGGAGATCGTCATTCGCAGTCACGAGATCCTCGTCAAGATCGGTCTTGCCGGCCAGGCGGACGATCTGGCGAAAAACCTCCCCTATGGCGCCCAGCGCCGCCTGGAGATCGCCCGAGCGCTGGCCACCGAGCCTTTTCTGCTGCTTTTGGACGAACCGGCGGCCGGGATGAACCCTCGGGAGACCGATGAACTCGAAGCGCTGATCATCAGGATCCGCAACGAGGAGAAGATTTCAATCCTGATGATCGAACACGACATGAGGATAGTGATGAGCATCTCCGACCGGATCATTGTCCTCGATCACGGGGAAAAGATCGCCGAAGGGACGGTCGTGGAGATCCGGGAAAATCCGGTCGTCATTAAGGCATATCTCGGAGAAGATTTTGATACTTGAGCTTCGAAACGTTGAAACCTTCTACGGAAACATCATGGCACTCAAGGGGATCAGCCTGTCCGTTTCCGAAGGGGAGATCATTACCCTGGTCGGCGCCAACGGCGCGGGCAAGTCAACGACCCTCATGACGATATGCGGAATCGTTCCCCCCCGAAGCGGCGAGATATTTTTCATGGGAAACCCCCTTCGACAACTCGAGCCGCACGGGATCGTCGCGCTGGGCATCTCGCAGGTCCCCGAAGGTCGTCGGATCTTTCCCCTGCTCTCGGTGGCCGAGAATCTCGACATGGGCGCGTTTCTCAGGAAGGACAAGGCTGAGATCGCAAAAGACAGGGACCATGTCTTTTCGCTCTTCCCGATCCTCAAGGAGCGCCGTCATCAGCAGGGCGGGACGCTGAGCGGCGGGGAACAGCAGATGCTCGCCATCTCCCGCGCTCTGATGGCCCGGCCGCGTCTGCTCCTGCTGGACGAGCCCTCGCTCGGCCTTGCCCCGCTCGTCGCTCGGCTGATCTTCCGGGTCATCAGGCAGATCAACGAGGAGAACCGCACGACGATCCTTCTGGTCGAGCAGAACGCAAACATGGCCCTTCATGTCGCCCACCGCGGCTATGTGATGGAAAACGGCAGAATCACACGGGAGGGTAGCGCGGAGATCCTCCTGAACAACGAAGAAGTCAAGCGGGCCTATCTGGGTTTATAGATATCAATTGCACATCTTTCCGGTGACCCCCATGCCCGTGTCGGGCACAACGAAGGGTGAAAATGCCCCCCACCCCTCCCCCGTCGAGGGAGGGGTGGGGGGCATTTTCATATAAACTAAAGAGATTTGGTTTCCGGCGAGGCGGATGCGAGGCGCCCTTCCCCTTACAAAGCGACCGCGATTCCGCGGCCGCGCAGATATTCTTTCACCTCCCGGATGCCGAGCAGACGATAATGGAAGACCGAGGCCGCCAGCAGAATCGTTGCCCCGCCCTGCACGACCGCCTCATAGAAATCCGGAAGCTTCCCCGCTCCTCCGGAGGCGACCACCGGCGCCTTGACGGCCCCCGAAATGGCTCGCGTGAAGGCCAGATCGTAACCCGCCTGCGACCCGTCGCCGTCCATGCTGGTCGGCAGGATCACTCCGGCGCCCAGCGTTTCACACTGTTTCGCCCATTCAACGGCATCCCTGCCGACCGGTTTCGTGCCTCCCGAGACGACCACCTCAAAACCCGAAGGCATGGCCGCATTCCGGCAACCATCTATGGCCACGGTAATCCGTTCCGATCCGTATTTTGCCGCGGCCTCGCTGATCAGCGCCGGTCGCGTAACCGCCGCACTGTTCATCGATACCTTGGTCGCCCCGGCCGACAGCAGGAGATCGATATCCTCCAGTGCGGAAATGCCGCCGCCGACCGTCAGAGGGATCTTGATGACCGCCGAGACGTTTTTCACCCATTCGAGGCGGGTCTTGCGATTTTCGAGCGTCGCGGCGATGTCCAGCATCGCGAGCTCGTCGGCGCCTTCCTGCTGATAGAAGGCGGCACTTTCCACCGGATCGCCGGCATCCTTCAATTCAACAAAGTGAATCCCTTTGACCACCCGGCCATTTTTCATGTCCAGACACGGCATGATTCTTACAGTTGTCGTCATATGGTCTCCTTTTTAAACGTCAATCGTTTTGAATTGATTTGAACTGATTGAATAGTGGTGGGTTACCCGGCTGACTCCTCTTCTTGAAAAAAAGTATGTTCGATAGTATAGCCGACAAAATTGTCCATACGGGGAGGGCTTACCATCTCCAGTGCTTCTACATCCCCGAGGTATTCGACTCCGTGCATGGTATTGGAGGGTACTACCCAGATATCACCGGCCTTCAGGAGGCGGGGCGGCTCCTTTCCGGTGGTCACCCGGGCCTCCCCTTTCTGCATGAGGATAATCTGTTCCGCCTCATGACGGTGCCGGGGAATGGTCCCACCCCCTTTTACAGTAATTTCCGTCAACATGATCCGCTCTGTGGAGAGGATTCTGATCATGATCGCATCCGCGTTGGGCCGGCCGGCCAGATAGCTGATGGTCCTTTGCGGAAAATCTTCCCAGCGATGGTACGTGGCCATGGCATACCTCCTTTGAAAAGGGCTTGGGGGGCTTGCTGAAATGAACAACAGTGTATACAATTTATTCTAAAATGACAATACGGTCCTTCT
>CAZINF010000120.1:0-10251 GCA_964540555.1 uncultured Syntrophus sp. | reverse complement strand
TTGATCTGCCTGGATATGATCTCGCTGATTTCCTCTGCCCTGATGGTTTCCATGCTCTATCTTTCCTCCCCCAAGAGATTCCTGATGCTGCTGAGTTGAGTCCTGATGCTGCCGTCGTACAGCGTATCCCCGACGCGGACAACGATCCCCCCGAGGAGGGTTGGATCTTCGCGGACGGTCATCTCGACCTGCTTTCCGGTCAGCCCTTCCAGCCCTTTCTGCAGCCGGGAGGAGAGCTCGCCGGTAAGCGGGAACGCGGTCTTCACTGTGACACTGACCTTTTTGAGGACATCGTCCACCATGTCGCGATAACAGCCTTCGATGTCGGAAAGGATGCCGATGCGGCGCTTGTCGACCAGGAGTTTCAGAAAGTTTGCGGTGAGCGGGGAGAGAGCGAGCTTCGCGAGAAGCGCGTCAACAACCGCCTTTTTATCGGGCTGGGCAAAGACCGGGTTGGCCAGAAACTCGCGCAGATTCCTATTTTCCTTAAGCAGGGCGGAAAAATGACCCAGTTCACGGGCGAAATCTTCGTAACGCTGCTCGTCGCCGGCGATTTTGAAAAACGCCCGTGCATAACGTCTGGCGATATTGCTGCTGATCAATTTTTATTTACCACCTTCTCTATGTAGTCCCTGACCATGGCTTCGTGATCCGCCGCCTTGATATGCTTCTTTAAAAGCTCTTCGGCCATCTGCGCGGAGAGGCGCACCGCCTCGCTTCGGAGCTGCTGTGATGCCTTGTTGAACTCCTGCTCAATCCGCATCCGGTTGTCTTCCTTTATCTTTTCCGCCGCCTTCCCGGCCTCTGCGATGATTCGCTCTTTTTCTGAAAGCCCCTGGGATCGAATCATTTCACCGATCTGCTCGATCTCCCCCGATGCCTTGTCGAGTTTGGCGGAGTACTCCCGGAACTTCTTCTCCGCCGCTTCGCGGGCAGTCGCGGCTTCGTCGAGGGCGGTCCTGATCCCGTCCCGCCGTCCGGTGAAAAACGCTTTCACTTTTTTTGCCAGGAGCCAGTAGAGGAGGCCGCCCAGGACAAGAAAGTTGACCGATCGCCAGAAAAAATTTGACCAGTTCGGCCCCTCCTGCCCTCCCGCTTCTCCTCCTCCCGAAGCATAAGCCGCCGCCAGCCAGAAGACGCAGGAGAAAAGGCAGGGGATCAGGCAAAGAAATATCCTGTTATATGGGGACGGAGCCCCTATTAATCCGGAATTAATAGGGGCTCCGTCCCCATATAATGGCTGCAGTCCGTCATGCATCCGCGCACGACAGCAGGGTCCGCACTCGCTCATCGAAGACTCCTTCCCAGGACCTTTTCGGCAATCTCAATGGACAGTCTCTGAGAATGACCGGCCAGTATCCTTTTGGCCGAATCGATCTCCTGCCCCATCCGGACCTGGAACTGTTCCATCAACCCGGGGATCTCGGCACGGACGGCATCGGTGATCGCCCTGGCCTCCTCGGCGCCCTTCCGGATGATCTCGTTTTTCTCCTCGACGGCGGCTGCCTTGGCCCGGAGGAGCTTCTCTTCGTAGGCCGCCATCTGCTGTTCGACGGTTTCCCGGAGGCGCCCGATCTCGGCTTCGGAATCGGCGAACTTTTGCTTCCGCTTGTCGATCATGCCGAGGAGGGGCTTGTAAAGAAGTCGATTCAGGATAAAGATCAGCAGGACGAAATTAATGATCTGGATTCCCAAAGAATAATCAAGACTGACCACTTCCCGTCACCTCTGATGATGAATGGTAAAAAAATCAACCGCTTTGGCCCTCGAAGCGAGAAACAAAACAGCGGTCAGTATCTGAACTATTCTGCGCCGGCTGTCAAGGAAAAATACGAGCGTGTCATCGTTTTTCTCCGATCGCCGGCCGCTCCAGGGGGAGGGAATGAATCTCGGCTTCGCTGCGGGTCATGTGGCAGGTTCCTTCGAAGAAAGCCCCCTCCTCGATGGAAAAGGAGGGGGTGTCCACATCGCCGAGCAGCCGTCCCGGCGAATAGATTTTGACGCTCTTCTTGACATCGATCTGCCCCCGCACCGCACCGCTGATCAGGACGCTGTCCACATGGATGTCGGCCTCGACCTCGGCGCCCTCGCCGATCACCAGAGTGCCGTTGCCGAAGATCTCCCCCTTGAAGTCGCCGTCGATCCGGACCGAGCCGCTGAACATCAGTTTACCATTGAATTCAGCGCCCTTGCCCAAAAAGGCCCTCACCTCTTCCTCCTCTTTTGCCTTTCGTCCCAGCATCTTAAAGTCTCCTTTGATGGCTGCCTTTGATGGCTGTTGTTTATGACTGAAGAATGAACCTTCGCACGCTGATATTCATGAGCAGGCCGACGGCTGTCATCAGGACCACCATCGACGACCCGCCGTAGCTGAGAAACGGCAGGGGAATGCCTACCACGGGGAGGATTCCCAAGACCATGCCGATGTTGATGAAAAGCTCCCAAAAGATCAGTATCGTGATCCCGAAAGCGACCAACGCCCCCAGATAATCTTTGGCGTGGGTGGTGATTTTCAGTCCCCACAGGATCAGCGACATGAACATGCCCATAAGGATCATTCCACCAAAAAAACCCCACTCCTCCGCAAAAACGGAGAAGACGAAATCGGTCTGCTGTTCCGGGAGGAACTTAAGCTGGGTCTGAGAGCCTTTAAGGAAACCCTTGCCGAAGAGCCCCCCCGAACCAACGGCGATCATCGACTGGATGATGTGGTAGCCCGAACCCAGGGGATCCCGGTCGGGGCTGAAGAAAGTCAGAATCCTCTCCTTCTGGTAAGGCTTCAGGAAGTGCCAGAAGAGGGGCGACATGATCAGGCTGCCGGTGGCAGCGGCGAGGAGCGACCGCCAATCCAGACCGACAAAAAGGACCATCGACACAAACAGGATGACGAGAATCAGCCCGGTGCCGAGGTCCGGCTGCTTCAGGATGAAAAAAACCGGGATCATGACAATCATGAAAGGGATGAACAGATTTCTCAACCGGCAGTCTCTGCCCAGTTGGTGGCGGTCGAAGTATTTTGCCAGCGCCAGGATGACCGTCAGTTTGACCAGCTCCGAAGGCTGGAAGGTAAAGCCGCCTACGGCAATCCAGCGCTGTGAACCCCGCGTTGCGTAGCCGGCCGTAAAGACGACAAGCAGGAGAATGACGGAGATGCCGTAGAAAATATAGGCATGGCGGAAGAGGAAGCGGTAATCGATGAAAAAGGCGACGGCCATCCCCACGACGCCGATCAGTATCCACTGGATCTGCTTGACATAGGGCGGCGCCCGGTGGAAATCCGCGAGGCTGAAACCGGCGCTGTAGATATTGAGCAGGCCGATGCCGCTCAGCAGCAGCACCAGAATCAGCAGGGTCCAGTCGAAATTGATGATGAGGCGGCGATCCGGTTTGATCACGGCGTTGTCTTCTCCTCTTTGGTCGCTTCGCTTTCCTGTGGTCGAGGCTGGATAGCCTTCGTCCGGGCGAAGTAGGCATCGATGAACTTTCTTGCCACCGGGGCGGCTGCCGAGCCGCCGTGACCGGCGTGTTCGAGGATGACGGCCACTGCAATCTCCGGATTTCCGTGGGGCGCCGAGCAGGCAAACAGCGCATGATCCCTGAAATCCGCCGATACCCGCTTGGCCTTTCTGGCCTTGTCATCCTGGGGCAGGCCGATCACTTGAGCGGTGCCTGTCTTTCCGGCGATATCGGCCTCTTTCCTTTTCAAGATATGCCCTGTTCCCCCTTTCTCGTTGACCACGCCCCACAGCGCCTGGTTGATGATCCGGATGTTCCGGGCGCTGACCGGCAGCGTTCCGAGCTTCTCCGGGCCGTATACTTTTACGACGAGTCCGTCCGAAGATTCAAGCTGTTTTACGAGCCGGGGGCGGTAAAGGGCGCCGCCATTGGCTAGTGTCGCATACATACTCACCAGTTGGAGCGGCGTGACGAGGTTGTATCCCTGCCCGATGGAAAGGGAGATGGTTTCACCCATATGCCAGGATTCCCGGAGACGGTCGAGTTTCCACTGTTTCGTGGGAATCAGGCCGCTCTTTTCCCGGGTGAGGTCGATGCCCAGGGGGGCGCCAAGGCCGAAGGCACGGGCGTAGGCGGCAATTTTGTCAACACCCAGCATCTTTCCGAGGTTATAGAAATAGACATCACAGGACTCCACGATGGCGCGATGGAGGTTCACATGGCCGTGACCCTTCTCCTGCCAGCAGCGAAAGGCCCGGTCGCCCATCTGAAAGGCGCCGTTGCAGTAAAAGGTCGTCTCCGGGGTGATCAACCCCTCTTCGAGGGCGGCCGCGGCAACGATAGGCTTGTAGGTGGAAGCCGGAGGGTATTGTCCGGAGATCGACCTGTTTTCCATCGGATGCCGGCGGTCGTTGGCGAGCCTCTCCCAGTCGTCGAAGGAGATGCCGCCGCTGAAGAGGTTCGGGTTGAAGGAGGGTGAACTGACCAGGGCAAGGACGGCCCCGTTGCGGGGGTCCATGGCCGCCAGCGCACCCGGCCGGTTGTCGAGGGCTTTCCACGCCGACTCCTGGAGCGCCGCATCGATGGTCAAAACGACATTGCCGCCCGTCGCAGACGGGATTTTGCCCAGGGAGCGGACCGCCTTCCCGGCCGCATTGACTTCGATCTGTTCGGCGCCGTTCTTGCCCCTGAGATGGCCATCGAGGAATTTCTCGATGCCGAACTTGCCGATGATATCGCCAGGCGTGAGCGGTTCTTCTCGCTCCTGACCCAGCTCTTCCCGGCTGATCTCCCCCGTGAATCCGATGACCTGTGCGGCCATTTCCCCATTGAGATACCGGCGAACCGGCGTCACCTCGATGACCACGCCGGGGAGTTCGAGGGCATGGGTTTCCACCACGGCAACTTTTTCCATGCTGATGTTCCGCTCGAGAACCACAGGCACAAGAGGTTTAACCCTGCCCGTCAATGAGCCGAGCGGAGGAAGCGTCAGCGAGCGCTCATCGTAAAGGGCCTTGATTTTCCCGATGGTCCTGCTGATGTCCCTTGTCCGGTTGGGGATGAAGACGAGATCGAAGGAGGGTTGATTGGCTACCAGGACCTGCCTTCGGGTGTCCAGAATCAGACCGCGCATCGATTGGATCTTCCGCAGGCGAACGCTGTTGTTTTCGGAACGCTGCCGCAGTTCGTCCCCTTTGAGCACTTGCAGATACCACATCCTCATCACGATGAGCGTCAGTGCAACAGAAACGAGGATGAACAGCAGCTTGAGTTTTCTCTTGAACTGCCCCGGCTCATACCCGTTGAGCCGGCTGTGACTCTTTTGCATGCAGCAAAACCTCGAAACGGTGAAAGAGGCGGAACAGGAAAGGACTCAGGAGTCCCAGTATGATCGCTTTCGGGATGAAGATCTTCGGGATTGCATAGAGGATGTCGCCGCCCAACATCAAACGGTAGAGAAGGACGATCGCCATGCCTTCCAGAAGCGTGCAGAGCCCGGTGAACAGAGCGATGAGCGAAGGCTTTTCCGAATAGATCATTCGGGCGGCAAACAAGGAGAGGTAGAAGATGAGGAGATAGAGAAACATATAGAGGCCGAACATCGTACTGGTCAGACAATCCATAAAGAAACCGAGCAACAAGGAGATAATGCCCCCCGGAAACGCATCGAGATGGAACCCGGAATAGATGACGACGACCAGGGAGATCTCCATTCCGACCCATCCCAGGGTAAGGATGTCCAGTATGGTGATCTGGGCAATCACCAGAAGAAGCAGAAGCGGCGGGAGGAGGAGGTAATGGATCATGGCTTTGGTCCTGCGTCGGGGATCGGGATCAGAACCTCCTCCAACTTGCTGAAATCGACGGCGGACGCCACGTCGATCTTCTGGAAGAGGCCCCCTTCCTGCCCGGAAGTCCCGGTGACGACCCCCAGGAGCAGTCCCTTGGGAAACACCCCGGCCAGGCCCGAGGAGAGCACGACATCGCCCGTCTGGACATTTTCCTCACGCGGAATGTATTTCAGGTTGCATCCCGCCGAGCCGGCGCCCTGGAGGATCCCCTGGGCGCGGGTTCGCTGGATCAGGGCATCGATGTTGCTGTTTTCGTCGATCAGCAAGAGGACGCGCGAGGCATGCCAGGAGGTTTCGATGATCCGCCCAACGACGCCCTGGTCGGCAAGGACCGGAAGCCCAACCCGCAAACCTTCGGTCGTCCCCTTGTTGATGAGAAGCGTCTTGAACAGGGAAGTGCGATCGCTGTCGATCACCCTCGCGGCCACCGCCCGGTGGTGCAGTCTGTCTTTGATATCGAGGAGCTTCCGGAGGCGCATCCCCTCCAGGAATCCCTCCCGGTAACTGTTGAGCAGCTCATTCAGGGCAGCATTTTCACGCCGGAGTCGCCTGCTTTCATCCCCCTTGCCGACGAGGAAAAGATACCGGTTCCAGGCATCATGCAGACCCTTGAGGGAGAGATTGATCGCATCTTCCACGGGGGCAGCTATTTCCAGAACCATCTTTCTCAGGGGGCCGGTTTCGGAAAGTCGCGCCGCGCTGTAAGCGAGGATGGACAGCGATACAAGCAGCAGGACGATTGCCGCCGTGATGGTGCGGTATTTCTTGGGAAGTATCATGCATCCTTATACCTGAAACGTCACCTCTTTCAGGATGTCCAACTGATCCAGGGCGATGCCGGCGCCTTTTGCCACGGTTGTGAGGGGATCATCCGCGATCGTGATCGGAAGCCCCGTCTCCTCCCGGATCAGCAGGTCGATGTTCCGAAGCAGGGCGCCGCCGCCGCTCAGGACGATCCCCCGATCCACGATATCGCCGGCCAGTTCGGGAGGGGCATTCTCCAGTGCATCCTTGATCGCATCCACGATGAGGCTTACCGGTTCGATGATTGCCTCCCGGATCTCATCGGAATTGATCTCGACGATCTTGGGAATGCCCGAAATCAGATCTCTCCCCTTGACGTCCATCTTGCGTATCTCCTGGCCGGGATCGGGAAAGGCGTTGCCGAGCGTAGTCTTAATGAGCTCCCCCGTCCTCTCCCCGATCAGGAGGCTGTATTTCCTTTTCATATACTGGACGATCTCCTCGTCGATCTTGTCGCCGGCGACCCGGACGGATTTCGAATAGACGATCCCGGCAAGCGATATCACTGCGACTTCCGTCGTTCCCCCGCCGATATCCACGATCATCGAGCTGATCGGTTCGGTGATCGGCAGCCCCGATCCTATTGCCGCCGCCATCGGTTCCTCGATCAGATAGATCTCTCTTGCCCCCGCGGACTCGACTGTTTCCCGGACGGCGCGTCTCTCCACTTGGGTGATTCCGGAGGGGACGGCGACGATAATCCGGGGTCGCACCAGGGTCTGTCGGTTGTGGACCCTGAGGATGAAGTGTCTGAGCATTGCCTCCGTGATGTCGAAGTCCGCGATGACGCCGTCCCGCATGGGCCGGATGGCGATGATGTTTCCCGGGGTCCGGCCGAGCATCTTCTTGGCTTCCGTACCGACGGCCAGGACCTTCTTTTCTCCCTTGGCGTTCTTGTGTACCGCGACGACGGAGGGTTCGTTCAGGACAATGCCTTTTCCTTTGACGTAGACCAGGGTGTTGGCTGTTCCCAGATCGATAGCCAGGTCATTGGAAAATTTCCCTAAAATAAAATCGAAAAGCAAGTGCGTTTCCTCCCGATAATCCTATGATATTCTAGTCACAATCGAAATAACCTTTCGATTCATCTTTACTTCATACCGTATTTTCACACCCTTATCAATGCATTTTTCCAAAAAATCATTGCTTTTTATCGGTGATTGGTCTATTTACCCGAACGTAAAGGGATTACTGAGACCGGGGACGGATTTCAAATCCGTCCCCATTATCATAAAAAGGGGGGAAGATTCAATGCTCAACCTCATGAGAAAGCACGCCAGAAACTGGCTCATGAAGCTCATCTTAGGGATCATCATCGTCGTCTTTGTCTTCTATTTCGGCTCGATGGGCGACAGGCAGAGGGCGGAACGGATCGCGATGATCGATGGGAAACCGATTGTCTATGCTGATTTTCAGCGGGAGTACCAGAACCTGGTAGATGTGTACCGCCAGCGTTTCGGCCAGGGGCTGACCGATGAGATGATCAAGAGCCTGAACCTCAAGCAGCAGGCTTTTGATAACCTGGTCAACCAGGCCGTCGTCCTCAAGAAGGCGGAAACGATGAACGTCAAGGCGACCGACGAGGAGGTCAAGGCGATGATCGTCGCCTATCCGGGTTTTCAGAGGGACGGCGCCTTCGATCAGCGTATCTACGAACAGACCCTCCGGTCGAACAGGATGGCGCCGGATGAATTCGAAAAGATCCAGAGGATGATGCTGATCGCTCTGAAAGTGGAGGACCTGATCCGGAGCGGGGTGAGGGTGTCCGATCAGGAGATTTATGACATCTATCGGATGCAGAACGAAAAGATCAATATCGATTTCATTCAGATTTCTCCAAAGACATACACCGGCGACATCAAGACGGCGCCGGCCGATCTGGAGGCGTTTCTCAAAGCCCATGAGGCGCAGTTCCGCGTCACCGAGCGGGTGCAGCTCAAGTACCTGGCGTTCATGGGCCAGGAGTATGCGGCGGCCTTCAGGGTCCCCGATGCCGATGTGGCCGATTACTACGAGCGGAACAAGAACCAGTGGACGAAGGACAAAAAGGTGCAGCCTCTGGCGGAGGTCAGGGACAGGATCGCGGCCGAGCTTAGCCTGGTCAAGGGGATGTACGCGGCATCGGACGAGGCGAAGAAGGCCCACGACGCCATCTACCAGGATGAGAACTTCGATGCTTACGCCGCCCAGAAGAAACTGACAGTCCGGACGACCGGGCTGTTTGGTCTCAATGCCCCGCCGCCGGAGTTCAGGGCAATGGCGGATTTCGGCAAGCTTCTCTCCGGCCTGCAGATAAATGAGATGAGCCGGGTGCTTCAGGGGGAGAAGGGGTATTATGTCGTTATGCTTGTAGACCGGAAGCCCCCCTACCTGCCTCCGCTGAAGGAGATCGAACCGGAGGTGGTGAAGCAGTACCGGGAGACGGAGGCGAAGCGCCTGGCGCAGAAGGAGGCCGAAGCCCTCCTTGCCCGCCTGAAGAAGGGCGACGGCCTGGATGCGGTGGCCCGGGAGAAGGGTTTGAAAGTGAAAGAGACGGGACTCTTTCAGCCGGGCAGCGCCGTTCCCGGCCTGGGCTCTTCGCCGGAGCTGACGGAGGCCCTGTTCCAGATCTCGGAAAAGAAGCCCTATCCGGAGCAGGCCTTTGCGGTCGAGGGAAATTACGTCATCATCCGGTTCAAAGACAAGGGCAAGTCGAGCGATACGGAGTTTGCCGCCCAGAAGGACGCCATCGCGAAATACCTGGAACAGCAAAAGAAGAGCGAAACCGTCAAGGCCTGGATCGAGGGGAGCAAAGCCGCCCTGATCAAAGAAGGGCGGCTGGAGTATACGAGGGATTTCAAGGATCTGTGAGGTCTCAGGAGGAAAAAGTGGAACGTTCTCTGGTTCTGGTGAAACCCGACGGCGTGCAGCGCGGTCTGATCGGCAAGGTGATTGCCCGGCTTGAGCGGCGCGGGCTGCGTCTTGCAGGGGCGAAGTTCATGCAGGTCGCAAAAGCGCTGGCCGAGGAGCATTATGCCATTCACAAGGGCAAACCGTTTTATGAAGGTCTGATCGCCTATATCACCTCGGCGCCGGTGATGGCGATGGCCTGGGAAGGCCCCGGTGCGGTGGCCGCCATCCGCCAGACGATGGGCGCCACCCGTCCCCTGGAGGCGGCGCCGGGGACAGTCCGCCACGACTTTGCCCTGGAAGTGGGCCGCAACATCACACACGCCTCGGACAGTCCCGAAAACGGCGGGCAGGAAGTTGCGCTGTGGTTCAAACAGGAGGAACTGGTCTCCTGGAGCCGTGACGTGGACCGATGGATTTTTGAGAAATAGATCAACTACCAGGTGCGCTTGACCGATGATGCGGCGAATTGCCTGCGCTGCTGCGGACGGCGGGGGGGCGCGCAGCTTACGCTGCCTTCATTGCCGGTTCGTCGCCGCGCCGGTTGCTGCCCCGAAGGCGCCTGAGCCCTTATGACGCGGTCACATGAATGGGGACGGATTTCAAATCCGTCCCCATTGGTTTTCTTACGGGCGCGGTTGTATGCACGGGGCGGCTGCAGCTCCACTGGCCGACCCATGCGGCCTTGCCGTGAAGGGCTCTCCGGAGCGAAGCTGCTGTAGTCAAAATCGGGCAGTTTGCGCCGTTCGAT
>CAZINF010000119.1:0-10325 GCA_964540555.1 uncultured Syntrophus sp. | reverse complement strand
CGGAAGGTCATGCCGCTCACGCTGCTTCTCGCTGCGGGGAAGGACGGCTTCGATGGCCTCTACTCCCGGATCTACGACCAAGAAAGCTGATATCATGGACACCGATCCCCAAAAGGATCCGGACCCGAAGAACTATCCGCCGGTGACCGGAATCGGCCGCGACGTGCACGTCGGCATGGTCCGCGAGATCTTCGTTACGATCACCGAGCGGTACGATTTTCTGAACCGCCTCCTCAGTCTTCGCCGTGATATCGCCTGGCGCCGGTTTACCATCCGGAAGATGCGGTTTTTCAAAACGTTCCGCCTCCTGGATGTGGCGACGGGGACGGCCGACCTGGCCATCGAGGCCGCGAACGGTCACCCCGGAATCGATGTGACGGGGATCGACTTCGTCAAGGAAATGCTCGCTGTAGGCCGGAAAAAGATCGCCAGCCGGGGCCTTTCCGACCGTATCCGCCTCCTCCAGGCCGACGCCATGACGCTCCCCTTCCCGGACGGGTGCTTCGACGCCGCGGGGATCGCCTTCGGCATCCGGAACATCCCGGATCGTCTCCAGGCGCTGCGTGAGATGCGGCGGGTCATCGTCCCCGGCGGACGGATCTTCGTCCTCGAGATGAACTTCCCCCGGAACCGGTTCTGGCAGGGTTTCTTCGATCTCTACCTGAACCGTCTCCTCCCCGGCGTCGCTCGCCTCTTTTCAGGGAACCCCGCGGCATACCGCTATCTGGCCGACTCGATCCTCCACTTTCCCTCGTCGCAGGCCTTCCTGAGAGCGATGGAGGAGGCGGGCTTCCGGGACGTGGAGAGATACTCATTGACGTTCGGCATCACCTCCCTCTATGTCGGAAGCAAATCGGAACAGGAGGATCTCATATGCTCGACATCGCTGCAGATATCTTCCGGGCGGTGATCACCGGCGCGATCTTTCTTTATCTCCGATCGATCCGGGGAAAAGAACCGCCCCACATGCGGAATGTCTGGATTTTTTTCATCATCGGTTTCGGTCTCCTCTTTCTGGGCGGGCTTCTGAACATCGCCGATAATTTCCCCACGCTCACCCGATACCTCTCGTTCGGTCGGCATGACTACGCCGATTTCCTGGAGAAAGTCGTCGGCTATGTCTTCGGTTTTTTGTTCCTGGGAATCGGCTTCTGGCAGTGGATACCGGCGATACTCGCCCTCCGGGCTCAAGAGGTCGCCCTCCGTCAATCCCAGGAGGAACTGAAGTTGCAGGTCGTAGCGCTCACCGCGGAACGGAACAAACTCAAGGCGATCATCGAATGCGAGCTCGGCTATGCCGTGCAGGAAACCGCCGGCCAACAGGCAGAGGAGAAGAATCCGCCTTAGAAGAGTGATCCCTCTCTCGAAAAAATTCGACACCCTCGTTCCTGATCGGCAAAACTGATCCGTGCCATCGCTCTTATGCATGACATCTTCCTTGTGTTCACAAAAGCTTAATCAGGCTGTAATATTACTGTAACAATTAAGGTATAGATTCCCGCTGCATTCGAGGAAAGAACATCAAACGATTGTTAAATTTAGCAGAAGGAGGAAATATGAAAACGATTGTCAAAGTTGCAGTAGTATTGGCGTTCATGTTATCATTCGCACGGGTGGAGGCGGCGGACAAGCTGAACGGTGCGGGAGCCAGCTTCCCTTATCCCGTGTACTCGGCGTGGGCCTTTGATTACAATAAAGCGACCGGTGTACAGATCAACTACCAGTCCATCGGCTCAGGCGGCGGAATCCGGCAGATTACGGAGAGGACGGTGGATTTCGGGGCATCCGATGCTCCTTTGATGCCGGAGCAGCTTGCCAAGGCCAAGCTGCTGCAATTTCCAGCCGTCATCGGTGGCGTGGTGACGGTGGTCAACATCGCCGGTGTAAAACCGGGCGAAATGAGGCTTGACGCTGAAGCGACCGCAAAAATATTCCTGGGAGAAATTAAATATTGGGATGACATCAAAATTCAGTCTTTGAATCCCAAGCTGAAGCTCCCCCATGCTGAGATCACGGTCGTCCATCGGTCGGACGGATCGGGGACTACGGCCGTATTTACTGAATACCTCATCGGTGTTTCTCCCGACTGGAAAGCAAAGGTGGGGGCGGGCACTGCGGTAAAATGGCCTGTCGGCATCGGCGGCAAGGGGAATGAAGGTGTGGCAAACTATGTACAAAGGACGGCAAACTCCGTCGGCTACGTGGAATTTGCATATGCAGAGCAGAACAAGCTCGCCTATGCGCTTCTCAAAAACGCCGCCGGCACTTTTGTCGTACCGAGCTTCGAGGCCTTTGAGGATGCAGCGGATACCGGCACGTTCGATCCGAAGAACCATTTTTATCTCTGGCTCGTGAACGCACCGGGTAAGAATTCATGGCCCATAGCGGGAGCCACTTTTATTCTCCTTGCCCAGGAGAAGACGGATGCCAACCGGAAGGTGGTCAAATTTTACGACTGGGCCTTCAGGAACGGAGATCCCAAGGCAAAGGAACTGGTCTACGTGCCGTTGCCGAAATCCTTAAAGGACAAGATCAGGGCCTACTGGAAAGCGAATGGCCTGCAATAGAAAGTCATTTAACATCAGGGCAGGTGAGGCACTTGCCCGCCCTGATGTGTTTTTCTTATGGGCGGTGCAGAGGAGCACCCTGAATGGCTGTAACATTTAAAAAAAATCCGGGAGATATTATCTTCTCATCGATTACCGCCGTCGCTGCCTGCACGGTCATCGTTTTTATTATCGGTATTTTATTCGTTCTTATCAAGGAATCCTCACTTGCGATAGAAAAATTCGGCGTCATACAATTTCTTACTTCCCCGGAATGGAACCCGGTCAAAGAATCCTTCGGCGCATTGACCAGTATCTATGGAACCGTCGTTATCACCGTTCTGTCGCTTCTCATGGCAATCCCCGTCGCCCTGGGCATTGCCATTTTCATCACAGAAGTATCGCCGAACTTTCTGAGGGCTCCCATAGGAATTGCCATAGAGCTACTGGCGGCTATACCGAGCATCATCTACGGGATGTGGGGCCTTTTCACCCTTTCTCCGATCATGGGCACCTATGTTGAACCGTTTCTTCAGAGGACCACAGCAGGCATTCCCCTGGTAAGTGCTCTCTTTCAAGGAACGCCCATGGGCATTGATGTTTTAACGGCAAGCGTCATCCTGAGCATCATGATCATCCCCTTTACGGCAAGCATAGCGAGAGATGCGTTCAATCTGACGCCCGCCGTTGTCAAGGAATCCGCATACGCCCTTGGAGCGACAAAGTGGGAGGTCGTGAAAAATATCGTTATTCCCTATTCAAAGCTCGGCGTTTTCGGGGGAATGCTCTTTTCCCTGGGACGCGCCCTCGGCGAGACCATGGCGGTCGCATTTGTTCTGGGGAACAAACACCGGATATTCACCTCACTCTTCGACAGCGCCACGACGATAACCGTTACCCTCGCGAATGAGTTCACCGAGGCAGATAAAGATATGTATCTTTCATCGCTTTTCTACCTTGCGCTTGTGCTGTTCATGATGAGTTTTATTTTCCTTGCCATAGCTAAATTCTTTCTCCTGAAGGCAGAGAGGAAATATCGACGATGACCAGAGAACAGGCAAGAAAAATAGAAGGGTTTGTAGCCCTTTCCCTGAGCACTCTTTCTGCGTTCATAGGGCTATTCTGGCTTGTTTTCATACTTGGTGATGTGCTTGTCCACGGAGTGCGGGCGCTCAATCTGACGCTGTTCATTAATGACCCGGCACCGGCGGGTGTTGAGGGCGGGGGCTTGAGGAATGCTTTTGTCGGCCAGCTGATGATCACGCTATGCGCGTCTCTGATCGGCGTACCGATCGGCGTGCTCGGGGGGACATACCTTGCCGAGTATGCACGGGGCAGCATGATCGCCAGGATAGTAAGCATCCTATCCGATATAGTGGTAAGCGTTCCTTCCATTGTCATCGGGACTTTCGTCTATGCGATTCTCGTGAAACCCGTAGGCCACTTCAACGGATGGGCAGGGGCTGTCGCCCTCGCCATTATAATGATTCCCGTGGTGCTCAGAACAACGGAAGATATGCTGTCTTTAGTGCCGTGGGAACTGCGGGAGGCCGCCTTTGCCCTTGGAGCGCCATACTACAAGGTGATCATCCAGGTGGTTTACCGGGGCGCCGCAACCGGTATCCTTACCGGTATCCTTCTTTCCATTGCCAGGGTAGCCGGGGAGACGGCGCCACTGCTGTTTACCTCGTTTAACAACTCGTTCTTCTCATTGGATATGAACCATCCCATGTCTTCTCTGACGGCAACGATCTTTCAGTATGCCATGGGGCCTTATAAGACCTGGCATGCCCAGGCATGGGCGGCAGCATTTGTTATTACGGTTTTTATCCTTATTCTCACGATACTGGGACGGCTTATCATCAAGTGGAGGTATAGATAGTGCCTGAGACGATTGAGATAACGGTGAAGGACCTGAACTTTTATTACTCCGGGGATGTTCATGTACTGAAGAATATCAATTTGCAGATGTACAAAAATAAGGTAACTGCCCTGATCGGTCCTTCCGGATGCGGCAAGACAACCTTGCTGCGTTGTTTCAACAGGATGCATGACCTCTATCCGAGCAACCGGTACGAAGGGGAGATACTGCTCAGGGAGGAGAACATCCTCAAGAATCCGGCTGATCTCATCCACCTCAGAAGCCGCGTAGGAATGGTCTTTCAAAAACCAACCCCATTCCCCATGAGCATCTTTGACAATATCGCCTATGGACTTAAGCTGAATGGGATCAAAAAGACGGGCGATCAATCCGAACTGGTCGAGAAAGCCCTCCAGCAAGCGCATTTATGGGCCGAGGTGAAGGACAAGCTCAAGGCGAGCGCCTATGAGCTTTCCGGTGGACAACAGCAGAGACTCGTCATTGCCAGGGCTTTGGCCGTCAATCCGGAAATACTGCTCTTTGATGAGCCCACTTCCGCCCTTGATCCATTATCCACCGCAAAGATAGAAGAACTCCTTGAAATATTAAAAAAACAAATTACGATTATCATCGTTACGCACAATATGCAGCAGGCAGGACGGATTTCCGACTGGACCGGTTTTTTAATGCTTGGGGAATTGATCGAGTTTGACAGAACGGACAAGATATTCACCACGCCATCCCAAAAGCTTACCGAAGACTACGTAACCGGAAGGTTTGGTTGACGAAGAGGGGGACAGTATGGAAGAAAAAAGGCATATCAACATTCAGTACGATAAGGAGTTACGGGAAGTAAAAGACAGCCTTATCTACGTGGGAGCGCTGACGGAGAAGGCCATTGAACAGGGGATCAATGCCCTTTTAAACCGGGACACGGAGTTGGCCCAGCAGGTCATAGCCAATGACAATCTGATCGACAGGCTTGATATTGAAATAGAGGAAAAATGCATCCGCCTTCTGGCCTTACGGCAACCGGCGGCCAAGGACCTGAGATTCATCACAACGGCGATCAAGATTAACGGACATCTTGAGCGGATCGGCGATATGGCCGCCAACATTGCGGAAAAGGCTATTATTTTAAACCAGGAACCTCGCTTGAAGCCCTATATCGATCTGCCGAGGATGGCGGAAGTGGCGCAGGGTATGATTAAGGAGAGCCTGGATGCCTTCGTCAACGAAGATGCGGCGCTGGCCCAGAAGGTCAGAAAGGACGACCACATCATCGATAACCTCAATGAGCAGATATTTCGCGAGCTGCTTACCTTCATGATGGAAAATCCACAGACAATTCACCGGGCTCTTATCATTTCCCAGATATCCAAACTTCTGGAGAGGGTGTCCGACCATGCGGAGGGGATAGCGGACATGGTCATTTACATGGTCACTGGAAAGAGCGTCCGGCACAAGCCGGCATCTGCGGAGAATGGATGAAGATTCGGCTTTTCCATAAATTCTTTTTCGCCTTTCTCACGGTCGGCATTGCGATTGTCGCTGTCGCCGGTTTCCTGATCGAACGGGAACTCAAGAGGGATCTCACTATGCGGATCGGTGAGGAAATGGCGGCCGAGGCGCGTATCATCGCTCTGATGCCGACAGGAGAGATCGCGAGGCATACCAGGGAACTGTCGGAACGCACCCACGCCCGCCTGACTTTGATCGACGCCACGGGCCGGGTCACGGCGGATTCGGAGCTTGGCAACCGGGAGACGGACAATCGCCTCGACCGCCCGGAAATCCAGGAAGCCCTCCTAAAGGGCGTGGGAAAAGCTGTTCGCTACAGTCTCTCTCTGAAGAAGGATATGATCTACGTAGCCGTCCCCCTTCAAGAGGGGTCGCGGACGACGGGATACATCCGCCTCTCCCGTCCCCTCACGGAAATCGCTCTGGCCACCTACGGGATGGGAAAAACCGTTTTCGCTATCATGCTTGCGATCGTTGTCGTATCCCTGACGATCGCCCTGCTGTTTTCCCTGAAGATGCTCTCCCCTATCCGCAGACTGGCGGCGTTCGCCGGGCAGGTTCGCACGGGAAATATCTCCGGGACACTGCGGATCGACTCCCGGGATGAAATAGGACAACTGGCGGAAAGCATCAACGCAATGGTGGCGGCCCTCCGGGAAAAGATCCGGATGGTCGACGCGGAGAAACGAAAACTGGAATCGGTATTCTCGAGCATGCAGGAAGGGGTCGTGGTCCTGGATGCCGAAAACCGGATCGAGTCGGTCAACCGGGGGATGGAAGAGATGACCGGCCGGCCGCACGGGGTCGTCATCCGAAAGACGCTTCTGGAAGCATTCAGAAATATTAAACTGCACAACGCCCTGGAACAGTTCCGGGAGAGGGAAGAGACCATCTGCGAGGAGATCGATTTGGGGGATTACCGGCCGGTCATGATGGACGTGACCATCTCCGCCATTCGTGGCGAGACCGACGGGGAGCGGAAAACCATCCTGGTTTTCCACGATGTGACTCGGCTTAAAAAGCTTGAACGTATCCGGACCGATTTCGTCGCCAACGTCACCCATGAGATCAGAACGCCGCTAACAGCGATCATCGGTTTCGTGGAAACCCTTCAACAGGGGGCTGTCGACAACCCGGAAAAGACTCTGGAATTCCTGCGAACCATCCATGAAAACGCCCAACGCCTCAACCGCCTCGTCGATGATCTCCTGATCCTGACCGGCATCGAATTGGGCGAGACGAACTTCCATCTGGAGCGACTGACCATCGAGGACGCGCTTGATCAAGCCCTGGCTCTCGTTGCAGATCGGATTTCCGAAAAAAAGTTGAATCTGCTTAAGGAGATCCGTCCTGACTTGCCTCCGATCAGGGCCGACAGGGACCACCTGATACAAGTTTTTCTGAACATACTGGACAATGCAGTCAAATTCACACCGGAAGGGGGAACGATCACTGTCACTGCATCTCCCGGCGCGGAACAGGATTTGATCGTCCGGATCGCCGATACGGGCGTCGGCATCCCGAAGGGAGAAATTCCCCGGCTGGGTGAGCGGTTCTACCGAGCGGACAAGACGCGTTCCCGAGAGCTGGGTGGAACCGGGCTCGGGCTTTCGATCGTCAAACACCTGATGAAGGTGCATCAGGGGCGGATGGTCATCGAGAGCTCCCTGGGCCGCGGCACGACGTTATCTCTCCATTTTCCCCTCTTTAAGGAATCGACATGACGCAAAAGAAGATTCTCGTTGTCGATGACGAAAAGGATATCGTCGAGCTGGTTGCCTTTAATCTCGAACGAGAGGGCTTTACCGTTTTCAGGGCCTATGACGGACAGAAGGCATGGGAGAGGGTCAATAAAGAAAAGCCGGACCTCGTCATTCTCGACCTGATGATGCCGGAAATGCCCGGGATGGAGGTTTGCAGACGAATACGGCGTCAGGAGACGACCGCCTTACTGCCCATCATCATGCTGACCGCCAAGTCGGACCCCATAGACAAAATCCTTGGGCTGGAGATAGGGGCGGACGACTATATCACCAAACCGTTTCACATCCGGGAGCTCATCGCCCGGGTCCGCGCCGTCCTGCGGCGGTCGGAGCGGCGCAATGACCCGGATCTGATTGAATCGTTCGATTACCGGGGGCTTCACATCGATTTCAAATCCTATCAAGTGACGGTGGAGGGTCGACCGGTCGAACTGAGTTCCCGCGAATTCAAGCTTCTCCATTTTTTCACCAGCCATCCCGGGCGTGTTTACAGCCGGGATCAGCTTTTGGACCGCGTCTGGGGCGACGAGGCCTTCGTCGAGCCCAGGACGGTGGACGTCCACATCAGCCGCCTGAGGGCCGCGATCGAACCCGACAAAGAAAATCCCCGGTTCATTCTGACCGTGAGGGGCATCGGTTACAAATTCGCCGAATCAATGTGAACAACGATTGGGTTTGCTGCGACACCCGGCCCAACAGACAGGGATAGGAGGTTGAAATGACCAGAGACGAAGCGGAAGTCCTGCTCAAGAGTCACGTGAAAAACGAACGGATGCTGGATCACAGCTACGCCTCCGAGGCGGTCCTCCGGGCATTGGCGCACAAGCTGGGTCGGGACGAGGAGAAGTGGGGCCTTGCGGGGCTCCTCCACGATATCGATATCGAAGCGGTCGGCGGCGACATGACCCGCCACGGCTGTGAAGCGGAGAAGATTCTTACAGAGGCGGGCCTCGATCCCGAGATCGTCGATGCCGTGAAGATGCACAACGAAGCGGTCTGCAACACGCCCCGGCAGACCGAGTTCCAGCATGCGCTCGCCGCCGGGGAGACGGTGACCGGCCTTATCGTGGCGACGGCTCTCGTCTATCCGGACAAAAAGATCGCCGGCGTCAAGGTTAAATCCGTCACGAAGCGGATGAAGGAGAAGGCTTTCGCCGCCTCGGTAAACCGGGACACGATCCGCGAGTGCGAAAAAATCGGGCTTTCACTGGACGAGTTCGTAGAGATCTCGCTGGGGGCAATGCAGGGAATCGCCGGCCGTCTCGGGCTCTAACGGGGCGGGGAGACAGGGCTGTTCAAAAATGCCCGGATGCAAGGCCTCCGAAGTCCTGAGGAGCGAGGCGTACTTGGCTGGTACGTCGCAGCGACGAAGGACGAGGGAACGCAGCAGACGGGCGTTTTTCAAAAGCCCGTTAGCGGATGCAGCGCTTCAGCTCCTGGATGAGGGCGGTGCAGAGCTGGCTTGCGTCGGCGACGATCGCCACATCGGCCTTCTTCATCATGGCCGCGTTCGGATTCTTGTTCACAGCGATGATGAACTTCGCGTCGTTGCAAGCAGCGGTGTGCTGGATGGCGCCGCTGATCCCGAAGGAAAAGAGGATCTGCAGTTTGATATGCTTTCCCGCCTGCCCGACCAGCGCGTCATGATCCGCCCAGTCGGCATAGACCACGGGGCGCGTGGCCCCCACTTCGCCGTTTAACAGTTCCGCCAGTTCGAACAGTTTCGCGAATTTCTTCTTGCTCCCCATGCCCCGGCCGCCGCAGACGACAACCTTGGCGTCTTCGATCTTACGGCCGCGCGGGAGGCGGTGTTCCACCCGGATCAGCCGCACCCGGTCGGCCGGAAGGTCCTTCGGCAGGGGAACCTTCACCACCTTGCCGGTCCGGAGGTAGTCGTGAGGAATCTCCTGGAAGGTTCCGGGGCGGACGGTGGCCATCTGGGGACGCCTTTCCGGGGTGACGATTTCGGCGACAAGGTTGCCGCCGAAGGAGGGGGCTGTCTGGAGGAGGAGCCCCGCCTCGTTGATGTCCAGACCGATGCAGTCGGCGGTCAGACCCGTCCCCAGGCGTTTGGCCACCCGGGGCGCGAACTCCCGGCCGAAGGTGGTGGCGCCGATGAGAATGATCTCGGGCTTTTCCCGCCTCGCCAGACGCTCCATGAGGACCGTGTAGGTCTCCATGCTGTAAGCAGCCAGTCTCGGAATGGATCTGTTCTGTCAGCTATCGCTCGCTTTGCGACCCTCGCACAGGTAATACTTCTCCCCCTCCAGCATCCGGACCACATCGTGCATGATAAGTTGCTTCATCACCCGTGGCCGGTAGTCCTTCAACCCGAGGCGAAACATCCGACTCTTACAGTAGGGAAGCTCCACCGCCGATTCCAGATCGAACGCCTTCTTTTCCTTCAGATCCCGGATAATGGACGCGCCGGCTTTATTCATCTGCCAGCCGGCAATCCAGCGGGAAAAAATAAAGGCCCCGATGGTGAGCAGGACCATCAAAACGATTTTGACGGTTTCGGACATAGGTGTAGGTTCCCGTTCTTTTACGCGTTAAAATCTCATGATCAGCGGATAGATCTGCCTCGTATCCGTCGCCCGGATGCTGATCCTGAGTTCCTTCGGATTTTTCGCC
>CAZINF010000118.1:0-10541 GCA_964540555.1 uncultured Syntrophus sp. | reverse complement strand
CTTCTCAACCAACTGGATTCGCCAAGCTTTGCCTGGCGCACTAAGGCATTGCTTTCGATGGTCGGAAGTATAGGGAGGCTGTTTTTGCTTGTCAAGGGATATTTTGCATCGTGTCAGTGACAGTCTTGAAAGAATGGTTGACAAATCTCCTTTCCTTACCTATCATCCGAGGTAAGAAATAAACAATGAGGTTTGATTTATGCTCTGCAATCTTTTTAAAGGCTGAACTCTTTCCTAATGCGAGCAGTGATCTCCTTTAAAAGCATGGACTTTATAAACAATGTGCTCCGTGATGGTATGCTGCCGAGGATGGACAATACCTCTTCCGGGCTTTTCCGCCCCTGTCTTATCGCACGGACAATGATACCGATCGTTCCATGAACCCTGAATCCCATGCGTTCAGCAACCATGCGGGCGGATGCGTCATCCGTAAGAAAAAGGGCACCCGGATGGCTTTCCATAATGATCAGCGAACCCGTTTCGCCACGATCCAGGGCAAAGATTCTGCACATGGCTGCGAGAGGTTCGTCTGCGGGATTATGAACACGCAAAACCCGGAACGGCAGTTTTACCGTCAGGGCAGCGGGGCGGTGTTTTTCGATTTCTTCAACGACGGAAACGGGCAGAAGGATTTCCTTAAAATCGGCAAGAAGGTCGAGTCAACCAAGTTCGTCCAGATGGATGATGGGACCGGTGTCGCATACGATATTCCTGACTTCTTCAGTCATTGCCGTGAAGACCCCACTCGACGTCTTCGCGGACATACTTTTGCATCAATTCCGATTGGTGGGTATCGAGAAAACGTCGGATTGCTTCAGAAAAAACATCCTTCTCGTCGCGAAACCACCCCTCGTTCACAAGGGCCACGGCCTTGTTATAGAGTGCCTCGGGCACTTCTGTCTGAACGGTTTTCATAAAGCAACTCCTAACGGATTTCATTCAAGCTTTTTGATTTATATACAGCATCCCTGAACAATTAACAATACATGTGATGATTTTCTTCGAATCGGACCACCTTTTCCAGCGGTTCGATTCGATACCCGGTCTGCTCCGAGCAGCGCTGCAGGTATTCCAGGCTAACGTTCATCCGGTTCACCCAGGGATAAAAGGTCTTTCGGGAGGATCAGGTTCCATCGGTGGACAAGGGAGCCGCCCCGCCGCCCTCGCTCGATGTACGCCCGGGAACGCGGGCGGCGCTGTTCCATGCGGGTCAGAAGAGCATCAGGCACATGGAAAGTTTTCTGAAACCTCTCCAGGAACCAGCCTGTCGCAGCCCAGAGCTTCGACAGGTCGTACAGGCGCAACACATTTTCCAGCAGATCGAGGTCAAGGGTCGTGAAGCCGGCAGCGGAACGCACCAGTTCCTCCAGGCCGCCGGCCAGCGACGGCCGGCTGAATCCCTCGACCAATGTGCGTTCGGGACCGGTGACCTCCAGCAGTTTCCCCTGACGTTCTATCCGCCGTGTGCCGAGCTGTTTGCGGGAGTCGGTCTGCATGGGGTGGGGAAGTTCAAGGAAGCGAAGGGTTGTACCATCCAAAAGCAGCGGACGACGGCGCCGTGCGACATAAAGGGTGCACTGATTCCAAACCGAATGCGCAGCCCCGAGAAGCTCCAAAGCACTGTGGTGCGAGAAGACGCCGACAGGTTGCATCGTGTGTGCCACCAGAAAAGGATCGGGCCGGAAACGGTCGGAAGATACTATCGGCGGGACAACGGCATATATCTCCCGGGTTACGCGTTTCAATCGGCCTGTCTTGAGATGGTATTTGAGCCGATCAACGACGCCTATGCGCTTCCCCCCTGGCGTCAGGGTCTCAACCGCCTCGTCGAGAGAAAATACCGGGTGGGTGGCAAAGAAATCCGTGGCTTTTAGTTTTTGTTTCGTGTTCATATAGGTAATAATCTTCCCTGTATCCTATCGGAGCGTCAACTAAACCTTAGATGCGACGAGTTGGCAGCTTGAATCACAACAGGTAATTATTTTACCTTTTCGATCACAAATGCAAGAAATTAATTGCGTCATTATTAAGCCCTGGTTTCCCAAACGGTGGATCCACGCTCCTCACGTACTAGCTTTACGGCATACTCAGTAAGAAACCCATCAGCTGATGATTGGCCTAAGATAGCGTTTCGCGGTCCTTTTTCCATTCGCTGAATTGAACAGAGGATTTCAGCTTGCTCAAGGTCGTTTTGAGCAGAAGCATAAGACTCAGCAAGTTTGTCAATGTCGGAGTCAGTCCCGAAGCGTCCGAGAAAGATTCGTGCGGCCGATCTAAGGAAGTGTGGCGATCGTTCCGACTCAGCAACATTTCGTACATAATCCACAAACTCAGAAGTCGGGATATCGGGAAAGCCACATCTCCATCTGAGAACCTGGTAGTGTTGGTAGGCATACACAGCCTCTTCAGATCTAAGAAATTCGAGGAGACAAGGTTCAGCTTCAGTAACGGGCATCACTGCCCCATAATTTATAACCTTATCGGGGAATACGATATTGTGCTTGAGCAGTTCAGGCCCGGTGTGATGGAAAGGCTCGGACTGGGATATGACGGGCTCAAGCGGGTCAACAGCTCGATCATTTACTGTTCACTGACGGGCTACGGCCAGACAGGCGGCTACGCGGGCAGGGCGGGGCATGATATTAATTATCTCGCGTTATCCGGAATAGAATCATTTTCGGGAAGAAAGGATTCAGGGCCGTCGCCGAGCGGGATACAGATCGCGGATATCGCCGCCGGCTCCAAGAATCTCGTCATCGCCATGCTGACTGCGTACGTAAAAAGATTAACGACCGGCGAAGGCGATTATGCCGACATCTCAATGGCCGACGGCGTCTTCGCCATGTCTGTGTTACAGACCGCGGGGTACCTGTCCGACGGCAGAATTCCCGCTGCTGAATCGGAGATGCTCAACGGCGGAACGGCGTATGATTTCTATAAGACGTCGGACGGGAGATATGTATCCGTCGGGCCGATCGAGCCGAAATTTTTCAAAAACTTTCTTGAGGCCACGGATCTGCCCGAACTATTGGATCTCCAAATTTTCGATAAGGAGGCCATGGACAGGGCCAAGCTCAAAATTGCCGAGAAAATATCCTCTAAAACAATGGCTGAATGGCATTCGATATTCAAAAGTACCGACGCCTGCGCGGAGCCGGTCTTCAATCTTCAGGAGGCGGTAAACAATCCGCCAATATCCGAAAGAGACATGATCATATCGGTCCGGGACGGCAGCGGGAAATGGTTCAAGCAGGTGGCCAACCCGATCAAGTTCAGGTCGGGAAATTATAACGCGGAATTTGCCGGAGTGGAGATCGGTCATCATAATTCAGAAATATTGAGATCACTCGGTTTTTCAGATGATGATATCGGCAGATTCAGGGAGAGCGGCGTCATAAACGGATAGCTCATTATTGAACCCGAAGTCCTTTTTTTTCCAAAATCATCTCCATGAGCGCGTCGATTCTGGTTTGAAACTGGGCCATCGAGAACTTCTCGTCGTCCATATGGTCGCCGTCGAACATCACGCTGGGCACGGAGAGCTCCTCGGCAAGGACCCGCCCGATGTCCATCTGCCCCATCGAGATGGGCCGGCAGCTCCGGTTCGAATGGAGAATGGCCCCGTCGATCTTGTAGTCTCGGACGGCCCTGGTGATCAGCTCAATCCTCTTGTTCAGCGACACGCAGGAGACCAGCGGATAGGAGACGAGGGACTTGTAGGCGATGCTCTCCAGCGGCTGATCCGGATTGAGTCTCAGCGACCAGGCGGAGGTATACGTCTCCGCCACCACCACGGCATCCCACTTCTCGAAGTAGTTGAAGAGCTGCATGTTGTACCAGAGCGGGATGTTATCCCAGAAGAGCCGTATCTTCTCATGGGGGATCACCCCTTCCCCCCGGGCCACCTTCTCCTTGACCTCCCGCAGCACATCCTTCAGAAAATTCACGGCGATCTCTGTCCCGTGCCGGGTTACCATCACAAACATGATGCCGATCTCGGCGGCGGAAAACGGGGAGGGGACCGTCGACCGCGTCGCCATGATCTCGTCCCAGAGCCGGCACGCCTCATTGGTATGGATGACGGCCTGCCGCAGTTTATCGATATCGAACTTCAGGCCCGTTTCATCCTCCAGGAAACGGATCAGCCGCTTGATCTGGGCCACCCCATACGCGATATGACGTTTTTCGATCTTCTCCATGGCCACCTGCGGAAGGTCGGCCTTGAAAACCGGGACTTTGAAGTGATCGCAGATCACCTGGAATGCCTTCATGGTGGGGATGCAGCCGGCCCCGAAGGAGATGAGGAAGTCTGGTTCCGGAAGCCCGTTCAACGGCTGGTTCTCCTCGTTGATTCCCTCCAGCGCATAGCCCACGTTGTTCCGGAAATAGCCGCAGAGATCCCCCGAAAATCCCCTTTTGGCCGCATACTCAAAGTTCTTTCGGTTGGTGCCGATGGCGGCGCAGAGGGGCGCCCAGTTTTCCGGGAAGACCGGGGTGATCCCCATGGCGTAGAAAAGCTCGATCAGGCCGTTCATCGGCGGGATCCAGATCACGGGGCGTCCTTCGGCCTTGGCCCTGTGCCCCTCCGCATAGAAATCGGTGATGATCTGCCGCAGGGCCGTGTTCGCCTGGAGCCGCTTCCGGGTTTTCTTTTCTTCCATTACCCCGCCTCCAGCATTTCAAAAAAACCTTCCAGCCGCGTCTGAATCTGTCCGTTCAGCCCCTCCCCTTCCAATTCCAACTGCACATGGGGGATCCCCTTTTCTGTTAACACGTTCTTCAGGAAGGGATGATCCGCCAGATGAGGTTCGCAGAACTTCTGGTGCATGAAGATGACGGCATTTACGTTAAAGGCGGAGATCGTCTTTAAGATATAGTCCTTCCTCGCGGGGAAATCGGCCCTCGAACTGCATGGCGGGCGATCGAGATAATAGTGGGCCAGCGCCGACAGCGGATCTTCCCGCGGCAAAACCCTCTCCCGCACCAGCCGATATCCCAGGCAGGTGTCATCCGCAACGATCTCTCCCCCGAGTGCTTCGATCCGCGCCAGGATATCGGGATCGGAGACGACGCTGCCGGATATCATGATCCGGTGCTTCGCTCCTTTTCCAGGGCTCATCCGGAGGTTCGACAGGTACGCGTCGTAAAAGGGAACAACCCTTTCGATCGGCAACACTTGCAGCGCCAGATTCATCTGATACAAATCAAGATAGCGGACGGTCGCGCCGTTTCGGTTTGCCTGGTAGATCGCACCGATGCGCCCCCGGGCCGCATCATAGAGGTTGATTGACTTCTGAAGCCTCTCGGCCGAGAACCGTTTTCCGGTATAATCCTCAAGGGCCGTAATCAAGGCCCTGAATTCCGCGATGCAGTACATGACGGCCTCATCCGTGTTCATGTAGGGCGGACTCAGCAGGAAGGAAAAGGCCGGTTTCAAATTGCGGCACCAGATGTTGAACAACCCGCACGTCGCGTCGCAGGTGTAGGAGTGGATCACCCCATCCAGAAAATCATAGTGACCGGCCAGACCCATCGCCATGATATTCCTCGCCGGGGGGCAGATGTAGGTCGGCAGCAGCGCGTCGGCCCGTTCATGATTCTTGCCATCGCCCCAAAGCCTGACCGGCAGGATATCGAAGGCATGCAGGATCTCCACGGGCACATAGGAGCATAGTGTTCCAAAGACCGGGCGGCCCGTTTTCTCCTTCTCCGCCCGGGCGATTTCTTTGTGAAGGTGAACCAGATTTTTTAATTCCGGATTCATATTTGACGCCCCCGTAAAAAAGTCGCAAACACTTGAATAGAGGTTGATGCCCACCACATTTTTCCTTTCCGGAAGCAGGCTCTCTTTTTTATTGCCTGGCCGGGATCAGGCTCATGCACCGTTCGGCCAGGGCGGCGACGGTCAGGCTCGGATTAACGCCCACGTTTGCCGAAACCGCCGCTCCATCCACGACGTAAAGGCCGGGATACCCGAACACCCGGTGCGCCGTGTCGATCACGCCGGTGTCGCGTGAGCCGCCCATGTGACACCCGCCCAGGATATGGGCCGTGAAGGAGAGATTGGCCAGACTCTCAAGGAGCACGTTGGCCGGTTCGCCGTCCGCGTGACGGGCAAAGGTGCGGGCGGCGGCGTTGGCTATGGGTATGTAGGCAGGCGCGCCTTTTCCAGGGATCGCCGCGGATTGCAGAGATTTGCAGAAAAGCGAAAGCGGCCCCCTCCCGTAGCGGAAGGCAAGCTGGTTGTCCAGGTGCTGCATGACGGTCAGTACGCTGATCCGCTTGTGCCAGTTTCCGGCGCGCCACGACAGGGTCGAGCGCAACGGATGCAGCAGGAAGGCAATGATCGTTTTCCATGCCCGCATCCCCGGCCGAAGGTCGTCCACCAGGGGGCCGGCTTGAAATTTCATGAAGGTGTAACCTTCGGGAAACCGATTCTGGGTGATGTGGGTGTGGGCATCGGCGTAAAAGTCCGAAGAGATGGCCGTCCCCATGGTCAGATCGGTGGCCGGATCGCGCGACAGGATGGCGACGATCGCTTCGCTGTTCGTTCGCACGACTTGCCCCAGTTGCGGCGAGATGTCCGGCAGCGTTCGGAATTCGTCCCGGCAGCGAAAGAGCAGCGTCAGGGTTCCCAGGACGCCCGCGGCAAGGATCACCTTGTCTGCGGTAAGGGGCGCATAGTCCTGCCCGTTGAGCGGGTTGACCGCCGCCACCCGATAGCCGCCGCCCGTCAGAGGCTTGACGAGTGTGACCTGGTGTTCCGGCAGGATTTTGGCGCCGAGACCCTCCGCCAGATGGAGGTAGTTCAAATCCAGGCTGTTTTTTGATCCGTAGGGGCAGCCGGTAAGGCACTCGCCGCACAGCTTGCAGCCGGTCCGCTCCGGCCCCCGGCCGCTGAAGAACGGATCAGGCCGGGTCACTTCCGGCTCGCCGAAATAGATGCCCAGCGGCACCGGACCGAAGCTGTCTCCCGCGTTCATGGTCTCGGCCGTTCGTTTCAGCCAGTCATCCATCTGGCCGAGGCAGGGGTTGACGGTGCAGCCCAGCATCCGCTTGACCGTTTCATAGTGGGGTTTCAGTTCCATTCCCCAATCTATGCCTAGCCCGCACCAGAGAGGATCGGCAAAGAAGGCCGATTTAGGTTCGACGAGCACCGCCGCGTAGACCAGACTGCCTCCGCCGACGCCGATGCCGGCTACAATGCCCACATGCCGGAAGATGGTTTGAGAGAAAAACCCCTGCCATCCAAGCGGGGGGAGCCAGAAGAGATGTCTGATGCTCTTGGCGGCCCCTTCCATGTCGGTCCGGCTTACACGACGACCCTGTTCCAGCACGGCAACCCGGTATCCCTTCTCCGCCAATCGCAGCGCCGAGACGGCGCCGCCGAAGCCGCTGCCGACGACGAGACAGTCATAGTCCATGGATATTC
The DNA here is from genome assembly GCA_964540555.1 of uncultured Syntrophus sp. GTDB lineage: Bacteria > Desulfobacterota > Syntrophia > Syntrophales > UBA5619 > JAKAFS01. The sequence continues at coordinate 3,109 of CAZINF010000118.1, read as the reverse complement.
TCCCGGTGATGCAAGAGAAACGGAAACGCGACTTTGGGCGCCCAGTCGAGAGTGACCAGCGTCATGCCGAGCAACGTTGTCTGGTCTAACCGGCGCACTTCGTCAACGATCCACGGCCAGGGGAAAGGGGCGCCGGGGGGGTAGGAGATGGTGATCCCCGCTTTTCCGTCCAGGCGTGACGGCGCGGAACGGACGACCATCGGCAGGACGCGCATGAAAGATCCGCGGCGCCGGAGGATGTTATCGCCATGACCCTGTCCATCGAACGCCTTGCCCCACCAGCCGGACAGACCACCGAGAGCGAGGCTGAGCGGTGCGGTTTTGCGCAGCCATGCCGGCCCGACGAATTCCGCCTGGTAAACGCCCGCAAATGCGGCAGACTCCGGCGGGGTGAGCGTCTTGAAGAGCGGCTGGAATGAACCAAGCGTTTGCCGATTGAGTTGCCGGGGTTGAATATTCTGGCTCACCGGATTCTTCCTCCCCTGTTTTGATGGCCCGGCGGCGACAACGCAGGGCTGTCGCCTACCCGGCCGAAATCATCTTGCGGAGCTCCCGTTTCAACACCTTTCCGATCGGGCTGAGCGGCAGTTGATCCATGAACTCGATCACCCTGGGAACCTTGTAAGAGGCCACTTTTTCCTTCATGTAGGCGATAATCTCCTGCTTCATCGCTTCGTTTTTCTCCCGTCCCGCCTTGAGGACGATGGCGCTGGCCACAATCTCGGAGCCAGGGCGGTTGGGATCCGGCAGGCCGACGGTGGCGGCGCTCTCCACATCCGGATGCCGGACCAGGACCTCGTCAACCACCCGGGTGAAGACCTTGAACCCGGAAACGTTCACCATATCCTTGACGCGATCGACGATGGTAAAGTATCCGTCCTGGTCCATTTCGGCGATATCGCCCGTATAAAGCCACCCGTCCCGGACGGTTTGGGCCGTTTCTTCGGGCTGGTTGTGGTATCCCTGGAATACCTGAGGACCCCTGGCCACAATCTCTCCCGCTTCTCCCTGAGGAACCACCTGTCCCGACTCCGGATCCACTAGCCTTACCTCGGTATCGCTCAGCGGAATCCCCACGGACCCCACCTTCTTCAGGCCGCGATGGGGAAGCGAGGTGATCAGCGTGGTCGCCTCGGTCAACCCATAGCCTTCGATGAGCTTGTTTCCGACCAGTGCTTCAAATTCATTGATGTTTTCAGCGGGGAACGGGGCTGATCCGCTGATGAAGTATTCGATTCCGGAAAAATCGAGGGCGCGGAATTCGGCCATTTTCATCAATTCCAGATAGATAGTGGGGACGGCCAGCATGGATGTCGGCCTGTATTTCCGGATGGCCGATATCAGAGACTTGAGGTCTCGCGGATTGAGCACAAGGATCAGGGAATTTCCCAGCGCGATGCAGCCCATCGCGATAAAACACCCGGCCACGTGGAACATCGGATAAGGACAAAGCGTCGTGTGCGCCCCAATGGTCAATCCCAGCCAGGTGTTGTTCTGCACCATGTGGCGAACCACATTCCGATGGGTCAGAACGGCCCCTTTGGGACGTCCGGTCGTCCCCCCGGTGTACATCATGAAGCAGGGGGCTTCGGGATTCACCTTTACTGCCGGCAAATGGCGCGGCATGGTCTCGAGCGCCTGCGAGAAACGGATCACCTTGATCCCCGGCAGGGAACCGACCCTTCCGGTGGGGATCTTCTTGAGCAACTTCCCCAGAACCTTCTTGAGAGGGGGGAGAAAATCGGCGATGGATGAGACCACGACGGACTTAACCCCCGTCCTCTCGACCACCTTGCCCACCTTCTCGAAGAGGGCGTCGAGGGTCAGGAGGATCTTGACCCCGGCGTCATTGATCTGTTGTTCGAGCTCGTCGGGGCTCAGCAGCACGTTTACGCCGGTATAGACGCAGCCTGCCTTCAGGATGCCGAGACAGGCGATGTAACAGGCGGGGATGTTGGGCAGATGGACGCCCACGGTATCTCCGGGCCGGCAGCCGTTCTCTGTTAGAAAGTGGGCAAACTGGCTGGAAGCGGTGTCCAGGTCGCGGTAATTGATACGGCTCCCCATGTAGTAGAGCGCGACCCTGTCCGGCACCTTCTCAAAGGCTTCCCGGATGAATTCCGGGTAGGTCGTGGTGGGATATTCAAGTGTCGGCGGCACGCCTTTGTCATAAAACTTCAGCCAAGGCTTCTGATCATAGATCTCTTTCACAGTAACCCTCCCTGGTCCATGGATAACCGCGTGAGTGGAAGCTTGACCTCTTTTGCCGAGAAAAATGTGCGGCACGATCGCCGCTCAATTCCCTGTTCTTTGATTCCCCGATAAGTCTACGATGGGTATTTGCTTTTTGCGGGCTGAGGATAAGAAAAGTGGTCTTGTATGTCAAGGAGAATTTATCACAGGAGATTTTCCGTTCTGCGGTTTGCCTTGACGAATGGGCTGTTTTGTAATAGCGTACCCGCAAAATCCTACGCAAGGCATGACCATGATTGAAGAAGAACTTTGGCAGAACGTACGGGAGCGGTCTCCGCAAGAGGTTGCCGTTTGCACGATGTAGGATATGACGGCGAGAACAGAACATTCGGCATCCGGGTGATGAATGATCGGTTTGTCGTCGAGGTCGACAAAAAGATGACCTTTCCCGCAGGGAATGGCACTGCCCTGATAACCTCCGCCATCGGCGTTTACGATCTTACCAAGAATGCCCCGGCCAATATGGTGCATTGAGGAACGGAAGCTCAGCTCAAACGCTTCCAGATCCAAACTGCCGCTTACCCCGCGCTCGGCAAAATACCGACCAACGATGCGCTCTACTTCTTTTTGTAATACCCCATGAAGGGTTTGGCAACTATTCAATTGACAGGGAAAAATATTCTTCATATAGTCCCGGGGCGCGGGACAAATACCTTCACCCGGGAGGCGCCTTCCATTCCCATGGTTCCGCTTTTATTTCTTTGTTATCTTCCCTTTGCAGGGAACGATATCTTAGCAACCGCAAAAAAGGACAATTTAACGGTGGTTCCCAATATGTGGCTGAGATAGAAAATATTGCCATGTTGACATGATTAATCAGTAACAAGGAGGTGGGATGAAAGATCTTTGCGCCGAT
>CAZINF010000117.1:0-10554 GCA_964540555.1 uncultured Syntrophus sp. | reverse complement strand
AAGTCAGCATCAATCCCCACACCTACGAGCCCATGATCCTGACCATAGGGAGGGTAAAGCCCATCGGCATCTGCGGTTCAGGCCTGATCGACGCTGTGGCGGAACTTATGGAGGCGGGGATCATCGATCAGAACGGCAAGTTCCGTCTGGATATCGCCACCGATCGGGTGAGGAAGGGGCCGGACGGCTACGAATACGTCCTTGCCCGCAAAGAAGAAACTCAGATCAACGACGATATCGCCCTGACGGAAATCGACATCGGCAACCTGATCCGCACCAAGGGCTCCATCTATGCCGGCTGCAAAGTGCTTCTCGACAGCGTCGGTTTGGGTTTCCGCGAGCTGGAGCAGGTGATCATCGCCGGCGGTTTCGGCCGTCATCTCGATCTGGAAAAGGCGATCTTCATCGGTCTGCTGCCCGACCTCGAGATCGGCAAGTTCATGTTCGTCGGAAACGGATCCCTTTTAGGGGCAAGATTGCTTTCCTTCTCCCAGGCCCTTCTTAAAGAGGCGGAGCGCATCTCCCTGATGATGACCAATCTCGAACTGAGCAACCATGCCGGTTTCATGAACGAGTTCATGGCCGCCATGTTCCTGCCCCATACGGATACGGGGGCGTTTCCCAGGGTGCAGGAGCGCTTGCGGCTGAAAAGGAGGGCGGCTTAAGCAGATGAGCTTCACCATCGCCGTTTCGGGAAAAGGCGGCACAGGAAAGACAACCTTTGCAGGGATGATCATCCGTTACCTGCTTGAAAAAGGCAAAGGTCCCGTCCTGGCTGTCGATGCCGATGCCAACGCGAATCTCAACGAAGTGTTGGGCATCGACGTCAAAGCGACCATCGGCGAGATGCGGGAAGCGATGAAGGAAGAAGTGCCCGCGGGCATGACCAAGGATGTGTGGTTTGAATATAAGGTTCAGGAGGCCCTGACCGAGGCGAAAGGATTTGATCTTCTGGCTATGGGGCGCCCGGAGGGCGCCGGCTGCTATTGTGCGGCCAACACCCTCGCCAGGAAGTATATCGATCTTCTCACGGGGAACTATCCCTATATTGTCATTGACAACGAAGCGGGAATGGAGCATTTTAGCCGTCTGACGACGCAGGATGTGGACCTGCTTTTTATCCTGTCCGACCCCAGTCGCCGCAGCATCATCACGGCGGGGCGGATCCGCGACCTCATAAAGGAGCTCAAATCAAACATCATCAAGGAAGTCCTGGTGTTGAACCGCATGATCGGTCCCGTGGAGGAAGAGATATCGGAGGAAATCCGGATGCACCATCTCGATCTGGCTGGGGTGATACCGGCCTGTGAGGAACTTAGCCGCTATGACCGCAGCGGGATACCCACTTTTGGGCTTCCGCGTTCGGCGCCCTCGGTACAGGCGGCATGGCGTATTTTTGATCAATATATTCCATAAGAGCGGAGTTTTGAAGATCGGCTTCATTATCAATAGTTTCAATATCTTAGAGGAAGGAGGAAAAGACCAATGGCATTTACAGTCCCGAAAACGACCTATACGGGAAAGATCAGGGAAATCGTATTGGGCAAAGGGCCAAAGGCCCTGACGGTGGGAGGCGAGGCTTCCTACCCCTTTCATCTCTTTGAGGGGGAGATGCCCCACCCCCCTCGCATCGCCGTCGAGGTTTACGACACGCCGCCGGATGACTGGGCGGATGCCGCATTGGAACCCTATAAAGATGTCGTCTCCGATCCTGTGGCCTGGGCGAAAAAGGCCGTCGACGTCTTCGGGGCCGACATGATCGCCCTCCAGCTCGTCAGCACCGACCCCAACGGCCTCAACAGACCGAGCGAGGAGGCGACGGAAACGGCGAAAAAAGTTTCCGCTGCCGTAGATGTCCCCGTTATCGTTTATGGAAGCGGGAACCCGGGAAAAGACGCCGACCTGCTCCGCAAAGTCGCTGAGGCGTGCGATGGAAGGAATCTCGTCATCGGCCCTGTTGTGGTGGAAAATTACAAGCAGATCGGCGCCGGTGCCATTGCCTACAAACATACCGTGGCCGCCAACAGCCCGATCGATATCAATCTTGCCAAACAGCTCAACATCCTGCTGGGCAACCTCGGGGTGCCGGACGGACAGATCGTCGTCGATCCGACCACGGGCGGACTCGGCTATGGAATCGAATATACTTACTCGGTCATGGAGCGCGACCGCATGGCGGCCCTCACCCAGCAGGATGAGCGTCTCCAGTTTCCCATTATCTGCAACTTGGCGAAGGAGGTCTGGAAGACCAAAGAGGCCAAGGCCAAAACAGAAGACGCCCCCCTCCTCGGGGACGCTGCCCGACGGGGGATTATCATGGAGGCCATGACTGCAACCTTGCTTCTCCTGGCCGGGGCGGATGTGCTTGTGATGAGACACCCCGAAGCGGCACGGCTGGTGCGAGAGATGATCAATGATTTTACTGCGTAAAAAATCTTTTTCGGCTCAAGGCCGGGAAACAAAGGAGGAGCATGAATGTCGGACGAGATAAAAGACAATATTAAGCTCATGACGAAGGAAAAGAAACAGATTAAACCGGAAGAAAAGTCGGTGGATAATGCGACCATCAAGATGCTCTACAAGGCTCAGGCCGACGGGGTGGAGACCATTTTTGATCGTGCGGAAAATATGAAACCCTGCAACATCGGCATCCAGGGCACCTGTTGCAAACTCTGCGCCCAGGGACCCTGTCGCCTGCCCCTGACCAAGAAAGATCTGGAGGGGAAGGATACCCGTCAGGGGCTTTGCGGCGCCACGCCGGAAACGATCGCGGCCAGGAATTTCGCCCGGATGGTGGCCGCGGGATCGGCTTCCCATTCGGATCACGGTCGTTGCGTGACGGAGGTATTCCTCTCTGCCGCCCGACGTGAATCCAAGGATTATGACATCGTGGATGTGAAAAAACTGCGGGCCATTGCCCCTCATTTCGGCGTAGCGATCAACGTCACGGTCGATGGCGTGGAAACGCCGCGGGATAAATACGAGATCGCCGTGGAGGTCGGGGAAAAGGCGCTGGGTGAATGGGGAAAGCAGCATGGCGAGATCTATTATGCCAAACGCGCCCCGAAGGCGCGGTACGACCTTTGGAAGAAGCTGAATATTATTCCCCGGGGGATCGACCGGGAGATCGTGGAGATCATGCATCGGACCCACATGGGTGTTGACCAGGATTATGAGAACCTGACGATGCAGTGTTTCCGGGCCGCCCTGGCGGACGGTTGGGCCGGTTCAATGATCGCCACGGATTTGCAGGATGTCTTGTTCGGCACCCCCTATCCGATCCACGGCGAGATTAACCTCGGCGTCCTGAAGGAGGACCATGTCAATATTATCGTCCACGGTCATGAGGCGCTGCTGGCGGAGATGATCGTGGTGGCCTCAAGGGAACCGGAGATCCTCGAATATGCGCGGAGCAAAGGGGCCAAGGGGATTGTCCTGGCCGGCATGTGCTGTACGGCCAATGAGATCCTGGTGCGCCACGGCCTGCCCATCGCGGGGAACTACCTGCAGCAGGAGCTGGCTATCATCACCGGTGTGGTGGATGCGATGACGGTGGACGTGCAGTGCATCATGGAGAGCCTGGCCAATGTCTGCGCCTGCTACCATACGAAGCTTATCACCACCAACAGCCGCTGCAAAATCGCCTCTGGCGAAACGATCCATGTGGAGTTTGACGAACATAACGCCCTGGCCGATGCCAAAAAGATCCTGAAGATCGCTATTGACAATTTCCCCAATCGAAAAGGCGAGGCGATGATCCCCCGGGAGAAGGAGAAGATGGTCGTGGGCTTCAGCTACGAGGCCATCGAGTATAACCTGGGCGGAACCTTCCGCGGTTCCTACGTCCCCCTGAATGATAACATCATCAATGGCCGGATCCGAGGTATCGGAGCCATCGTGGGTTGCAACAATGCCAGGAGCATGCATGACAATGCCCATCTGATCGTCGCTAAAGAACTGCTCAAAAATGACGTGATCATCCTCACCACCGGCTGCGCCGCCATGGCCTTCGGCAAGGCGGGGCTGTTGACGCCCGAGGCGGCGAAGGTCTATTGTGGTCCCGGTCTGGCGGAGGTCTGCGAGACCGTGGGCATTCCCCCGATCCTGCATATGGGGGCCTGCGTGGATAACAGCCGGATGCTGACGGCGGCGGCTGCGGTCGTGGCGGCGGGTGGCCTGGGCAATGATCCCAGCGATCTGCCTTTGGCGGGATGTGCCCCCGAATGGATGAGCGAGAAGGCGGTAGCCATCGGACATTATTTTGTCGGTTCCGGCGTCTATGTCATCTTCGGCGCCGGTTTGCCCCTGGATGGGGCGCCGGTATTTAAAGACTATCTCTTCAATGGTTTGGAGAAGATCGTGGGCGGCAAATGGGACGCGGTGGAAGATCCCTACGAAATGGCCCGTCGGATGTTGGCCCACATCGATAAGAAACGCAAGGCTCTGGGCATAGACAAGGCCCGCGAACGGGTCCTGATGGACATGGCGGACCGGCAGAAGCTGGCCGTGGGGTAAATGAGACGCAGGGCATATGGTGGAAGGGCGAGATGTCTCAATCCCTTAAACCTTAAGTCCTAAACCATAAGCCATAACTTAAACAAGAAGGGAGGATGCTGCATGTCCAAATTAGTTGCCTTTGCTGCCATTCAGGGTGCATATAATATCGTTTCCAAGGCCGAGGGTAAATTGAAGAAAACCCTGGACAAATACGGACCTGAACAGAAACTGGAATTTCCCAATACCGCCTATTACCTGCCCATTATCTATTCGATTCTGGGCATCCCGGTCAAGACCCTGGCCGATGCCAAGAAACCTATGGAAATCTGCCGGGGTCTGCTCCCGTCCCATGTAAAGAATGTTTATCACCTGCCCTACCTGGGCCCCTTGCTGGATGCCGGCATGGCGGCCATCCTGGCAGAGGAGATCGTGGAGGCCATTCGCTATATCGAGGATCCCGGTTTTTACCTCACGAGCGAGGAGATCGACGAGGCCTCCGGCAAGATCTGGCTTGGCGCTGCCGAGGATGTGATCTTCCGGAAGAGAGGGATTGAATTTGTGGATGGCTCCGCACCGGGCTTTGCCGCCATTGTGGGCGCGGCCCCTGATCCCGAGACGGCAAAGAAGATTGCCGAGGAATATCAGAAAAAGAACCTCTATGTATTCATGGCAGGCAACCAGAACGGCACCACCTTCTCGGAGCAGCTTCTCGAAGCAGGGGTGCAGATCGGCTGGAATACACGTCTGGTGCCCTTCGGACCGGATATCTCCGCCGCCGTTTTCGCCCTGGGTTTTGCCAACCGGGCCGCCATGGCCTTTGGCGGGGTGCAGCCAGGCGACGCCAAGAAGATGCTTCTTTACAATAAGGACCGGATATTCGCCTTTGTCAACGCCCTGGGCGATGTAGGCGCCGAGTGGGCAGCCAACGCGGCGGGCTGTGTGAACTGGGGTTTCCCCACCATCGCCGATACGGATATTCCAGAAATCTTGCCCACGGGCGTGTGCACCTATGAGCATGTGGTGGCCAATGTCCCTCACGACCAGATGGTCCAGCGGTCCGTTGAGGTAAGGGGCCTGAAGGTGACGATGGCGGATGTCCCGGTGCCGGTCGCCTATGGACCGGCCTTTGAGGGTGAACGGGTCCGCGGCGAGGATATCTATCTGGAGTCTGGCGGTGGTCGGACCCTGGCCGTTGAGTGGGTTACCACCAGGAACATCAACGAAGTCGAAGACGGCAAGGTAGAGATTATCGGTCCCGATCTGGATCAACTCACCCCGCCGGCCCAGCTTCCCATGGCCATTGTGGCGGAGGTGGCGGGCCGGAAGATGCAGGAGGATTTCGAGCCCATCCTGGAACGTCAGATCCACCATCTTATCAACTATGCACAGGGGCTGATGCACATCGGCCAGCGGGACATTGCCTGGGTGAGGATAAGCAAGGCTGCGGTGGATAAGGGACTCCGTCTGGCCGATATTGGCCGGATCCTTCATGCCAAGTTCCACCAGGATTTCGGCGCCATCTTCGACAAGGTGCAGGTAAAGATCTATACGGAAAAGGCAAAGGTGAACCAGATTCTGACTAAGGCCCGGTCAGTTTACGCCAAGCGGGATGCCAGGATCGAGGGCATGACCGACGAGACGACGGATACCTTCTATTCCTGCACGCTTTGCCAGTCCTTTGCGCCCAATCACGTTTGCGTGGTCAGCCCTGAAAGAACGGGCCTTTGCGGCGCATACAACTGGATGGACTGCCGGGCATCCAATGAGATCAATCCCACAGGCCCCAACCAGCCCATTGCCAAGGGCGATATTACCGATCCGAAACTCGGACAATGGACGGGAATCAATCATTTCGTCCTGAACGCCTCCCGTCAGAAAATCGACAAGGTCAGCCTTTACAGCATCATGGTGGATCCCATGACCACCTGCGGCTGCTGCGAATGCATCGCCGCGGTCCTCCCCATGTGCAACGGCATCATGACTGTGGGACGGGATTACACGGGGATGACGCCCTGCGGTATGAAGTTTACGACGCTGGCCGGTTCAGCGGGAGGCGGCGCCGTGACGCCGGGGTTCCTGGGGCACAGCAAGTACAATATCACGCAGAGGAAGTGGGTCGCGGGCGACGGCGGTCTGTCGCGCCTGGTCTGGATGCCCAAGATCCTGAAGGATGAGTGCAGGGAGCGCCTGCTGAAGAGGGGTGAAGAGATCGGCATACCGAACTTCATCGATATGATCGCCGATGAAACCATCGGTATGACGGAAGACGAGATTCTGCCCTTCCTTACGGAAAAGAATCACCCCGCTCTTTCCATGGATTCCATCCTCTGATAAGGGGAAGGCACGGAGTTCTTTACTCTTTGCCCTGTTAACATTCGCTTTGTGAAAGGAGATAAACGATGGCTCTGACCGGAATACAGATCTTCAAATTATTGCCGAAAACCAACTGCGGGGAATGCGGCGTGCCCACCTGCTTGGCCTTTGCCATGAATCTGGCGGCGGGAAAAGCCGAACTGGCTTCTTGCCCGTACATATCGGAAGAATCGAAGGCCATGCTTTCCGAGGCGTCGGCCCCGCCAATTCGGCCCATCATCATCAATACCGGCGACAATCAGGTGAAGATCGGCGGCGAGACCGTCCTGTTTCGCCATGAAAAGACCTTCGTCAACAAGCCCGGCATTGCCGTGATGATCAGCGATGTCATGACGGACGACGAGGTGAACGGACGGATCAAGCGTTTCCGGGAGCTCCGGTATGAGTGGATCGGCCTTGTCCTGCGCCCGGAAATGATCGCCGTCAAAAATGAATCCGGCGACGCGGGCAAGTATGAAACCCTGGTGAAGAAGGTTGTGGAGAGCACCGATGCCGCGCTGATCCTGATGAGCGACGCCGCGGATGCGATGACCGCCGCGCTGAAGGCATCGTCCGGGCGGCTCCCGCTCATCTATGCGGCAACCGGGGCCAACTGCGACGCGATGGCTGCGCTCGCTGTGGAGTATAAATGTCCCCTCGCCGCCAGGGCCGACAACATGGATGATCTGACCGTTCTGAGCGACAAGATCAGCGCCGCCGGCGTAAAAGATATCGTTCTGGACAGCGGCGCCCGGACGGTTCGCCGCGCCTTTGAGAATCAGGTGTTCATCCGGCGGGCCGCTCTGATCCAAAAGAATCGTTCCCTCGGTTTTCCAACGATCGCCTTCCCTTGCGAAATGACGAAAGATCCCATGAAGGAGGCCCTGATCGCCGCCACGTTTATCGCCAAGTATGCCGGAATCATCGTCCTTTCCAATTTCCAGGGTGAAAGCCTCTTCCCGCTGCTGGTTTCGCGACTCAATATCTACACGGATCCGCAGCGGCCCATGATGATGAAGCAGGGCATCTACCCCATCGGCAATCCGACAGAGGATTCACCGGTCCTTATCACCACCAATTTCGCCCTGACCTACTTTATCGTTTCCGGCGAGATTGAGGGCAGTCGCGTTCCCAGTTGGCTCTTGGTGATGGATACGGAAGGACTTTCGGTTCTCACGGCCTGGGCGGCGGGCAAATTCGTCGGCGACGCCATCGGTCAGTACGTCAAGAAAAGCGGGATCACAGAAAAGGTCAAGCACCGCAAGATCGTCATCCCGGGTTTTGTGGCCGCCGTCAGCGGAGATCTTGAAGAGGAGCTTGGGCCCGAATGGGAAGTCAGGATCGGACCCAGAGAAGCCGCCCACCTGACGCCCTTCTTGAAACAGGGCCTTTGAGAAAATCGGGATCGGCGTTCAGGCTCTTCAACTATAGAACAGGAGGTGTGATGAATGATTCGCATTGGTGAAAACCTCAACGTGATGGTCAAGAAGATAGGCGCGGCCATGATGGAAAGAAACCCCAAGCCGATCCAGGATATGGCAATGGCGGAAGCGAAAGCCGGGGTGGATTATATCGATATCAACCTGGGGCCGGCGCGCAGGGAGGGGGGCGCATTGATGACATGGGTCGTACAAACGGTCCAGGAAGTGGTCGATACACCCCTGTACCTCGATACGATCAATATCGAGGCCATCGAGGCGGGTCTCAAGGTGTATCAAAACAAGAAAGGCAAGGCAGTCATCAATTCCATCATGGCCAGGCCCGAAAGCATGGAATCGAAATTTCCCCTTGCCCAGAAATACAATGCAGGCCTGGTCGCCCTGCTCTGGGGACCGGCAGGTCTTCCCAGAGATGCAAGCGAAAGGGGCGTGCTGGCCGCCGAGTTGATGCAGAAGGCTACGGAGTTCGGCATTCCGAACGAGGACGTCTGGATTGATCCCATCGTCACGCCGGTCACCAGTCCGCAGAGCCAGGTGCAGGTCCCGAGCTGCGTGGAGTTCATGATGATGTTTCAGGACTTCCAGGAGATGGCTCCGGGGCTGAAGTCAACATGCGGTCTTTCCAATGTCTCCAACGGCGCTCCGGATCATCTGAGGCCTATTCTCAATCAGACCTACATGATGATGCTTGAACGCTACGGCATGGTCGGCGCCATCGTCGACGCTTTTGACGAAGAACTGAAGGCTTTTGCAACCGGGAGCAGGCCCGATCTCAGGGAGTTGGTTTTCCGTACGATGGATGGCGAGGATGTCGATCTGGGTTCGCTGACCAAAGAGCAGGTCAATTACATAAAAACGACCAAGGTCCTGATGGGAAAGATCCTTTACTCCGATTCCTGGCTGGAATTCTAACACGCCGGCGGTGAGGGTTCGCACAAAAAACGAGTGAAAAAATGAATAACGGACTTCCGCCGCTGCCCTCTCCCGGCGGCTATGAGCGGGCCTATGCCGTATCACACGGTCTTGCCCTGGAAAACCTCAGACAGGCTGATCTGGCGGGAGTCGCTCTGAAGAGCGGCGCCGTCCAGGTCGGTGCAGACCTTGTCCGGTTGCGTTTTCTCAACAGGGATTACCTTGTCGACCGGCTTTTGGGTCAAGTCACCCTTCATCCGGACAAGGCGCCGGCGCCGATCGCCGAAAGACTGCTCATCCTCCATTATCTGGTGACCGCCAGCGGCGCCCCGCCCAGAGGAGAGTGGATAGCTTTCAAGGAGCTCCCCGACGGGCTTTTATACCATTCCACATTTTACAAACGAACGGTCAAGCTGCTGCTGAAAAAGTTTGGCGATTCGCCCGCGACGCTTGCGGCTGCGGCGTCAAAGATCGGCGGCGTGAAGGCGCAAATGGGCGATGCCGCCGTGACTGTTCAGGCGTTCCCGAGGGTGGCCGTGACCTGGGTGCTATGGCAAAGCGATGACGAATTCCCCGCCGAAGGCAGCGTCCTTTTGGACCGCGGGATCAACGACTATCTGCCTACGGAAGATATTGTTGTTTTATGTCAGACGATTGCACTAAAGCTGTGCTACGCCGATTCCTGATCCGATCCATTTCGCCCATCCGCCCTCCAGGCGGCTCACGTCTTGAGTCAGGTTTTCATGGACAGGTCGCAGGCCGGACCCGTTGACACCACCGGGCTGTCGGTGGCGTGCCCCACGGTTTGTTTCCCGCAGGCCGGGCATGGGGCGCCTCTGAGGGCTTCGCTGGGCCGCAGGAACAGTTCGAATTCGTTGCCGCACGCGGGGCAGCGGTATGTATACATAGGCATGGCTTGTTCTACCTCATCGCATCTTGTTTCATCCCGGCGATCACCATCTCCGCCAACTTGAGCACCACAGCGCCGTCCCCCAACCCGCCGCCATAAAGCCCGCTGCCCTCCCCCGCCCGGGTCACGGTTCCGTGCAGGTGCACGCGGATTTCCCTGCCCTCGCGCCAGACCTCGCCGGAGATGCCGTTGATCTCGAAGGGGCCGTCGAGAACGATGCTGCCGATCTCGGGGTTGTCAACCAGGGCTTTGGGGAAATTGACCACCACCCGGCGCAGCGAGCCGATTGTGGAGAGAAGGAAGGCCCGCTCGAGCCCCTGTTCGTCGAGGAAGAGGCGCAGGTTCCGGAACAGGTCTTCGCCCGGCCCGAGCCGGAGGTGGAAGTACTTCAGGTTGTCCAATGTTGTGGTGACCATGACCTCGCCCCCTACCCGAGTCCGTAGA
>CAZINF010000116.1:0-10631 GCA_964540555.1 uncultured Syntrophus sp. | reverse complement strand
GCAGGGACCGGGACGTCGCCCTCCTCACCGACGGCCGCTTCTCGGGCGGCAGCCGGGGAGCGGCGATCGGCCACATCTCCCCGGAGGCAGCGGAAGGGGGACCCATCGCCGCCGTACGGGAAGGCGACCGGATCGAGATCGACATCCCGGCAAAAAAGCTGAATCTCCTCATCTCCGAAGACGAAATGAAGCAGCGCCTTGCCCTCTGGAGGCCGGTCAAGAGGGAGCTGAAGGGCTACCTGAAGCGGTACGCCCAGTTCGTCCGCTCCGCCCATACCGGCGCGACGTTCGAATAGGGCGGCTTTTCCATTAAAGTGATTTCTCTTGACAGACGTAATTATTTTCCTTAGGCTTTTTGAAAATAATCAGGGGATTTCCATATGAGGGAGAGGTTATGAGAGCCGTAAAACGTAAGATAACGGATATGACAGTAGATGAGCTTAAGGGCGTCATCCATGAAGCAATCGCCGAAGATATGGAGGTTTGGCGGGAGACCTTCGAGATCATGGCGGACAGCAAGCTGATGGGGCAGATCCGCCAGTCGGATCTGGACAGGGCAGCCGGTAAAAAGGGCGCCTTTGTCGCTTGGGATGATCTGAAAAATGCATAAGATCATTCTTCATCGGAACGCCGTCAAATTCTAACGGAAGGCCGATGGCGCCTTGAAGGAAAGAGTAGCGGACGCTATTGATGTCATTGCCCGGAATCCTCACCTCGACGGGCATATCAAGAAGCTGAAGGGGGATCTCAAGCACATGCATCGTTTCCGCATGGGCGATCTGCGTATCCTTTACGAGATCGACGATACGCAAGAGATTGTGTGGATCAAGACCATCGAATGGAGAGGATCGGCATACAAGTAAGGGTTCATCCGGTTGATATGTATAACTTCCTGTAATCAACAGATCTCCAATCGCGACGAATACGCAGCATTACAATCCGTTATCATCGATGTTCTTTCCAGAATGATGAGAATGATACGGTTCTGTGAGAGACCGGACCAACGGATCATGGTTAAAATAAGTCAATGGATGAGAAGAAGAGAACACAGCTCATGAAAAAGATATAAGGACTCGTTCTTGAGCGCAAAAAGGGAGTTGCCATGAAAAGGTATGGAGATTTTATCACATCTGAAGAAGATCTGGCCCTATTGACAAGCATCCGCAAGTATATCGACAAAGAGGTGATGACGGTTCGCATGCAGTTGGATGACGACTACGCCGTCTTTGAGAGGGCCTATGAGGGCCTGGTGAAGCTCGGCGTCCAGAAGCGGGGTTTCTCTCCCGAATATGGTGGTCTGGGAATCCGATCAGCAACCACGATCTGCGCCATCACGGAAGAGATATCCCGCGGTGACAGCGGGTTGTCCCTTCACGCGCTCATCATCCCCTGGTGTCTGGCTGCAGCGATGGGTGCGCGCAACAAGGTCCTGATGGATAAGTTCATTCCCATGTTCTGTGAGGACACACCACGCTGCGGCTGTCTGGCCATTACCGAACCGGCCGGAGGCTGCAACATCGAAGATGCGGCGGAGCATGGCCTCACCATTCGAACCAGGGCCAGGCTGGAGGGGGATGAATGGGTTATCACTGGTGAAAAAATGTGGCCCAGCGGCGCCGGCGTTGCCGATCTCTATTGTGTCGTCTGCACAACCGATGCCAGCCGGAAGGAAGAGGGCGTGGCGCTCATCTATGTTCCCAGGGATACCCCCGGACTTTCCTTTGGCAAGCCGGAAGAAAAGATGGGAATGAAGGTGACTGACTTCAACGCCGCTATCTACTTCGACGACGTGAGGGTGCCCAAAGAATATCGAGCCGGGGGACCCGGCATTGACTGGCGGCTTTTCAGGAATAACGTAGCCTGGGGACGGCTCATGAGCGCCCCCATGACGCTGGGAAACGCCCAGGCCGTATTGGATATTGTCATCGAACATACCCGGACAAGACACTATGGAGGAAAACCCGTCCGGAACCATTCCCTTCAGGCAGCCATGATCGCCGACATGGCTATCGGCATAGAATCGGCGCGCGCCTTTTACCTCTCCGTGGCGGCCATGTTCAACAACCGGAAGATATACGGGAACCCCGGCGAGGATTACCTTATGGCCCGCACCAGCGCGGCCAAGGTATATGCCTGCGATGTCACCGAGATGGTCTGCAACAGGGCGATGGAGCTGATGGGTTCCTATGGCTATGCCCGCGATTACCATGTGGAAAAATACCTCAGGGACTCCAAGATTATCCAGCTCTGGCTGGGCGGCGGACAATTGGGAAGGCTGGATGTGGTCCAAAGCTACTACCCTTACGTTGAGGGTTACAAGCCGTAAGCATTGCTCTAATCTCCATGCACAGGAGAAGTCATGAGAAAAAAACTGACCACGATCGTTCTGATGGCAGGGGCTTTGCTGGCGGTCTTCCTACTTACATTTCACCTCCATCAGACGAGCACCGAAAAAGTCCTCTCCCAATTTAACGAGAATCAACTCTTGATTGCCCAGCAGGGCGCCATCCAAATCAAATCGTACCTCCTTTCCCGCTCCCATGATCTCCTGTGGCTTTCCTCTCTTGCCTCCCTGCAGGAGACGAACAGGAAGAAGGTGGCGATCGATCTCCAGTCGCACTTGGAACGCCTGAAGAGGATTCACGTCCTTGAAATATCTCTTCTCGATAGGAAAGGATCCGTCGTCTACGCCACAACCGCCGACATCGAAGGGGAAAATTATTCCCAAGCGGACTTCTTCTCCTGGGCAAGGGAACCGCGAAACAAGGGGTTGGTCCGGATAGGGTACGAGAAGGCGGACAGACGACGCATACCCTTGACTGCCGGAAGCCCTGCACCTCCCTCTTCCCGTATTTTCCTTGTCACCCCCTTGTATCGCGAAACCACCGCCGGCAGTAAGCAAAAGCCGAGCGGGAAATTTACCGGCGCTTTGATGATTACGGTCGATCTGGAGAAAATGCTGGCCGAGAGATCGGTCTTGTTTACTCCGGTGATGAGATTGCACAAGTTATGGATCATGGATAAAGACGGAACGGTTTTGCTGCAATCCGAGCACCCGGAGATGGCGATGAAGAACATCCGGAAAGAGGATGAGTCTTGCAATCAATGCCACGCTTCCTTCGACCACGTCGAAGCGATGCTGGGGAAACCGGAAGGCGCCACCGAATACCAGTTGAAAGGAAAACCAAAAAAGGTTGCGGCCTTTACGTCGATGTCCTTTGGGAACGCCTCGTGGATCGTCGTGGTGAATGCGCCGTTGGACGAAGCGACGGGTTTCGTAAGGGATAATCTCAAGGAGACCCTTCTTCTCCTCGGCATCGTGACGCTTGTCCTTGGCCTGGCCTTTTACTTTACATACAGGAACTACCGGCGGAGAGTGGACGGCGAGATGGAGGTGAAGCGTCTACGAGAAAATCAGACGCTGCTGGAGGAACTTCGGGAGACGCGCGACTATCTGGAGAACCTGTTCAACTACGCCAATGCGCCGATCATCGTTTGGGACCCGGAGTTCCGGATCACCCGGTTCAACCACGCCTTCGAGTTATTGACCGGCAGAATGGCCGGCGACGTTATAGGCAAAAACATCGAAATCCTTTTTCCACCGGCCCAGGTCGAGAATTCGATGCAGCTCATTAAAAAGACCCTAACGGGCGAACGATGGGAAACGATCGAAATCGACATTCTGCACATCGACGGGACGGACCGCACCGTCCTCTGGAACTCGGCGACGATCTTCGCTAAGGATGGAACAACTCCAGTCGCGACCATTGCACAAGGGCATGACATCACCGAGCGTAAACGGGCGGAAGGGGTAATCGTCCAAGCCAGGGACGATTGGGAAAACACGTTCGACAACGTCACAGACATGATCACCATCCAGGATATCGACTTCAACATCATCCACGCGAACCCTGCAGCCAGGGCAATACTCGGGGCGCAACTGCAGGAGGAAATACCTTTAGCGAAGTGTTTCAAGTACTACCACGGGATGGATAGCCCAAAACCCGAATGTCCAAGCTGCCGGTCCCTCCAGACAGGGCTGCCTGTTACTGCGGAGATGTTTGAGCCTCATTTGAAAAAACACCTTGAGTTCAGGGCGATGCCGAGGTTCGGGAGTGATCGCCGGGTGGTGGGGCTGATCCACATCGTCAGGGATATCACCGAACGTAAGCGGGCGGAGGAGGAACTTCAGCATACCCTTGAAAGTCTCAGAAAGGCCTTTGGCACGACCATCCAGGTCATAGCTTCCACTGTGGAGGCAAGAGACCCCTACACGGCCGGACACCAGATCCGGTCGGCGAATCTGGCCCGCGTCATTGCCACGGAGATGGGACTTTCCCCGGAAAAGATCGAGGGCATCCGGATGGCCGGTTCAATCCACGACATTGGGAAAATATCCATCCCTGCCGAGATATTGTCCAAGCCTACCAAACTGTCTGATATCGAGTTTGCCCTGATTAAAGCACATGCCCAAAGAGGATTCGAGATGCTGAAAGACGTAGAATCACCCTGGCCCCTGGCCGAGATTGTCCACCAGCACCATGAGCGGATGGATGGCTCCGGTTATCCGAGAAACCTGAAAGGCGAAGAAATTTGCATCGAGGCCCGGATTCTCAGTGTTGCCGACGTGGTCGAAGCCATGGCCTCACATAGGCCCTATCGTCCCGGCTTGGGCATTGATGCGGCCCTGGAGGAGATCGAGAAGAACAGAGGAATCTTTTACGATGATGCTGTCGCAGACGCCTGCCTGAGATTATTTCGGGAAAAAGGTTTTAAACTTGAAGGGACATGAGTTCAAACGGTAATACTCACCCAAAAACCAAACCGGGACTTGCACCTTTGTAGGTGTTATACGTAACAAAAGGTCAACGGATGAACCAAATTTTTAAAAAGCTGTTTGTGGCTTGATGTGATATTAAAGGAGACCGACCGGGGGGTCGTCAAGTCTGTCCGCTGTTTTCTGGAAGAAGGAGGTATCAGACCATGATTCAATACAAGGGCTACATGGGCAAGGTCGAATTTGACGACGAGGCGGACATCTTCCACGGCGAGGTGATCGGGCTTGAGCATTCGACAGAGCACCTCTCCTAACCGGCCGCCGGCCTTACTTCCGTTCAGTGGGGAATGAGCGTCTGCTCCGTCTTCGCATGGTTCGCGATCTCCTTGTCGCTGAACCACCAGTACCGTTTTTCCCCGTTAATGAAGGGTTTGATCTGATCCCGGTAATGGCCGGTGAACTGTCGCCCCGAGACGCCGCCGGGGAGGACCGCGAGGATCTTGTCATTATCCCCCAGATCGGCGACCATCCGCAACGAGGCGGAGAGGGTCACGTCATAGGAACGGTTGAAGTCGTAACTCGCCCGGTAGAGGGTCTCCTGCGAACCGTCCATCGGGTGGGCGCCGCCCCCCAGAAAGGCGCTCCCCGTCCCTTCCCTCCGAAGAGGGGAGACGAAGGTGATCCGGTGGCGCTCCCCCCAGGTCCATTTCGCCGGCTCCCCCGACCCGCCCGCCTTTGCCTCCGCAATGACCGCAAGGGCGGCGCGCAGGAAGAGCTCATCCCTCCCCTCCTTCGCCGGGGTGCTCTGGTCGTCGAACCAGGGGGACTCCCCTTCTCGGACCATCCGCTGGAGACGCTCCTGCCAGAAATACCAGTTGCCGAGCATTGCCCGGGCCAGCTCCTCGCCCAGTTCGTCCCGGAACACCTCCAGCGCGAAACGTTCGTAAATCTTATGAAAAACCATCGGCGCCGCCAGATCGGCCCGCTCCCGAAAATCCCACTTCTCTAAGATCTTCCCCAGTTCCGCAGTCTCCGGGTGGCGAAGAAGGGCCTGCGCCATCACCGGCGCGATCTCGCGGGCCATGACGTTCGTCGCGTCCCGCTGGAGGGCCCAGTGGTCGTCAACCGACCGCTTTCCCGGTTTATCCAGAACCTCGGCAAGGCGCCGGTAGCGGTAGGAGGGGGAGGCGTGCGAGCTGTAGTAATAGGGAAAATCGCCCCGGACGGTAAAATGGTTGCAGGTCCCCACCCATCCCCGCGGGGGGTCGTCGCTCCCCGGCATCTTCTCATAGGGGATCCACCCCGACCAGTTGTCCCGTTCATCGGTCACGACGTAGGGAAGGGTCCCGTCGCCGCGGCTGCGGATGGGCAGACGACCCGAGGTCTGCCAGCCGATCCGGCCGTCGACGTCGGCAAAGACGAAATTGAGCATCACCGCAGTGATCTCGCCGATCGCCGCCCGGACGTCGCCCGCAGAACGGGCCGTGAGGAGCCGGTCCAGGCCGAGCGACGGCTGCATCGTCTCGAAAGGGGACCAGCGGACGGTGACCACCCGTTGGCTCTTCGCTTCGGGAAGAATGCCGGTGACCACCGGTCCCCGCCTTGTGAGGCGGATCGCGATCTGCTCTTCACGAAAGCCGCCGGGCGCCTTGCCGTCCTTGATCCGCAGCGTTTCGCCGACCGTCTCGAAGGGAACGGATTTTCTCCCCTCGAGATAGTTCGCCGGATTGGCCGGGTCGATCGTCTCGATATAGAGGTCCTGGGCGTCCCCGTAAGCGTTGGTCACTCCGACGGCGATCCGATCGGTCCGCCCGATGACCATTCCCGGGAGACCCGGGATCGTCACGCCGACGGCCCTTATCTGCGGCGTGATCAGTCCCACCGGGTACCAAGGGCCGGGGAGAATCCGGGCATCGAGATGGGGATCGTTGGCGAGGATCGGCTTTCCGCCCTGGGAAAAAGAACCTCCCATAACCCAGTTGTTGCTCCCGATGCGCAAGGAACCTTCTGCCTCCCGAAGGAGATCCGTCATCTGCGCATCACCGGCGAGGTTGAGGCGGGGCCGGACCGCCGAGCCGGCCCTTTTTGGTTTCACCGCAGGGAGGGCGTCGTCCGGGTTGATATTGACGGGGAAGAGTTCTCGGGTCTTCGCCTCGCCTAATTTCTCAACCAGCATCTGGGCGATCGTCTCGGTCTTGAGATTCGCCGCCGAGTTCCACCCCATATAGTAGACAATCGCCAGCGAATCGGCGATCGTCCAGGGTTCGGCCTTGATCCCGGCGAGACGGAACTCCAGCGGGAGATCCCTCCCCGCGGCGATAAAGGCGTTGACGCCGTCAACGTAATTCTGGAAGAGCAGCCTCGTTCGCTCGTCGAGGAGCTTCTCATGCTTCCTCGCCTGACGCCCAAAACCGATGGTCCGCATGAGGATATCGCTCTTTTTCCCCTTCTCGCCGGCCAGCTCGGCGATCCGCCCGGTGGCGAAAAGCCGCGTCAACTGCATCGGGAAGAGCCGGTCCTGGGCGGTGACAAAACCCTGCGCCCGGATGAGATCGTTCTCATCGGCCGCATGGATGTAGGCCATCCCCTTTTCGTCCCGGACCACCCGGACCTCCCCTTTGAGGCCGGGGAGGACCAGACGTCCCTCCCGCTCAAAATCGTTGAGGCGGGGCAGACCCAGCACGACCGCCAGGATGATAAGGACAACCACGACCGCGATCCACTTGATCCATCTCATGGTTTCCCTCCCGACGATTTACATCCTCGATGGCCCCATTGCCCGTTCATTCTCGGCGAATCCTTTCAATCGATCCTAATTCCGGTCTTTTTGATCAGGCGGTGGCCGGCCGCCGCTGCAATCTGAGTTTTATCCGTCACGGCACGGCCACCTCAAGATCTCGAATGCCCACAAACAGGGTTTCTCGTGGGGCGGGTTCCGTCTCTTCAAGACAAACGGCAATGGCTTCTTGGATGTTTTCGATGGCCTCCTCGACAGTCTGACCGTAGCTTCGACATCCCTGCAAAACAGGGCATTCAACGATGAAGACCCCCTCTTTGTCCTGCTCAATGATCACCGGAAAGTGCCTTTTCATAGCCTTTTTCTCCTATCGGACCGCAATCACCCGCGTCTCTATTTGTCTTGTTTTCCGTCGCCAAAATAACATCAGTTCGTGCCGTTTATGATTCCAATCTTAACCATCGGCGACCTGATCATCCGATATTAAGAGGTTGTTGTCAATCTTTCTCAACGATCCGGATCGCGTCCTCGTGGATCACATCTTTGTAGGTCTCGGCGTGGCCGGCCGTGTTGTCTATATCCCAACCCAGGGCTTTGAAGAATGGATCGATCAATTCCCGCCGGAGCTGGGTCTCGTTGTAGGTCCCGGAGGTGTATGCCGCAAGGTTTTCCTCAAACCGTTCGACCAGTTCAATGATCTCTTGGGGAGGAGTCATAGTCCATCGCACCTTTCATCGTAAACGGCAATCGTTGCAGAAAATCCGACAATCGTTACCGGCAGATGAAGCTTCGCGCTGCCTTTACGCCGACAATCGGGCGAGCCACTCACCGGCCAAGCGAACGGATACGGCATCGCGCTGCCGCTCCCTTCTGAGGTTGTGAACCAACAGATAGGCCGACACCCCAGGCATCCGTTTAAGGAAATAATGGAGAGAGGCGCTTGGGACGTCATCCGAAAGCTTGACTTCAATCAACTGCTCGACCTTTCCCTTTCGGCTCAGGGCAAAGTCGATCTCCCTGCCGTCCTTCGTTCGGAGATAGTGGAGATCGACATCTTCCCCGGCGACATCCCAGAGATACTGAACATGCTTCAGAAGAGATACAGCACACGTATTCTCAAGCCGGACGCCTTCATCCCCCTTGACGAAGCCACTATCGTAAAAATAGATCTTCGGTTCCCGCAGAACCGCCCGCGCTACATTGTCATGAAAAGGACGAAGGGAAAAAACAATGCACAGACTTTCGAGAATATCGATATAGCGGCGGACGGTATTCGGGGCAACCTGGAGGTCGCCTGCAAGCGATGTGTACGAAATCGGCGATCCCACCCGCTCCCGCAGCAGTTCCAGAAGAAGGCGCATGGAGCGGATCTCCTGGACCCGGCTGAATTCAACGATATCCTCCCGGATGAGATCCGTATAGTACTGATTCCGCCATCGCGCCGCCCCCGACTCCTCTCCAGACAAAAAAGGCTCAGGAAAGCCGCCCAAGCGATTCAGCAGTGACAATGCTTCGAAAGGCGCCAGGGAACCCTGAAGCTCCTTGACCGAAAAGGGATTCAAGCGGAAATGGAAATAGCGCCCGGCCAGAGACTCTCCCGACTGGCGGAATGTATCCAGACGGGAACTGCCGGTAATCAGGATGGCCTGACCTGCAGGGCGGGTGTCATAGATCCCCTTGATGAACATCTTCCACCCCGGCATCTTGTGAATCTCGTCGAGCACAAGCAGATCGGCGCTTAGCGCCCAGGAGTGGCCGCCGATGATCCGGGCATCGTCGAAATGGTCGTAGTTCAGATACTGGGGGTTTTTGAACTCGGACATCAGCTCCTTGGCGAGCCATGTCTTTCCCACCTGACGCGGTCCCGTCAGGATGACCATTTTCTTTTTCAGATCTCTATGGATGGATTCGTAAAGGTAACGTTTCATGCTCGACCATTTGGCAGCTTCTTGCACAAAAGTCAAGACTTTTCCGCAAAGCCCTGCACCATCGCCGCGGCCTCTTCCCCGGCGACAAAACCGGTGGTAAAGGCCGCCTGGAGGTTGTAGCCCCCCGTGTCGGCGTCGATATCCATCACCTCGCCGCAGAAGAAAAGGCCGGGGACGAGGCGCGAGGCCATCGTCCGGGGATCGATCTCTTTGAGTGAAACCCCTCCGGCTGTGACGATCGCCGAGGTCAGGGGGAGGGGGCTCTTGATATTGAACCGGAGCGACTTGAGGAGGATAAGGAGCCGCTCCCGCTCCCCGGCGGTAATCTGATGACCGGGCCTGTCCGGGGGGATGCCGGTCATCCCGATAAAAGGCTCGATCATCTTGCGGGGAAGGAGGCCCGACAGGAGATTGCGGAAACCCCGTTTTCCGGACCGGTCGAAGTCGCCCTGGAGGCGGGCGCGGAGCTCTTCCGTATTCAAGGCGGGCTTGAGGTCGATCGAGACGCAGACCGGTCCTTCCGCAAGAGCATCAACGATGGAAAGGCCCATTAAGAGCGTGATCGGGCCGCCGATCCCGAAGTGGGTGAAGAGCATCTCCCCCATCCGGCTCTCGATGACCGATGAGCGCCTCCTTTTCGTATCGAGTCCGCGACCGATATCCTTTGCCGGAGTCAGGGCGGGATCGATGGTCGCAGCCTCGCCGCGAAAGGCGGTCAGGCGGACGTTTCGGAGGCTCACCCCCTGCATCGACCTGGCCCGTTCGACATCCGCAACGACAAGCGGCACAAGGGCCGGTCGAAGTTTGGTCACGGTATGGCCGAGGGCGGCCGCCATCCGGTACCCGTCGCCGGTGGAGCCGGTCTCAGGCCAGGTCGCGCCGCCGGTCGCGAGGATGACGGCGCGGGCTGAAAATGGGCCTTTCTCCGTCCGGACCCCTTCGATGCGGCCATCGCGGAGGGCGATCCCTGTCACATCTGCGCCCGTATGGACCTCCACGAGCTGCTCTTTTAGATACCGCCGAAAGGCCCTTACGACATCCGCCGCGTCGTCGGACACGGGAAAGATCCGTCCCCCGCGCTCGACCTTGGTCTCTACCCCGTAGCGCCCGAGAAAGGCGAGAAGATCGTCCCGGAAGAAGCGGCGAAAGGCGCTGTGGAGAAACCGGCCGTTCGGGCCGTACATGGAGA
>CAZINF010000115.1:0-10730 GCA_964540555.1 uncultured Syntrophus sp. | reverse complement strand
CAATACCATCGGCTACCGGCTGGAAGAGGTATTCCCCACCGTCATCCTCGACCAGATGGATATTACCAAGCGCATCCGCCAGGTCATCGAAAAAAATCAACCGACCAAGGGAGAACGGATGACCTACCGCGCCCCCGGGGTGCCCATCCGCATTTATTACTACAGCATCCTGCCCTTCATCTGGAAAGGGCAGGTGGAAGGGGCCGTCCTCCTGATGGAAGATGTGACTGAACAGGTGCGCCTTAGCGAAGAAGTGCGGCAGGTGGAGCGTCACCTGGGGAGTGTCGTGGAGAGCGCCAGCGATCTCGTCCTGTCCACGGACAAAAAGGGTAGGATTCTGACGTGGAATGCGGCGGCGGAGATGCTGTCCGGTTATCCCGCCGCGGAGGCGCGGGAACACGATTTTATCGATTTCTGCACCGATGAGGATCGCAAGGATATCCGGGAGATTTTTTCTCGCATCGATACCCGTAAGTACGCCCGCCAGATGAAGGAATTCCCCTTGCGGACCAGGCAGGAGACCCTCATTCCCGTGTCCTGGGTCTTTTCTCCTATGAAGGACAGTTCCAATCAGACGGTGGGCGTCGTGGCAGTGGGCCGGGATTTGACGGAGAGAAGGAAATTTGAGATGGAACTGCATCAAACCCAGAAATTTGCCGCCCTTGGGGTTATGGCGGGCGGCATTGCCCATGAGATCAGGAATCCCCTAGCCATTTGCTCGTCCAGCGCCCAGTTTCTAATGGAAGAGGGCGGCACGCCTGAATTTCGCCGGGAGTGCGCGGATAAGATCCACAAGGGCATCCAGCGGACCTCGGCCATCATCGAGAACCTCCTCAAATATTCCCATCCTTCCGCGACGACCCGGACAACCCTGGTCAATCTGGAGTCCCTGATCAAGGAAACCCTGACCCTGGTCACTTATCATGCCAACATACTCAAAATCGACATGAAAACATCCTTGCCCCGGGTACCGATCATGGTGCAAGGGGTGGCCACATTGCTGCAGCAGGTCTTCATGAATCTTTTTTTGAACGCCATCAACGCCATGCCCACCGGCGGGCGCCTGGGAATTGATGTGAAGATGGATCGTCCGGATGTCCGGGTTCAGGTTACGGATACCGGTTGCGGCATCTCCCCCCGGGAAATCGGGAAGATCTTCGATCCTTTCTATACGACTTCCGTCGTGGGACAAGGGACCGGCCTCGGCCTGTCTCTCTGTTATTCTATCATAAAACAGCACCGGGGGACCATTGAAGCGGAAAGCGTGGAAGGGCGGGGCAGTGTCTTTACCGTAACATTGCCCGCCCGTTTTGGCGGAGGTGAATCATGAACGAAAAACAGGCCCCGATTCTCGTTGTGGATGATGAGCCCGAGATGTGCTGGATTCTGGAGAATATTATCCGCAAGACGGGTCTTGCCTGTAGGACGGCCTTGAGCGCCAGGGAAGCCATAGCCCTGACGGAAAGCAATACATTCGGCATGGCCTTTTTAGACGCCAAACTTCCGGACATTGACGGTCTCGAGTTGGCCCGGACGCTCCGTAAAACCAATGCCCATCTGCCGATCGTCATCGTTTCCGGCTACTTCTACCAGGATGATCCGACCATTGAAGGGGCCCGCCGGGCGGGTCTGATCGACGCCTTCATCGGCAAGCCCTTCGATCATGTTGAGATCGTGCGCGTCATTACCCACAATGCCGGCGGGTAGGAAAAGCCTTCCCGTCATCGCAGGAATGGATTCCATGGTTACGATTACGCTACGATATCCCCGTTCCACAACTCTTCCAGAAACATCCGCCAAGGGATAATCCTGATATCGCCACACAGTCGCGGTTCTTTTTCATTACACACTACGATTGACTTGCCTGGTCTGCATTCCTCCTTGAAGGCAACAATCCCCTTCAGGTCCGACGGCTTGACCAGGTCTGTCCCTTTGACTTCAATGCATATCTCATCACCCAGGATGAAATCGACTTCGTGGCCTGCTTTCGTCCGCCAGTAGCGTATGTCCATATCCTTTTCGGAGTAGTGATTATATGCCCTCAACTCCATATGGATGAAGTGTTCAAACGCCCTCCCGAACTGATCCCCTTTTTCTTCCAGAACTATCCTTCGGGAGAGATACCCCCCCACGCCGACGTCGAACAGGTAGAATTTCGGCATCTGGGTAATGATTTCCCGTGATTTTCTCCTGGTGTAGGGATAGAGCATCGAACCGACAAGCGTATCTTCAAGGATGAAAAAATACTCCCGCACTGTTTTGGCGTCCACTCCGCAGTCGCGGGCAATATTGGCGAAATTGATCAGCTCTCCCTGACAATGCCCCAATGCATCGAAAAAGCGGGAGAATGCCTGAATATTGCGGGTCAGCCCCTCTTGAAAAACCTCCTCGATCAGATAATCGCTTACGTATGCCTTCAGGCTTTTCCGGTAGTTCGCCTCTCTTGCCATGTAATGGGAGGGAATCAAACCCTGATTGAGAATCCTGAGCAGGTTGCATTCACCTGTCTCGGTAAAGGTCAAGGGGGCCATCTGGTAACGCCAGGCCCTCCCTCCCAGCAGATTGGCGTGTCCCCGTTTCAGTTTTCTGGCGCTGGAGCCGCACAGGACGAATGACAGCTCCCTGTTTTCAATAAGCCAATGGACTTCGTCCAGTATATGAGGGACTTTCTGCACCTCGTCCAGGATGATCGGCTGAAAGAGCCGACTTTCATCTTTCGCCAGGATTCTTTCACGCAGAAGCGAGGGAGCTTTCAGATATTCCAGAAACGTGTCGGTTTTCAGAAAGTCAATGCGAAGACTGTCGGGGAATTTATTCTTCAGGAAGGTGGTTTTACCAGTTTTCCTCGCCCCCCACAGGAAAGCGGATTGACCGGGCGGCAGATCGATATCGAGGATCCGATGAAAGTTCATTGCGGACACGTCTCCTTATAAGTATAACTTTTGGGGAGTGTATTCCTGATTAGTTGGGTTGTCAAGAGGAAACAGAGATCTCGCCCGAAGAGCCACCGACAACGCCGGAACCGCAAGCGCCTTCGCAACGGGTGACTCGACCAAAAAGTGAGCTGATTTCTCAAAAGGGGCGGCCGCCCGCCGCTATGCCTGCCGGTAGGGAACGACTTCCCGTCATCGCAGGAATGGATTCCATAGTTACGATTCCCCAACCCCCTCCGAGAGCGTTTAAAGCACCTTCTTTCCTTCAGAATTATTCTTTTAATACGGGAAGTTAACGTTTATTATGCTTACCTTGGCGGCTGGCATACATCTTGCTATTATAGGAGACAGGCATGCCTGCTGAGGGTTTTCGGTAAGATCATAACAACAACACATGAAGGAGGAAATAGCGATGGCCAAGGTACAGAAATCAACGGATTCTTCGAGTTTGGCGGAAGTTGTCGACCGGATCCTCGACAAAGGTATCGTGATCGATGCGTGGGTGAAAGTATCTCTGGTCGGCATTGAGCTGCTTTCCATCGAAGCGAGGGTGGTGATTGCTTCGGTTGAGACCTATCTCAAGTACGCCGAGGCGATTGGTCTGACGGCCAGTGCGGCCGCTCCGGCATAAGACTGATTGAAGGATGCCCATGGGGCGGGAGCTGTTGATGCGCCCGCTTTCATGGGTGTGCCGGTTTCAGAAGAAGGTGAGGGAGAATGATCATGGGTAATATGACCGATGATATGACCCGTTTACGCGGGGAGGTAGACGCCTTGCGGAGTGATCGAGGGGCGCTGATGCAGGAACTGGCGCGCGGGGCCAAGGATCTGGCCTCTACGGTTTCAGCCATGCAGTCTGACTTTGCGGCCGCCCACGCCACGATGGCCAGAAAAACCGGGAAAGCGCGGGTCTCGTATGTGGCGAGGATCAAGAAGCAGGTCGGCCGGATGAGAAAAGAGAACGCCGCCGATCTTGCGGGGGCCTCTCAGGCTTGGTTCGGTAAGGCAAAATAAACGATAACATACGAAAGGGAGGAAATAGCGATGGCTAAAGTACAGAAATCAACAGATTCTTCGAGTTTGGCGGAAGTTGTCGATCGGATCCTGGACAAAGGAATCGTGATCGATGCCTGGGTGAAGGTATCTCTGGTCGGCATTGAGCTGCTTTCCATCGAAGCGAGAGTGGTGATTGCTTCGGTTGAGACCTACCTCAAGTACGCTGAGGCGATTGGCCTGACCGCCAGTGCCGCCGCTCCGGCCTGAGAGTGAAGGTAATGACGCCTGTGGGGCGGGGGCTTTTGGGCCTCCGCCTTGCACAGGTTTTTTCGCGTTCGGAGAAGGTGAGGGAGGATCATCATGGGCAATTTGACCGATGACATGACGCGCTTGCGCGGGGAGGTTGACGCCCTCCGGGGCGCCCGGGGCGCGCTGATGCAGGATTTAACGCGCGGGGCCAGGGATCTGACCACGGCTGTGGCGGCCATGCGGGCCGATTTCACGTCCGCCCATGCCGCAATGGCAAAACAAACCCGTGGGGAGCGGGAGACTTTTGTGGCCGCCGTGATCGATGAGGTCAGCTCCCTGCTGGGTGAATTTTCCAGAGACCGGAATGATATGGCCCGGAAGGGAAGAGATGACCGGGGAGTCTTTCTATCAGAAATGAGAAGACAGGTCACAAGAATGTGCAAAGAGACGGCGGACGAAATGATGGGGGCCCGGCTTGCCTGGCGCGGCCGGAGTCCCGGAAAGTCCCGGCCCGTTCCGATGAAGAAGGAACCGGTGGTCGTAAAACCCATATCGCCCCCGGTGGAAGCAGTACTGAAGAAGACGGTCGTCGCGGCGCCCCAAGCCCCGGCGGTCGTAACCCCCAAGGTCAAGGCCCCGCCGTTTGTCAGCGCCGCTATGCCGCCGTTTCAGAAGAGCAAAGAGAAGAGCTGGCTGGATGAAAAACCCGCCAAAGCGAGGACCAGGGCGAAACGGGGCAGGAAATAATACCCGCACTGCCCAAGTCGGAAAATGGTTCTTTAGGAGGCTTGCATGGTGCGAGTAGGTATAAGCCGTGACCCGGCGGTATTTGAGGAACTGACTTGCGCCTTTTGCGGTGGCCGGGGCAGAGATCCTTTCGACATCATGTCTTCCCTTTCCACATGTTGTGTCTGCGGGGGGAGCGGCAAAGTCCGGATCCAGACGCCGGCCGTCGCCTGCGCTCATTGCCGGGGAACGGGGGCCGTCAAAACCCTTACCTGCACCACCTGCGGCGGCAGGGGCTTCATCCCCCAACCCCTGTCGCCAACTCTCTCATGTCCTCTATGTAAAGGTTCGGGCGATGACGCCTCCGCCCCGGCAATGGCCTGTCTGAAATGCCGGGGGACCGGATGGATTATTAATCATCAAGTCAGGAAGGAGAAGGGAGTTCATGAGTAAGAATGCCGTAAGAGTCGTCAGCACATCAACCGTGCGCGAATCGGCCGGGGAAGACAGCGTTAAGCCCGAGCCCAGCGACAGCTTTGTTTCATCTCCCTATGTGGAGCAGGTCACGCAGCGGGCCCTGGCCTACCTGGTGGCCGGTTATCCTGTTCATTTTTCCGGCGTGGCGGGAACGGGAAAGACGACCCTCGCCTTCCATGTAGCATCCAAACTGAGACGTCCCGTCACCCTGGTCCACGGGGACGATGAATTCGGCACTTCCGATCTCGTGGGCAAGGATTCCGGTTACCGGAAAAACAAACTGATCGACAATTATATCCACTCGGTCCTGAAGACGGAGGAAGAAATGAAAAGCCTCTGGGTGGACAACCGGTTGACCACGGCCTGTGAGAGAGGGGAGATCCTTATTTATGACGAATTCAACCGCTCCCGGCCGGAAGCGAACAACGCGCTCCTCAGCGTCCTATCCGAGGGGATTCTGAACCTGCCGAAACTGCGCCGCTCCGGAGAGGGATACATGGCCGTGCATCCCGAGTTCCGGGCGATCTTTACCTCCAACCCGGAAGAATACGCCGGAGTCCACAAGACCCAGGACGCCCTGATGGACCGCCTGATTACCATCCACTTGGAACACTATGACCGGGATACGGAAATCATGATCGTCATGAAGAAATCGGGACTCCCCCGGATAGATTCCGAGCG
The DNA here is from genome assembly GCA_964540555.1 of uncultured Syntrophus sp. GTDB lineage: Bacteria > Desulfobacterota > Syntrophia > Syntrophales > UBA5619 > JAKAFS01. The sequence goes on along the minus strand of CAZINF010000115.1, from coordinate 4,668 downwards.
GATCGTGGATATCGTGAGGGAATTGAGGAGTTTCGGGGTGAACAATAACCGTCCGACCATTCGGGCGGGGATCGCCATCGGCCGGATCCTTGCGTCTCAGAACCGGCGCGCCCGTGGTGATGATCTGTTTTTTCAGATGATCTGCCGGGATGTCCTGGCCACGGATACCGCCAAAATCACCCGGGGCGGCCAACCGGTCATGATGCAGAAGGTGGAAGAGGTAATCCGCAAGTTCTGCGGGTCCGCAAAACCGGCCAAGGAGAAAGGTAAAGAGGATCGCCAATGACGAAGAGAATCATGAAAGGCGTGCAGGACATCAGGACGCTCTCCGGCCGTGTGGATGAAGGCACTATTCCTTACAAGGCCTATATGAAGCTCAGCATCCTCGAGATGGAAAAGTTCCGCCGGGGGAAGGAGAAACAGAGCGCCCTGGAAAGGGTGCGAAAGATTGATCAGCGCTTCCAGGACATCGAGGCGGCAAGGCAGGAGATCTTTAGTGCTCTGGAAGCCAAAGGCGTTCGCCGGCCTGTCCCCGGACCGAGGGGACCGGAGGGACCGACGGAGGCCCCACGGACAACGACGGGGCCGTTCAAGATCCGATACTGAAAGGACTGGGACGATATGCTGACCATCTGTGATTCACACCACATTCCGACTAACCGGTGCGTGACGGGTCATCGGGCCTGCCGGACGCATACGGGTTTTTTCCTGGGTGCCGGGGAAGCGCGGCGGGTCCAACACGAGATCATCGCCCTGGTCAACCGGCGGCTGCGCCGGCAGTGGCTGGAGGAAGCCTGGGAAAGCCATTTGAGTCGTTGCGCCCGGAGGAAAGGATGAAATATCCCATGAATGTCCTGGAGACCGGTTCGGGCGAAGTAACCACAGAAAGGCGACGCGATGGCGAACATATTGGATACAGTCAAAATGTCGGAACCGGTGCTCTCCACGGCCGGCCCTGAAGCAGAACGTAAGTTGCCGCCTATTGAGGACGTAAGAGATGCTGTCGCCAACTTCTTGAAGAAGATGGTGGACGCTAAGAAGGTGAGCGTCACAAAGCTGGCGCTGATGGACTCCGAAAAGGGAACGTGGGAGGCTGAAGCAGATGTCTATGTGCCTAATCCGACCATAAGCGCATTAGGATTGCCCGTGCGGAAAAAAGTGCTCGATTGCCACACGTACTTACTCCGGTTGGACAAGCAACTCAACATTGTTGCCTACGGGCTCAGAGACTCGGTAATAGACAGAGACTCGGTAATGGAAAGGGAGGATATAGAATGAAGATCAACTGTCTATCCTGCGGTCATACCATCGACCTCGATGACACCTACAGCGATTATGAGGGTCAGATCAAGTGCTATACCTGCAATGCCCTCTTGGAAGTCAAGCTGAGCGACAGCCTTATCAGATCGGTGAATTTATATATGCAGGCAGCGGCTGATCTCCAGGAAGAGGAAAGCCATGAGCTCGACCATCCCCGGCAGGGAAAGAGCCATAAAAAGGGCGGCGCTGCCAAGAGATAAACCGAGTCTCCACATAGCCATTCCCGCTCTCTTCATAGTCATTCCCGCGAAGGCGGGAATGACTATGAGTAAAAACACTTGATTCCGGAACAAGCCCGGAATGACATTTTCGCAGAATGACAGCCAAGAGGAAGCACAAGGGGGGACGGTAATATGGGCGGCAAAGAAACGAAAAATGAAGGGAAATATCTGTATGCCATCATCCCGGCGGCAGGAGACCGTGAGTACGGCGATATCGGCATCGACGGGGAGTCGGTTTATCTCATTGCGGATAACCAGGTCGCCGCGGTGGTCAGTAATTTCAGCAATGGGAAGATCCGCCCGGAACGCCGCCATATCGCGGCGCACCAGGCCGTTCTGAAACGCCTCATGGAAGAAGAAACACCTCTGCCCATCACTTTCGGCGTTATCGCGGAAGGGGCAAAAGAGATCAAACGAATCCTGTCGCTCAACCGAAAATCCTTTGCCGAACAGCTTCGCCGCGTCCATGGCAAGGTGGAGATGGGATTGCGGGTTGCATGGGATGTACCGAATATTTTCGAGTATTTTGTTAACACCCATGCGGAGATCCGGGTGGCGAGGGACCAGTTCTTAGGGAAAAGTCGTGTCCCCACCCAGGAAGACAAGATCGAAGTCGGGCGCCTCTTCGACCGGGTCCTTCAGGAAGACCGGGAGGAACACACGGACAGGGTGGAGGCGATCCTGTCTCCCGCCTGTTTTGAAATCAAAAGGAACGTTCCCCGGACCGAACGGGACGTTATGAATCTGGCCTGCCTGGTTGGGCGGGAGGCGGCGGTTAAGGAGTTCGAGGCGGCCATATTCGAGGCGGCGCGCGGATTCGACAACAATTTTTCCTTCGATTTCAACGGCCCCTGGGCGCCTCACAATTTTGTGGACGTGGAACTCCGCACCTGAAGCTCTTACCCGACAGAGTCTCGCATTCACCATCGTTCCTGCAGAGGGCAGAAATGTTCCTGATTGATGACATCCTCCTGGCGCCTGCGCGAGGCCTCTTGTGGGTCTTCAAGGAGATCCACCGCGCCGCCGAGGAAGAACAGGCGAACGAGGCGGAGGCCATCACGACCAAGCTCAGCGAGCTCTACATGATGCTGGAGACGGGACAGATGACGGAGGCGGAGTTCGACGCCGAGGAAAAGGCGCTCCTCGACCGTCTCGATGCTATCAAGGAGAGGGGGGGCGGCGGGAAAGAAGAGGAAGACGATGAAGAGATCGTTATCCGGAAAAGGCGTCCAAAAAAACGGGCGAAGTGATGAAGTAATGAAATGGCGAATCGGTTAAGTTTTTTCAATCATACTCTCGGGGGGTTCAGGATCGATGCACGGCGCTTCAGGGGAACCGGGTTTCTTAAGCGATGGAAACATGCGGCTTCTGCTGTTCGGCGGCAAGGGCGGTGTGGGGAAAACCACAGCCTCGGCGGCAACGGCACTGGAGCTCGCCCTCCGTCATCCTGAGAAATCCCTGCTTCTGGTTTCCACCGATCCCGCCCATTCCCTTCAAGACAGTTTCTCCGGGGCACAGCCGCCCGCCAATCTGAAGGTCCTGGAACTGGACGCCCAGGCGTATCTCCACGCATTCCAGGAGAAAAACCGGCAGCGACTCCGGGAAATCGCCTCCCGGGGGACCTTCCTGGACGAAGAGGACATCAACCGTTTTATGGAGCTTTCCCTGCCGGGGATGGACGAGCTCATGGCCTTCCTGGAGATCAGCCGCTGGGTCAAGGAGGGGGCCTATGACGGGATCATCATGGATACGGCGCCGACGGGGCATACCCTGCGCCTCATGGAAATGCCCGACATGATCCGGAAGTGGCTGGAGGCCCTCGACGCGCTCTTGGCCAAACACCGTTATATGAAGAAGCTCTTCCGGGGGTCCTATCAGCGGGACGACCTCGATCACTTCATCGAAGGACTCGCCGCTTCCGTCAAGCAGATGGAAAAACTCCTCAAGGATCATCAGCAGTGCCGGTTTGTCCCGGTCATGTTGGCCGAGGCCTTGAGCATCGAGGAGACGCTGGATCTGATCCGGGAATTGCAGCGCCTCCGCATCGGCGTCGTGGATGTGGTCATCAACCGCCTGTACCCGGAAAGTCCGTGTCTCACCTGCCGTCATATCCGCGCCCGCCAGTTGCAGGAGCTGGCCCGCATCTTCAAGGAGCCGGGTTTTTCCAAGCTCCGGCTCTGGGGGGTTCCCATGTATTCCGAGGAAATCAGAGGCATGGAATCACTCCGGTCCTTCTGGAAAGGCCTGGGGACAGATTTCAAATCTGTCCCGGGTAAGATGGGGACAGATTTCAAATCTGTCCCCATCTTACCTTCCCTGCCTCCGGTAACGCCCCGCGTCGACAGCCCCATCCCCTTGCCCCCGCCGGAAACGGCGATGCTCGTCTTTGCGGGCAAAGGGGGGGTCGGCAAGACCACCCTGGCCTGCGCCACGGCCCTGCATCTGGCAAAGACCTATCCGGGGAAGCGGATTCTGCTTTTTTCGGCCGATCCCGCCCATTCCCTTGCCGATTGTCTGAACATGCCCCTCGGTCCCAAACCGGTGCAGGCAGCGCCGGGGCTATGGGTCATGGAAATGGACGCCACCGCCGATTTTGTTGCCCTGAAAAATCAGTACCGGAAGGAGCTTGCGCAATTTCTCTCCCGATTGATGCCGAACCTCGATCTGACGTTTGATCGTGAAGTCATGGAACGGATCATGGACCTGTCGCCCCCGGGGATCGATGAGCTGATGGCCCTGGCGGCGGTGATGGATTTCCTGACCCCGGAGGGCTACGACCTCCTGGTCCTCGACGCGGCGCCGACGGGTCATCTGATCAGGCTTTTGGAATTGCCGGAGATCATCGAGGGATGGTTGAAGGCGTTCTTCAGCCTCTTCCTGAAGTACCGGAAAATCTTCCGGTTGCCCGGGATCTCCCAGCGCCTGGTCAGGCTATCCAAGGATCTGAAGCGTCTGCGGGCGATCCTGCGGGATCCGTCGCAGGCGGCCCTCTACGCGGCCAGTATCCTCACGGAGATGTCCTTTGCGGAGACGATGGATCTTGTCTCCGCCTGCGGGCGTCTGGATATTCCGGTTCCCTGCCTTTTTTTAAACATGGCGACGCCGGACGGCCCTGATCCCCTCTGCC
>CAZINF010000114.1:6917-10740 GCA_964540555.1 uncultured Syntrophus sp. | reverse complement strand
TCACGATTGTGTTGTTAAATGTCGATTGAATGTGAGCTATCCCCTCGGAGATATTCTTCTTTTCTTTCTTCTTCCCTGTTTTCCTGACTGGCTTAGCCATTGGTCCTCCGGATCCCTTTACCCATTATTTCTTCTTGCCGGCAATCGACCTTCTCGGTCCTTTTCTTGTCCTGGCGTTGGTGCTCGTTCTCTGCCCTCGGACAGGAAGCCCCTTTCTGTGTCTCAGACCGCGGTAAGTCCCTACATCCATCAGCCTTTTTATAGACATGGAGACTTCCCGTCTCAAATCTCCCTCGACCTTATGTTCCTTGTCGATGATGTTCCTGATGGAGGTTATTTCCGCATCGGCAAGCTGATCGGTCTTGATGTCAGGATCGACGCCGGCTTCCAGAAGGATCTCTTTCGATTTTGTCTTCCCTATACCGTAGATATAGGTTAAAGCGATCTCCATCCTCTTGTTCTTGGGTAAGTCCACACCCGCAATTCTTGCCACCTGTCAACCTCCTGAAAAATGAATCCTTATCCCTGACGCTGCTTATGCTTCGGATTCTCGCAAATCACGCGCAACACACCGCGCCTTTTGACAATCTTGCACTTTTCGCAAATCTTCTTGACCGAGGAACGTACTTTCACTTTTGATCACTCCTTGAATCCGCCAAGGGCGCAGCCTGAACCTCTTGTCGGTCGCCCGCCTTCGCTATTTGGTCCTGTAAACGATTCTTCCGCGGGTCAGATCATAGGGAGACAGCTCAACCGTCACCCTGTCGCCCGGAAGGATCTTGATAAAATGCATCCTCATCTTACCGGAAATATGGGCCAGAACACGGTGACCGTTTTCCAGTTCCACTCGAAACATGGCATTCGGCAGGGGTTCGATCACCTTGCCTTCTACCTCTATGGCTTCCTCTTTTGACATCGTTCCCGATCTTTCACAAGATCTCCCTGATTGCCGCCTCCTCCAGAGAGATTCATTGAATCCGGCTGAGGATATCCGGTCCGTTTTCCGTGACCGCTACGGAATGTTCAAAATGGGCGGAAAGTTTTCCATCCTTGGTGACCACCGTCCAGCCATCCGGCAGAATTTGCACTTCGTAACTTCCCTCATTGACCATCGGCTCTATGGCCAGGACCATCCCCGGCTTAAGCTCTATCCCTCTTCCCCGGACGCCGTAATTGGGTATCTGCGGATCTTCATGGAGGCTCCTGCCTATGCCATGTCCGACAAAATCCCTGACGACCGAAAACCCTGCCGATTCGACCTGCTGCTGAACGGCAGAGGAAACATCTCCCAGGCGGTTGCCCGCCCTAACTTGTAGGATGGCGTCGCGAAGACCCGCTTCGGTGACTTTCAAAAGCCGCTTCGCCTCATCGGAGACAGCCCCCACCGGAACGGTAATCGCCGCATCACCATAATATCCCTTGTAGTTCACACCAAAGTCGAGGCTCAGGATATCTCCTGAAACGAGCGGCCGCTCCGACGGCATTCCGTGAACCACTTCGCCGTTCACCGATGTGCAGAGGGCAAAAGGATAACCCCGGTATCCCTTGAACGCCGGTTTCACCCGCTTCTTTCTGGAGAGCTCCTCACAGAAACGGTTAAGCTCGCCCGTGGTCACACCCGGCCCGACCCTTTCCCGAAGCTCGCTCAATATCTCCGCAACGATCAGATTGCTTGTCCGCAGCTTCTCAATCTCATCAGGCAGTTTCAGGATAACCATGTCAATGATCCTGCGCCGGGGAAGTCACGCCGCTTCAGCGTCTTCTGGCGATACGTCCCTTCTTCATGAAACCCTCATACTGTCTTGTCAGCAAATGGGTTTCAATCTGCCCTGCCGTATCCAGGGCGACGCCAACGACAATCAGCAGGGCGGTCCCTCCAAAATAGAAGGGCACATTGAAAGAACTGATCAGTATGCTGGGAAGCACACAAACCGCCGAGACATAGATGGCGCCCCCGAACGTCAGTTTGGTCAGGACGTCATCAATGTATTCCGCCGTTTTCTTTCCCGGCCTGATTCCCGGAACATAGCCCCCATACTTTCTCATGTTATCGGCTACATCCACCGGATTGAATGTCACCGCTGTGTAAAAAAAACAGAAGAAGACGATAAAAGCCACATAGAGGAGCTCATAACCGACCCTTCCCGGGATCAATTCCCCGGCAATCGTCTTCATCCAGGGATGGGGGATGAAATTCGCGATCGTCGCCGGAAACATGATGATCGAAGAGGCGAATATCGGCGGGATGACCCCTGCCGAATTCACCTTCAGGGGCAGATGGGTCGACTGACCGCCGTACATTTTCCTCCCGACGACCCTTTTTGCATACTGCACGGGGATCCTTCTTTGCCCGGTTTCGACAAAGACGATGACGCCGACGATCAGGATCATCAGCACGACAAGGATGATCACAAAGAAAATTCCCATTTCCCCCGAGAAAAGTAGGCGGAAGGTGTTGATGATCGCCGCAGGACCGCCAACCACAATACCGGCGAAAATGATCAGAGAGATGCCGTTGCCGATCCCTTTTTCGGTAATCTGCTCCCCCAGCCACATGATGAACGCGGTCCCCGCCGTCAGGGTGATCACCGTCATCAGCCTAAACGCCCAGCCTGTCGTGATAACGATGGAGGTTCCCGTAGGTCCCGCCATGTTTTCCAGCCCGATGGCAATGCCGAAACCCTGAATGAGGCTCAGGACCACGGTTCCGTATCGGGTGTACTGGGTGATTTTTCTCCGGCCCGCCTCCCCTTCCTTGGAAAGCTTTTCGAGGTAAGGAACGGCCACTGTCAGGAGCTGGAGAATGATCGAGGCGCTGATGTAAGGCATGATCCCCAGGGCAAAGACCGAGAGATTGCTCAGCGCGCCACCGGCAAACATATCGAAGAGACCCAGAAGCGACCCCTTGGCCTGTTCGAAAAAGGCCGCCAGCGCCGCCGTGTCGATCCCGGGTGTGGGAACGTGGGCGCCTATCCGGTAAACCACAAGCAGCATCAATGTAAAGAGAATCCTCTTCTGGAGTTCCGGTATCTTTGAGACATTTTTTAGGCCTTCTAACAAATCAGGTGACCTCCAAAATTGTGCCGCCCGCGGCTTCAATCTTCTGCCGCGCCCCTTGGCTTACCATATCCACCCTCAGGGAAAGCGGATAGCTGATCGTCCCGTTGCCCAGCACCTTGATTCCGTCCGCCTTTCGCTTCACAAGACCGACGGCAAACAGGATTTCTCGATCAACGACCGATCCTTCCGGAAACCTTTTCAACTGGTCGATATTGATAGTCGCGATGATCCGGCGCATGGGATTTTTAAACCCTACTTTGGGCAATCTTCTGGAGAGGGGCATCTGCCCTCCTTCAAAATTGGGACGGACGCTGTGCCCCGAACGGGCATTCTGTCCCTTCGCGCCTTTTCCCGCTGTGCCGCCGTGTCCCGAGCCGTTGCCCCGGCCGACCCGTTTTTTCTTCTTCCGCGAACCTGCCGGCGGTTTCAATGTTGCCAGATTCATTTCCCGCTCTCCTCAACTTCTACAGCAGCCACCAGGTGAACGACCTTCCGGATCATACCGCGTATTTCAGGTGTATCATTCAGTAAAACGGTCCTGTTGACCTTACCCAATCCCAACCCTCGCAGGACCCTGCGCTGAGCCTCGGGTCTGCCGATATAACTCTTCATCTGTGTGATCTTCAGCTGTTTTCCCACAACCTACCCCTTTTAGCGCTAATTTTCCCGAACGCCCTTGCCCCTGGCCGCAGCGATTTCCGCCGGCGCCCTCAATTGCCTCAAACCTTCGATGGTCGCCTTGACCAGGTTGTGAGGATTGTGC
>CAZINF010000114.1:1281-6817 GCA_964540555.1 uncultured Syntrophus sp. | reverse complement strand
CCTCAATTGCCTCAAACCTTCGATGGTCGCCTTGACCAGGTTGTGAGGATTGTGCGAGCCGAGACATTTTGTGAGGATATTTTTAACCCCGGCCACTTCCAGAACCGCTCTGACCGCCCCTCCGGCAATCAGCCCCGTCCCTTCGGACGCGGGCTTCAGCAAAACTCTCCCTGCGCCAAAATGCCCGATGACACTATAGGGGATCGTCCTGTTTTCGACCGCGACCCGGGTCATGGCCTTCTTGGCCTGCTCCATGCCTTTGCGGATCGCTTCCGGGACTTCATGTGCCTTTCCCAGCCCTGCGCCGACGGATCCTTTTCCGTCGCCTACCACTATCACGGCGCTGAACCGGAAACGGCGTCCGCCTTTAACGACCTTGGCCGTCCTGTTTATCGCAATCACCCTGTCGAGAAGTTCCAATTCTTCCATATTTTCATTTCCCACAATCATGCCGCTCTGCAGTGAGTGCCTCATTGCAGGCTAAAAAATCAGTCCCGCTTCCCTTGCGCCGTCTGCCAGAGCCTTCACTCTTCCATGGTAGCGAAACCTGCCTCGGTCAAAGACCACATCCCGGATACCGATCTCCTGGAGGCGCTTCGCCAGAAGCATTCCCACCTCTTTGGCAGCCTCAACCTTTTTCAGACCTTCAGGAGATCTCGCCAGTTCCTTGCTCAGTGTCGATGCCTCCACCAGGGTCCTCCCCGCATCATCGGCGATGGCCTGGACGTAGATATGCGACGCAGACCTGAATACGCACAGACGCGGTTTCTTCTCGGTCCCGAACACCTTCCCCCGGACCCTTTTCTTCCTTTTCAGTCTGATCTTTTCAATCTTTTTCGTTGCCAATGCCCTACCCCTTCACTGGGTGCCAAAATGTTTTTTACCCGGTACCCGGCACTTTCTTTTACTAAGCCCCCACGGATTTTCCGACTTTACGCCGGATATGTTCGCCGCTATATTTAATACCTTTACCCTTGTACGGCTCCGGCTTTTTCAGGCCTCGGATCTCCGCGGCTACACGACCGACCATCTGTTTATCGATGCCGGATACCGCGATATTGACCAGCTTATCAACCCGGATCTGGATCCCGTCCGGTATCGCATACTCGATCGGGGCGGAAAAACCAACGATCAATTTCAAATTCCTGCCGGCGAGCTCCGCGCGGTATCCAACTCCCGCTATCTCCAGGCTCTTTTCAAACCCGCTGCTGACCCCTCTGACCATGTTGGCGATCAGGGTTCGCACCAGCCCGTGATAGGATCTCTCTTTTCTACCATCGGACGGTCGTTTGACCTCCACCACCCGCTCGCCCAGAATCACATCGACTCCCTTGGGCACCTCCAGGGAAAGTCTGCCCTTGGGACCTTCAACGCTCACGATATCATGATCACGGCTGATCTTGACACCAGCCGGAATTTCCACGGGTACTTTACCAATTCTTGACATGAAATCCTCTCCAAAAGTGGGGACAGATTTCAAATCTGTCCCCGCCGGTTTTCACCTACCACACATTGCAGAGCAGTTCTCCCCCCAGGCTCAATTCTCTGGCTTCCTTATCTGTCATAATCCCCCTGGAAGTTGAAAGGATGGAGATACCATAGCCGTTTAACACCTTGGGGATCTTCTCATTCTTCACATAAACCCTTCTACCCGGCTTGCTGACCCGCTCAATGCCTGTAATCACGGATCGCTTTGTATCCGGGTACTTCATGTAAAGCTTCAAAACCTCATGACCCTGCGGATCCTTTTTGATGTCATAACCGCTGATGTAACCGGATTTCTTCAAAACCTTGGCCATGTTCAGATTTATCCGCGAGCTCAACACATCCACACTCTTGAAATGCACACGGCTTCCATTTCTGATTCTGGTCAGCATATCTGCTATAGGATCGGTCATCCCCATATGATTACTCCTTACAATTCTCTCTACCAGCTTGACTTGATCACCCCGGGAATTTCTCCCTTCAAAGCAAGATTTCTCAGGCATATTCTACACATATCAAATTTTCGATAGTAGGCTCTCGGTCTTCCGCATAACGGACACCGGTTGTATATCCGCACCGAAAATTTCGGCTTTCTGTTGGACTTCACAATCAAAGATGTCTTTGCCACTCTCAACCCTCCAGAGATAGATCTTTTGTCATGCTATTTTCAGTTTTTGAACGGCATACCCATCAGCTTCAGAAGCTGCCTTGCTTCATCATCCGTTTTGGCCGTGGTGACAATGGCAATGTTCATGCCTCTGACCTTTTCGACCTTGTCATACTCGATCTCCGGAAAGATGATCTGTTCCTTCAACCCAAGGGCAAAATTTCCTCTGCCGTCAAAGGATTTTGCAGGAATTCCTCGAAAATCGCGGACGCGCGGGAGAGCGACATTCACCAGCCTGTCGAAGAATTCGTACATCCGCTCCCGTCTCAGGGTCACACAACAGCCGATGGACATACCCTGACGAAGCTTGAAGGTCGCGATGGACTTCCGGGCCTTGGTGATCACCGGCTTCTGTCCCACGATCATGGTCATCTCTTCCACCGCTCGATCAAGAATCTTGATATTCTGAACCGCTTCCCCGAGACCCATATTGACCACGATCTTTACGAGCCGGGGAACTTCCATAGGGTTCTTGTACTCAAACGCCTTGATTAATGCGGGAACGACTTCTTTTTTATAATACTCTTTTAGTCTTGACATCTTTCCCCAGCCTATGCATCCAATGTTTCGTGACACTTCGCGCAGACACGCGTCTTTTTCCCGTCGTCCATGATCTTGTATCCGATCCGGACACCAATACCACATTTATTGCAGAGATACATCACATTGGATATGTGTATCGATCCTTCCTTCTCAACGATGCCGCCCTTGCCCTTGGCATCCGCTTTTTTGTGTCTCTTTATCAGGTTAAGCTTCTCGACGACGACCCGCTGCCTGGCGACAATCGTGCTCAGAATTTTCCCCGTCTTGCCCTTCTCTTTTCCGGCGATGACCTTTACGGTATCCCCCTTTTTCAACCGCTTTTCCTGCATTGCCTGTTCCTCAGTTTCTTGGGGACAGATTTCAAATCTGTCCCCATTGCCTCATAAAACCTCGGGCGCCAGTGATACGATCTTCATGAACTGTTTCGCACGGAGTTCGCGAGCCACCGGCCCGAAAATTCTCGTTCCGATCGGCTCCATCTGATTTGAGATGAGGACTGCGGAATTATCATCGAATTTAAGGTAAGAACCATCGGCTCTCCTCACCTCTTTCACGGTTCTCACGACAACGGCCTTCATCACATCGCCCTTTTTTACTTTTGAATTGGGAATAGCTTCCTTGACAGCAATGACAATGACATCGCCAAGGCTGGCATAACGTCTCCTCGATCCCCCCAGGACCTTGATGCAGGCGACCTTCTTGGCGCCCGAATTATCCGCTACATTTAACACGGTTTGCATCTGAATCATAATCACACCCCATTGCGCTGACGGCTCGAGACCGGCAACCAGAGCTTCTGCATATTTACAATCGCCGTCGATCCAGCGCCTGATGCATTCTACTTTGCCTTATCCAGTATTTCCAACATCCGCCATCGTTTTTCCCGACTCAACGGACGTGATTCAATGATGAGAACCTTATCGCCAACCTTGCAGATGTTCTGCTGATCATGTGCCTTATATTTGACATAACGCGTGATATATTTATGAAATACGGCGTGCTTCACGAGCCTCTTCGCCCGGACCACGATCGTTTTATCCATTTTACTGCTAACCACCACACCCTTGATGGCGATCTTGTTACTGCGCTGTTCCACTGCTTACCTCCTTTTCGACCAGGACCGTTTTTATACGCGCGATATCCTTGCGAATGTGTCCCAGCATGGCAGGAGATTCCAGTTGCCCGGAGGCTTGTCGTAGACGGAGCTTGAAAAACTCCTCTACGAGCTCCCTGTTCTTCTGCTGTAATTCATCAATGCTCAGATCTCTGATCTCTTTAATTTTCATCAGATATCTCCCTTGAAAGAAACTTTGTGCCGATCGGCAGCTTATGAGCAGCCAGGGTGAAGGCTTCTTTGGCTATCTCGCGGGAAACCCCCTCTATCTCATAGAGCACGACACCCGGTTTGATCACCGCCACCCACTCTTCAGGAGCACCCTTTCCTTTTCCCATACGGGTTTCCGCTGGTTTCTTTGTCACGGACTTGTGCGGGAAAATTCTGATCCAAATTTTTCCGCCGCGTTTGACATGACGCGTCATCGCCACACGCGCCGCTTCGATCTGTCTTGCAGTAATCCAACCGCACTCCGTCGCCTGAAGGGCATACTCGCCAAAGGCCACGGTATTCCCCCGTGTGGCTTTTCCGCTCATGCGGCCCCTCTGCACCTTTCTAAACTTAACCCTTTTAGGCATTAACATCGTTCGAAACCCCTGTTCAGCTTGCTAATCACCACGAGCCCCCGCCGCAGGCCCGCCTCGAAAAACCCTATCATGCAGTTTCTTTCTTGCCGGGCAACACTTCACCATGGAAGATCAATACCTTGACTCCAATCAGACCATAGGCTGTGCGGGCTTCTGTAAAACCACAATCGATATCCGCCCTCAGGGTGTGAAGAGGCACCCTTCCCTCACGATACCATTCCGATCTCGCCATCTCGGCGCCGCCCAAGCGTCCGCCGCAGTTCACCCGGATGCCTTTGGCGCCGAACTTCATCGCCGCTGTCACACATTTTTTCATCGCCCTTCGGAAAGCGACACGTCTCTCAAGCTGCTGTGCGACATTTTCAGCAACGAGCTGTGCGTCTATCTCCGGTTTGCGGACTTCGAGGATATTGATGATCACCTCGCACGTCGTGATCCCCTCGAGATCCTTCTTGAGCTTTTCAATCTCCGATCCTTTTTTCCCTATGATGATCCCGGGGCGCGCTGCGTGGATATTCACCTTGGCCTTATTCGCCGCCCGTTCGATCTCTATCCGGGAAATGCCGGCGTGGTAAAGCTTCCCTTTGAGGTATTTCCTGATCTTGATGTCCTCATGAAGCAGTTCAGAGTAATTCCTTTCCGAGAACCATTGCGAATACCACGTTTTGATACCACCCAACCTCAACCCGATCGGGTTCACCTTCTGCCCCAAACCGACACCTCCTCAAGAATTACTCTTCACTCAGGACCACAGTAATATGACTCATCCTTTTTTTTATCGCCGCTGCTCTTCCTTGAGCCCTCGCCCGCCACCGTTTCAGGGAAGGGCCGTGATCGACAAAGATCTCCTTGACGTAAAGGATATTTTCATCGATGTTCGGATTCTGCTTCGCATTGGCCAGAGCAGAATTCAGGACCTTGCTTACATGACCGGCCGCATATTTCCTCGTAAAAAGGAGAATCTGCTTCGCTTCCTCGATCTTTTTTCCTCTGACCAGATCCACCACCAGCCGTACCTTCTGCGGTGACATCCGGATATACTTGGCAACTGCCCTTGTTTCCATAACTGACTCCAAACTGCCAGTGATAGGGGACAGATTTCAAATCTGTCCCCCGATTTTCAAATCTGTCCCCCCGATT
>CAZINF010000114.1:0-1181 GCA_964540555.1 uncultured Syntrophus sp. | reverse complement strand
GATAGGGGACAGATTTCAAATCTGTCCCCCGATTTTCAAATCTGTCCCCCCGATTCTACTTGCGCAGCTTCGTCTTGCGGTCTCCGGCATGGCTGTAAAACGTCCTCGTTGGCGAAAATTCACCTAATTTGTGGCCCACCATGTTTTCGGTCACAAAAACCGGAATGAATTTTTTCCCGTTGTGCACCGCAAAAGTCTGTCCGATCAATTCGGGAGTGACCGTAGAACGGCGCGACCACGTCTTGATGACCGTCTTGTTTCCCGTGGCATCCTGCCTTCTGACCTTCTCAAGCAGCCTCTCCTCGATATACGCATTTTTTTTAATTGATCGCGCCACTTTTTAACCTCTTCTTTTCACGATATATTTATCGGTGCTTCTATTGGTTCGCGTCTTATGCCCCTTCGTCGGCACGCCCCACGGGGTGCAGGGATGACGACCGCCGGAAGATTTTCCTTCCCCGCCGCCCATCGGATGATCGACCGGGTTCATCACAACCCCTCTGACCTTGGGTCGGCGTCCCAGCCAGCGTGACCGTCCCGCCTTGCCGATGCTCAGATTTTCATGATCGATATTTCCTACCTGGCCGATAGTCGCCTTGCATTCCATGAACACCTTCCTGACCTCGCCGGACGGAAGGCGAACCTGAGCATACCCTTCCTCCTTGGCCATCAGCTGACCATAGGCGCCTGCGGACCGGATGAGCTGTCCTCCCTTGCCGACCTTGAGCTCCAAATTATGAATCAAGGTTCCTAAAGGGATATTCTTCAGGGGAATGGTATTGCCCGGTTTGATGTCGGCTTTTTCCCCGCTGACCACCGCGTCCCCCACGACAATTTTGGAGGGGGCAATGATATATCTTTTTTCACCATCACAGTAGTTCAGCAGAGCAATCCGCGAGGAACGGTTGGGATCGTATTCGATGGAGGCGACCCTCGCCTGGATATCCCCTTTATCTCTCCGGAAATCGATCAGCCGGTAGCGACGTTTGTGCCCGCCGCCGATGTGGCGGCTCGTCATTCTCCCGTAGCAATTGCGACCTCCCGTTCTCCTCACGGGAGCAAGAAGGCTTTTCTCGGGCGCTGCGCCGGTCAACTCCTTAAAGTCCGAGCAGGTCTGAAACCTTCTTCCCGGCGACGTCGGCTTATACTTTTTAATTCCCATCCCCTTTATACCCTCATTC
>CAZINF010000113.1:0-10776 GCA_964540555.1 uncultured Syntrophus sp. | reverse complement strand
CTGCATATCACATCCTTCACAACTAGTCAAGATAAAATGTCGGAGTAGAATTAATTTACACAGGATAAATAGGGAGCTGTCCCTATTCAATCCCTATTTAATCCGCAGCAGCGTCCCCGTGGCTTTCATCATCCTGATGAGGGCAAGCCGGTAATTGTAGACGGCCGATGCCACCTTCTGCTCTGCCGACACCAGCAGGGTATTGGCATCCATGACATCCAGACTGCTGGAAAGACCGAATTCGAACTGCCGCGTCACGGCGCGGTAATTGTCGCGGGCGAAGGCGAACTGGTCATTGAGGAACTGGAGTATCCCCTTCTGCGTGACCAGGTCCAGGTGTGCCGTCCGGATTTCGATCTCGATCGATTTCTTCAGCTCCTCGTAAAAAAGCGCAGCCTGCCGCTCCCGGGCCTTCGCCTCCGCTACCTCGGCCTTCCGAAGCCCGCCTTCGAAGAAAGGGAAATTCAGGGCTGCGCCTGCGTAGATGCTCTCCCGGTTGAGGCTTCCGGGCGGCGGGTTCTGATCGGCCCCGGCGTACACACCAAATACAGAGAGGCTCGGCCAGAATGCTCCCTCGGTGAATTTGGTCTGACCCGCGGCGATCTGCTTTTGGACCTCCAGGCTCTTGAGGTCCGCCCTCCCCGCAAATGCCTGCCCCTGAACGGCAGCCAGGAGAGGAATGTCACCCTCTTCCGGGGCAGACTCCCGGAGCGTGAAGGGGTCTTTGATCCCGCAATTACTCGCCAGAACCGCCAGCGCCAGTTCGAGAGCGTTCCGGGCCTGGAGACGGTCCGATCGCGCGCCGGAGAGTTCCCCTTCGGCCCTAAGAAGCACGGTCCTGGTCACTTCGCCGATCTTTAATCTCGCTTCCGCCGCGTCTCTGTACTTTATGAGACGTTCCAGATTCGCGTCGGCAATCTCGAGGCTCTTCCGGGCCATGAGGGCATTGTAATAGGCGGCGGCGACATATCTGAGGAGATAATCCTCGCGGATGGCCGTGAGATCATACCTGCTCTTCGTGATGTTCTGCCTCGAGATGTCGAGCGCCGTCAATTCCCTGCCGCTCAGGGAAAAGGTCTCGTCTATCCGGATTCCCCACGAGGAACCGTAATCCGGCTGGATGACGCTCGTCCCGGCCATTCGCCTATCCGTGTACCGGATGTAGCCTCCGGTAACGGTGAGACGGGGCAGCACATAAGAGAAGGCCTTGTCTTTTCCGATCTCCGCGATGGTGAGGTTTTCCTCGGCCGCCCTGAGCTTTTCGGAACGTGTCAGGGCGATCCTGAATAGATCGTCGAGGGAATACTCCCCGGCGAGTAGGGTGGCCGGCGTGATTGTAAAAAGAAGCATCACGAGAATGCCGGGCAACCGTTTCGAAAACACATGCTTCATTGCCACTCCTTGTTCAAACGTTTTTGATAAAGGATGTCCATACCCGCTTCCATGCACATCACTCCCTCCCGCTCTGCGTCACCCCCATCGCCCGCCCCAAATTCGCCAGGCTGATGTTGAAGTCGCCGAGGGCGTTGAAGTGGTCCGATCTGGCCTTTGTGAGGATCGTCTGGGCGTCGATGACCCCGGTCGACGTCCCCACCTGCTCCCGGTACCGCTCGGTGTTGATCCGGTAATTCTCCTCAGCCTGTTCGATCGCCTTTTTTGTCACCTGGATCTGCTTTTCCGCCTCACGCAGGAGGAGGAATGCATTTTTCACTTCCAGTGTGATCTGATCCCGGACATTGGTCAGGATATGCGCCGTCTGGTTTTCCCGGCTCTGTCCCGAAGCCACGCGGTGCTTCGTTTTCCCCCACTCCCAGAAGCTCCAGTTCGCAACGGCCAGGATAATCCAGCTCTCCTGGTCCTTGTACGGACTCCCCGCGACGCCCGGCGTATCGCCGTATTTCGCGTAGTTTCCTATGAGGCTGACGCTCGGATAGTATTCGCTCTTCAGTACTTTAACGATGCTCCGCGCCTGCTCCACCCGGAGCAGGTATGACCGGATTTCCGTCCGGTTCTCCAGGGCCTCGGCGATGCAGGCCTCCAATCCTTTTTCATAGGGGAGGGTATTGAGGATATCCTCAATCTCTACCGGGGCATTGATTTCCCGCCGCATGACCGTATTCAATTTCGCCTTGGTCATCTCCACGCCGTTTTCCGCCCGGACGAGAAACTGCCGGCTGTTGGCCAGCTCCACCTCGGCATAGAGCAGGTCGTTGCGGGGAATGAGGCCGACGTCGTAAAAACTCTGGGCTGTATCCCGGTGGGCCTTCAATTGCTCGACGGACTGCCTCGCCACGACGAGGATCCTTTCTGCTTTCAGGATGTTGAAATAGGAGACCTTCACGTCCCGGACGATGTCCTGGACTGTTCCGACCTCCTCCAGGCGGGCGATCTCTGCGGCCAGACGGCTCGCCTCATAGTTTGCCAGGATACCGCCCCCGGCGAAGAGGGGTTGCCGCGCTTCGAGAGACCAGTTGTAATTGTCCTTGGTCCCTACCTGGTAGGTATTCGGCGGTATCGTCACCGATCCCATCGGGGGAGGCAGGTTTAAAGATGTTCCCGGTGAGGTGACGGTCGGATCGGTATTGAGACGGGTGTAGCTGTAAGAGGTGCTGAACTTCGGGAGGAATCCGGTAAAGGCCTCCCTCTGCTGCGCTTCGGCCCCCCGGACCCCTTCCCTGGCCGCGTGAATGAGGACGCTCCGCTTCAACGCCGTCTCGATGCACCCCTGCAGCGGCAGAGGCTTGGCCGTCGCCGCCGCCCAGACGCCGGACCCCGATGCGGCAACCAAGACAACGGCTGTTCCGCAAAGAAACCACCCTTTAGTGCGCATCCTTCCCGACCCCCTTAAAAAAATGTCGGTTACAAGAGGGACATGGTTCATCAGCGATGTCCTCTCCATCATGGTCAGCCAAACGGTTTTTGTCAATAGGAATTCTATAGACGCTAATCGAGCATGTCCCTGAGCATGGGAAGCTGCAGGTCCATCGCCCGCTTTCCTTCTTCGATGGACTCATCAGCCCGGTTGAATTCCATGAGCCCGATATGGGCGAGTTTCGGTTTGACGAGGATGTCCGGCGGGTCGGCGAGGAGCCTCTGGCGGGTGATGGAATCCTGCATGATCTTCACGGAGGTAGCCATTACGTCGAAAAGCGACGGCCCCCGCTCCGGTTGTTCCTGGAACAGCTGCCGGAAAAGGGTGAGATTCCCCTGTTGAGCCGTCTGGTTCAAAAAGGCCGCCCAGCGACCCTGGGCCCAGGATGAAATCCCGTTCTTGTTGTTGCCGTTCTTGCTTGAGGGGTCGGCCATCCGACGGAGCCGCGGTTTTCCCATGATATCCGAATTCAGATTGACCGCAACAACGATATCCGCGCCCATCGCCCGGCAGGGTGATACGGGCACGGGATTCACAAGTCCCCCGTCCACCAGCCACTGACCGTTGCGCCCGCAGGGGGTGAAAATGCCGGGGAGCGACATACTCGCCCGAACGGCGTCGATAAGGGACCCCTGGCGGAGCCAGACCTCCTTGCCTGTCTTCAGATCGGTCGCGATGGCGGAGAAAGGCACCGGCAACTCCTCGATCCTCGGATCGGACAGGACTTCCCGCAGATATCCGCTGATCTTCTCGCCTTCAATCAGCCCGGAACGGGGAATCATCACGTCCATGAAACCGATGATGTGAGACCAGGAAAGCTTCCGGACCCAACGATCCAGCGGGTCGAGAAATCCGGCCGCGAAGGAACCGGCAACGAGCGCACCGACGGAGGCGCCGCATGTGAAATCGATCGGGATGCCCCCCTCAAGCAGGCTCCGGATCACACCGATATGAGACCAGCCCCTGGCAGACCCGCTTCCTAACGCAATACCCACTTTCTTTGTCAATGGAACTTACCCTTTTTGCAAATGAATTTTGCGGCACCCTATCACATTCACCGATCCAATGCGAGATCCCATCACGCGGAGAACGGATAGGGAGCCGCTCCTCGATAAGAATCTTGACTTTGCACGCGTTTTTTGTTCAGATAGGCGCATATCTTTCGGAAAATAGGGAAAATAGGGACAGATACCTATTTTTAAACCCTCTCCCTATTTGGAGGAAAAATATTTAAATAGGTATCTGTCCCTTGTTCAGATGACTTTTCTTTAGGAGCAATGTTCAGGGATGTCAAAAGCGAAGATGATCCTCCGTAACCGCAACATCATTTTTCTGCTCGCATTGACCTTCGGCCTCCTCGTTCCTTACGCGGTCCCGGTCACCCGGCATCTGGTTCTCCCCGCCCTGTCGCTGGCGATGGCCCTCTCCATGATGGACATCACAAGCGACCTCTTTCTCCGCCCCCGCTCCCTCTTCTTCCCAGCCCTGCTCGGGATCATCATGAGCTACATCATCCTCGGAAACATCATCATCGGCATTTCCGCCCTTGTGATTCGCGATGAGATGCTCTGGACCGGTTTCGTCCTGCTGGCGGCGGCGCCTCCGGCCGTCGCAGTGATCCCCTTTTCCGGTTTCCTCCGCGGCAACGGCCCGCTTTCCCTGATTGGAACGGTGGGCGCGTATCTGGGTGCGCTGGTGATCATACCGCTGATCTCCTTAAAACTTCTCGGCGCCGCAACGTTCGATCCTTACAAACTCCTCCTGATCGCCGTTGAGCTCATTCTCCTCCCATTGGCGGTCTCACGTCTGCTGATCAGGGAGGGGTGGAACAAGCGGATCGAATCTTCGCGCAGCGCCATCACGAACTGGAGTTTCTTTGTCGTCCTCTACACGATGATCGGCTCGAACCGCGACATCTTTCTCATTCACACGACGACCCTGCTGCCTGTCGTATTCATCGCCATAATCACCATGTTTATCCTTGGTTTTTTGATCGACAGGGTCTGCCTCCTCTTCCAGATCTCAACAGAGACCCGAACCAGTCTTGTTCTCCTCGGCACACTCAAGAATCAGGAGTTGGCCGGCGGCCTCGCCCTGACGCTCTTTAGTCAGGAGGCTTCCCTTCCCGCAGCGGTTTCCACCATGATCATGATCTTCTACGTCATCTGGCTGGATTTCAAGAAACGTTGGGATTGAAATGCAAGTGTAAGGAGGGAAAGTGTTATGATGGATTACCCTTTGTTGCTCAGGACGTTTCTCCTGAGGGCGGCAAAATATTTCCCTAAGAAGGAGGTTGTCTCGATCTATCCCCAGAACGAAATCTTCCGCTACACCTACGCCGATTATTTCAAACGGACCTGCCAGTTGGCCCATGCCCTCGAATCCCTGGGCGTAAAACGGGGCGACCATGTGGCCAGCATGGCGCTCAACACCCACCGGCATCTCGAACTTTACTTCGGTGTTCCCTGCATGGGAGCGGCCCTTCATACGACCAATTTTCGTCTCCCCCTGCACCATCTTGTTTACATCATCAATCATGCCGAGGACAAGGTCATGTTCGTCGACGAGGATCTGGTCTTCATCATCGACGCCATCAAAGACCAGCTGAAAACCGTCGAGCATTATGTGATCCTCTCGCAAAGCGGCAGGATGCCCCAGACCGAACTCAAGCCGGTCTCGCTATACGACGACCTCATCTCCAAATTTCCTGAGACGTACGACTTCCCCGACGACCTGAGCGAATGGGATACGGCGATGATCTGCTACACCTCGGCAACCACCGGCGATCCCAAAGGTATCCTCTACTCACATCGGGGGCTTGTCCTGCACACATACGCCGCGGGATGCACGCTCCGTGTCTCGGAAAACGACTGCGCCCTGCATATTGTCCCGATGTTCCACGCGAACGCCTGGGGCGGACCCTTCGGCTGCGTCGCCCTCGGTTGCAAGCAGGTCCTCCCTGGACGGGAGACGATCAATATGGAGGCGATCTGCAAGGCGATCGCCGAGGAAAAAGTCACCTTCACCGCCGGAGTTCCCACCATCTGGCTGATGCTCTACAACTACTTGGAAGGCGCCGGCAAATGCGACTTCTCGTCGCTCAAGACGATTGTCTCCGGGGGCTCAGCCTGCCCGCGTTTCCTGATGGAGGCGCTGAACGAGAAATACGGCTTCCCTATCATGCAGGCCTACGGAATGACGGAAACATCGCCCCTGGCGCTGGTCGCCGTGCCGAAAGGCTCGATGGCCGACTGGCCGAAAGAAAAGCTCTACGACGTGAAATCCAGCGCCGGCATTCTGGCGCCCGGCCTCGAGATGAGGATCGTCAACGATAAGGGAAAGGAGGTAAAGGCCGACGGAAAGGAATGGGGCGAGATCCAGCTTCGGGGGCCCTGGGTCGCCAAAGAGTATTACAAGGATCCAGAGCGGTCGAAACCCTCATTCGAAGGAGGCTGGCTCCACACGGGCGACGTGGCAACCATCGACGAGGAGGGTTACGTCTACCTGATCGACCGGACGAAAGACCTCGTGAAAAGCGGCGGGGAGTGGATCTCCTCTGTCGATCTGGAGAACCTGATCATGTCCCATCCGGCTGTCTTGGAAGCAGCCGTGATCGGCATCCCCCACAGCAAATGGGTGGAGCGGCCTTTGGGCTGTGTCGTCGTTGTGCCCGGCAAGAGTGTGACGGAGGCGGAGCTGAGGGAATTCCTCAAAGATAAAGTCAAGGCCGCCTGGTGGATGCCCGACCACTTTGTCTTTCTGAACGGGCTCCCGAAAACCAGTGTAGGGAAGTTCAACAAAAAGGAACTCCGCGAAATGGTCGCCAGCGGTAAGATCCGGATCCCGGTCGAATGAGGGCATTTTCGATACCCACTTACGGATCTTTTTCTGGAAAAACGGCCCGGGTAATGGTAGGATCAGGCCGTAAAATCAGACAAAAGGAGGAACGTCTCATGAAATGCAATGTCGGCAGAACGGACAGGATCATCCGAGTCATCATCGGACTTGCCATCATCTGGGCGGGATTCTATTATGAAAACTGGTGGGGGGCCATCGGCATCGTCTTTCTTGTCCCAGCGGCTCTAGGCCACTGCCCTCTCTACGTCCCTTTTAAATTTTCGACCTGCCGAAAGGATGATTAGGGACGCGTAATGGGGACGGATTTGAAATCCGTCCCCATTACGTGAAATCCGTCCCCATTCATGATGATTGACGGACAGTTTTATGCAAAAAGATCGCGAGGATTACAACCGGGGTCACCGCCGGCGTCTGAACCAGAAATTCACGAACTCGGGAATTGAGACCCTTCATGAATACGAGGCGCTGGAACTCCTTCTGACGTACGTCATCCGGCGGCAGGATGTTAAACCACGGGCCAAGGCGCTTCTCGAAAAGTTCGTTTCCGTCAAAGGGATTCTCGATGCGGAGATAGACGATCTGAAGCAGATCGAGGGGATCGGCGACCGTTCCGCGGTCTTCTTCAAACTCGTCAAGGAAACGGCCTCGCTCTACCTCAAACAGAAGGCAAAGGAGAAGAAACAGGTCACCTGCACGACCGAGCTTCTGGACTTTTGCAGGACGGTCATGGGCGGGAAAAAGGACGAGGAGTTCTGTGTCATCTACCTGGATGTCCAGAACCAGATCATCGAATTTGAAACGGTGCAGAAGGGGATCGTCAACCAGGCCGTGGTCTACCCGCGGCAGGTCCTGGAAAGCGCCCTAAAGAAAAAGGCCTCCGCGATCATCCTCGCCCATAACCACCCTTCCGGCCATGTGCGCCCCTCCGATGCCGATATCCGTCTCACAAAGACGATCCAGGAGACGGCAAAGGCACTGGACATCCTCGTCCACGACCACATCATCATCGGGGAAAACCGTTTTTTCAGTTTCCGGGAAGAGGGGCTGATGCCCTGAAATAAATAGGGACAGATACCTATTTTCCTTCTGGAAAATAGGTATCTGTCCCTATTTATTTTCTGGGTGATGATACTCGTGGCCTGACGATCTTTCTTTATCAGGCGGCAGGTCTACTTACGCTTCTTGTCGACCCTCTCTTTGAGCTCCTTGCCGACTTTAAAGAAGGGGAGTCTCTTTGGTGAAACCTTTATGCTTTTTCCGGTCTTGGGGTTTCTACCCGTATAGGCGTCATATTCCCGCACGACGAAGCTTCCAAACCCCCTGATTTCGATCCGGCCGTTTTTTTTGAGTTCACTTGTAAACCCTTTGAATACCAGATTAATCAGGTCAATCGCCTTCTTTTCCGTCAGGTTTTCCTTTCGACTTAACGCCTCAATCAGTCCAGATTTGTTCATGACCTCCTCCTTAGAATGGCCTATTGCGGTTACACCCTATGCACTAAGCAAAAAAGCCTGCCTTGCTTAAATAACGTGATAATATATCTTTATTTTTGGCGACTATTATTTATTTTCAATTGAATGTCAAGACAATTTTTTTACTTCTTTACGGGTTCCCGCCAGCGCCAGAAGCCTTTCCACCTCTCGCTGGGTCATCGTACGCCAGGTTCCTTCGCGGAGGGGGGCGAGAGCGATATCCGCCACGGCGACACGGATCAGGCGGGTGACGGAATGGCCGACGGAGTCGAAGGCCCGTCTGATCACACGGTTTCTTCCGTCGGTGAGGGTGAGTGTCAGCCAGGTGCTCCCGGGGTTCGTCTTTTCAATTTCAATCGCTGCCGGTAAAAATTTTCCATCGGGAAGGTCGATCCCCTTTTCCAGGGCTTTGAGCTCCCCCTTGAGGAAACACCCCTCCGCCTTGATGCGGTAGGTCTTCGGGATTCCAAAACGGGGATGCTGGATCCGCTGGGCAAACTCCCCATCATTGGTCAGTATGAGAAGCCCCTCCGAGTCGTAGTCCAGACGTCCTACCGGATACACACGCGCCGCAACGCCGTTGATCAGATCCGTCACTATGGGCCTCCCCTGCGGATCACTGAGGGTCGTCACATACCCCTTCGGCTTGTGCAGCAAGAGGTAGATCTTCTCCGTCTCCAGAGAAACGAGCCTGCCGTCCACCCGGATTTCATCCTTTTGAGGATCCGCCTTCTTTCCCGGCACGGTCACGACGATCCGGTTGACGCTGATGCGTCCCTCGGCGATCATCTTTTCCGCCGCCCGGCGGGAGGAGATGCCGGCACTGGAGAGGATCTTCTGCAGACGCTCTTCCGTCATACGCTCTTGCCTCTCTCCAATGCTAATTCTGCAAATCCTTCAACTCCCGGAGGGTCGGCAATTCGGACAGATCCCTGAGATTGAAGACCTCGAGAAATTTTTTCGTGGTTCCGTAAATGATGGGCTTGCCGGGAACATCTTTCCTGCCTACGATCCGGACGAGCTTTTTTTCGAGGAGCCCCTTGAGTGCACCGCTCACGTCGACGCCGCGGATCCGGTCGATCTCGGACTTGACGAGCGGCTGACGGTAGGCGACCACGGCCAGGGTCTCGAGGGCGGCCGGCGAGAGCATCGCCGGCCTTGCGGCCTTCAATCTCCGTATCCAGGGGGCCATATCCTGTCTCGTCCGGAACTGGAAGCCGCCGGCAACCTCCATAAGGCAGAATCCTCCCCCCCTCGTTTCATGCTCCCGGACCAGTTTCTCAAGGAGAGACGTAATTTCCCTCTTCTCGGTATCGGGCATGATTTCCGCCACCCGCTCTGCGCTCAAAGGGGCTTCTGAGGCAAAGATGATCGCCTCGATTATCGCCATTTTTCCTTCCATCATTTGTCCTCTATGAAGCCGTCACCCCTCCACCGCCAGAAACAGCCTGATTACACCGAAAGGTCCCGACTGGTAGGCCTTGATTATCCTGAGTTTCATCAGCTCCAGGATCGCGAGAAACGTGTAGACGATCCCTTTTCGGTCCGTCCTCTCTCCGAGCAGCTCCGTGAAAGTCAAGTGCTTTTTCTCGGACAGCTGCTCCATGATCTCGTTGATCCTGTCCGTCAGGGACATCCTCTCCGTATCGATGACCAGGTCATCCGATTTGTCAAGACCTGCGATGATCGCGCGAAAGGCTTGCACGAGCTCAAAAATGCCGACCTCGATCGTTGCCTCCTCCTCTTCTTCCACTGCTGCTGAAACTTCCGCAGGCGCGCCCCTCGAAAAGACATCCCGATCAAGAAGGGGGCGGGCCTCCAGAGCGATTGCCGCTTCCTTGAAGGCCTGGTACTCCAGAAGCTGCCGGACCAGTTCCGAGCGCGGGTCCTGCCCTTCTTCCCCTCCTTCTTCATCCTCTGCCGGTGGCAGAAGCAGCCGTGACTTGATGTGGATAAGCGTCGCGGCCAAGACCAGGTACTCCCCGGCGAGATCCAGATTGAGAGAACGCATCATATCGAGATATTCCAGATACTGCTCGGTAATCAGCGCAATGGGGATATTGTAGATATCGATCTCGTTTTTCCGGATAAGATAGAGCAGCAGATCCAGAGGACCCTCAAAGATGTCGAGCTTGATCTCATAGCTCATGGCTTATTTTCAGCGCTTCCCGCACCTCTGCAAGCGTCGCCCTTGCAATCGCGGCTGCCCGGCGGTTGCCGTCCGCGATGATGGCCCGGATCTCTTCGGGGTGGTTCAGGTAGTAGTCCCGTCTTTCATGGATCGGTCTCATCCCCTCCGCAACTGCAGCGGCCAGTCGCCGCTTGCATTCCGTGCAACCGATGGTCGCGCTTCGGCAGGCCGATTCCACTTCCGCTACGGCCTCCGCGGACGAATAGAGCAGGTGAAAGTTGCGGACGTTGCAGAGTTCCGGACGGCCGGGATCGCTTTTCCGCTGGCGCTGAGGATCGGTAAACATCGACGCAACCTTCCTCCCCAGGGTCTCTCCCCGATCGCTCAGGAAGATCGAATTATCATAGGATTTACTCATTTTCCGGCCATCGATGCCGAGGAGC
>CAZINF010000112.1:0-10923 GCA_964540555.1 uncultured Syntrophus sp. | reverse complement strand
TCATCCCTTTGGGGAGTATCTTATCAAAAACGTCCCATTTGGATAAGTCCAGATCATCGACCGAGGGCCATTTGTACGTCTCAAATTTCTCCCAGCTTGTGAGCACCCCCTCATGGGTATGCGCCCATTCCCGGGAGACTTTGTCGCCGTATTCGGTGTGAACCCCTTCGCCCTTCGTCGTCATCCCCTCGGGCGCCCTGACCGGTTCAAGGATTCCCGAGGAGGCCGTCATGTAGTCGAACCCCGCAGTATACCAGAAATCCACCTGATCCTGCAGCGTCTTGATGGGCTTGCCCATGAACGCCTCTTTGGGTCTCTGGTCCACATGCCAGTCCCCCTGGGGCACCCGGTCCGGTTCCTCGCAGTGGAGGGTCTTCAGATATCTTTCAAAATCCGGCTTCAGCTCTCGATGCATCTTTTTACTTCAGCTCCTTTCCCTTGATAACGCGCGTGATCAATATATGATATCGAAATTGTTCCCAGTTATTCGACCCGCCCCGCACGGAAGGCGCGGATATAATCCATGCAATAGTTATCCTTTCCGACGACGAGCGTGACGGCCTTCAGCATCGCATAGAGTAGCCTGTCCGTCGGATCGATGATGGCCGAATCCAGCCCCTTGGTGATCGCGGCGGCAAGAAACGCCCGGTTGACCAGCTTTCTTGCGGGAAGCCCGTAGGAGACATTCGTGAGACCGCAAACGGTGTGGGCGCCGGGGAATTCCTTCATGATCTCGCCGATCGCATTCAGGGTCGCACTGGCCGACTGCGGATTGGTCGACAAGGGGAATACCAAAGGATCGATGTAGATGTCATCGAGGGGGACGCCTGCCCCCGCGAGCTTTTCCACCAGTTGTCCCGCCAACGCCACCTTGAGCTCGGTCGTCTCGGCCGACCCGTGCTCCGACTGGCAGAGGGCGATCACCTTGGTCTTGTGCGCAACGATGATCGGCAGAATTTCCTCGATCCGCGATGGCTCCAGGGTGATGGAGTTGATGAGCGGGGTCTTCTTCAGCAGCGGCATCACCGCCTGGATTACGGCAGGATCGGGGCTGTCGATGGACAGGGGCAGGTCCGTCGCCTCCTGGACGGCCTCCACGATCCATTTCAGCTTGTCCGCCTCCTCGCCGACGAAGATGCCGGCATTGACGTCGATGTAATCCGCTCCTGCCTGGGCCTGCGCCTTCGCCTCTTGCTGGATGAAGGCGCGGTCCCCGGCGCTGATGGCGTGGGCAATCGCTTTTCGCGACGCATTGATCCTCTCCGCAATGATCAGCATACAGTCATCCTTTCTTGAAATATACGCCCTTTTTATCAAAGGGAAGTCTATTATTCAAGCACGGTATTAGAATTTGACGATAATCATAGTGGGCTTCCTCAGCTTTTTCACCTACCTGATGATTCTCTTCGCCCTCCGGATGAGCAAAGTCAGCTACGTGGCGGCGGTCCGCGAGGTCAGCATCGTCCTATCGGCCTATTACGGGATCGTTTTACTGGG
Organism: uncultured Syntrophus sp.; assembly: GCA_964540555.1. Classification (GTDB taxonomy): domain Bacteria; phylum Desulfobacterota; class Syntrophia; order Syntrophales; family UBA5619; genus JAKAFS01. The sequence continues at coordinate 9,426 of CAZINF010000112.1, read as the reverse complement.
AGAGAAGCATGGAAAACAGAAACTGATCGGCGCCGTGCTGATCACCTTGGGGGTGGTTTCCATCGGCCTGAGTCAGTAGCGGCTCAGGTTCGGTGGCGCGACCGTTGCAAAGGCGCTTTTTTACTGCCGGCCGTCCGACGAGGAGCTCTGCCCATTATGATGCCTTCAGGCCGTACTTCTTGAGCTTGTAGCGGAGCATCCGCTCGCTGATCCCGAGCAGTTCTGCGGCGCGGGTCTGATGTTCACCTGCCTTATCCATCGCATCGATAATCAGCTTCTTCTCCAGCTCCTCGATCGAGCCGCGGAGGAGCCCCTCTGGCTGCCCGCCGGCCGTCCCTTCCCCCATTGCCTCCCGGAAGGGGAGGTCCTCGACGGAGATGACGGCGTCCCGGGCGATGACGACCGCCCGCTCGATGATGTTCTCCAGTTCCCTGACGTTTCCGGGATAGTCATGCTTGAGAAGGATATCCTGCGCCTCGCTGGTCAGACCTTCGATCTCCCGGCCGTTTTCCTCCGCGAACCGCTTCAGGAAATGGTCGATCAGCGGCAGGATGTCCTCCCTTCGCTCCCTAAGGGGCGGGATGGACATCATGACGACATTCAGGCGGTAGAAGAGGTCCTCCCGGAAGGCGTTCTCCTTTACCCGTTGTTCCAGGTCCCGGTTGGTCGCGCTGATCACCCGGACGTCGGTGTGGAGCGTCTGGTTCCCGCCGAGGCGCTGGAATTCGTGTTCCTGAAGAAAGCGCAGGAGCTTCACCTGGATCTGCGGCGAGAGTTCGCTGACCTCGTCCAGGAAAAGCGTCCCCCCGTCTGCCTCCTCGAAGCGGCCGATCCGCCGGGCCGTCGCCCCGGTGAAGGCCCCCTTCTCATGTCCGAAGAGCTCACTATCGAGGAGATTCTCGTGCAGGGCGCCGCAGTTGACCGCAATGACCGACCGCGCGGAGCGGGGGCTCAGGTGGTGGATCAGCCTGGCCAGGAGCTCCTTTCCCGTCCCGCTCTCCCCCTGGAGGAGGACCGTCGCGCGGCTCGCGGCGACCCGTCCCGCCATGTTGATCAGGACGTCCATCTTCCTGCTCCGGTAAACGATCCGATCCGTGGTCACACCCTTCTCGCCGAACGGTTCGCCGCGGAAAACGCCGCGGAGGACCTCGTTCTCCTTCAGCAGCGTCCGCCGCTCCGCGACGCGTTTCACCAGCAGGAGGAGCTCTTCGAACTCGATCGGCTTGGTGATGTAGTCCAGGGCCCCGGCCTTCATCGCCTCCACGGCCATGTCGATGGTCCCCTCGGCCGTGACGATGACGATGTCGATCTCGGGGTTTATCCCTTTGACGGCGCGAAGGACCTGCATCCCGTCCATACCGGGCATCCGATAATCGAGGAGGATCAGGTCGTACTGCCCCTCCCGGACCCGCCGGATGGCCAGCTCCCCGTTTTCGGCCTCGCCGACGGTGTGACCTTCCTTCCGCAGGAAATCCCGGAGCATCTCACGCTGCGACTTGCCATCTTCCACCACCAGGATGTTGAGTAGTCTCTTCATTCCCCCTATGCCTCCCTGACCTCTTTACGCCTTTCCACAGGAAGCAGGATCTCGAAGGTCGTTCCCTTCCCTTTGCGGCTCAGGACAAGGATATCACCGCCATGCCCGCGGATAATCTCATGGGCGAGGGGCAGCCCGAGCCCCAACCCCTTTTCTTTCGTCGTATATTCGGGATTGAAGATCCTGTCCATCTCTTCGGTCGTCATACCGCACCCCGTATCGGCGATCCGGATGCTCACCCGTCCCTTCTCCGGCTTCCGGATGGAGAGGGTGATGCTTCCCTCGCCGCTGATCGACTCCATCGCATTTTTCACAAAGTTAAGAAAGGCCTGCTGGAGCTTGTCCATATCCATCGGGATAACCATCGGGTTCTCTTTCCAGTCGGTCCGGATGGCGATCCCTTTTGCAACGGCCTCCGCGGAGATCAGATTGACGATTTTCTGGAGGACTACCTGAAGGGGGCAGTCGCGGAGCTCCAGTTTCCGGCTCTTCGAGAACGTGAGAAACTCCTCGATAATCCCGTTGAGTCGGCGGATCTCATCCCGGATCACGCCGGTCATCGTTTCGAATTCCTCGGTTTTGTTCGCTTCGGCCGGAATGAATTCCCGTTTCAACCTTTGGCTCGCCATACTGATCGCGTTTAGGGGATTCCTGATCTCGTGCGCCACCCCGGCGGCAAGCTGCCCGAGCGAGGAGAGACGTTCCGCCTTATCGAGCTGCCTCTCCATTTCCACGATCCCTGCGAGGTGACGGTTCTGGTCGTGATAGAGCAGCCACATCGACAACAGGGTGATCAGGACGATCAGGGCGAGGAACACATAAATGTTCCGCCGGTTCTCATTGAGGATCTGATCGGTGTTTCCTCTCTCCAGCCCGAGGCGGATGATTCCCGCGATCTGATCGTCCAGACGCAAGGGGACGATGAGTTCCAGGATGCTCTTCTCGTCGTGGAGAATCGACCGGCTTTCAATCCCCTGTGTCCCGTCGAGGATCTTCGCAATCAGAGGATCCTCTCTTTTCAACTCCTCCGGGAGTTCTCCGGCATTTCCCAACGGCAGCCCCGTTTTATCCCGGATGGTGAGATAGACGAGACCCTGCCCTTCACCGAGCTTCTCGATTGCTTTTTCCACGGAGACTCTCGTCCCCCAGTAGCGCGCAGAGTCCTGATCCAGAGCGATGACTATCGTTCCGCTGCCGTCGGGACGCTGCAGGGCAATAAACCCGACTTTCTTGAGGCGGCCGAGCCGTGCGAACAGTTCGCCGGCCTCACTGCCACCGTTTTTCATCAGTGACTCCTTGCTGCGGACAGGCTCGTCCGGAAGCGACCTACTCATAAAGATGACTTTCCCCCAGGCATTCAGTACAGCCACGAACCAGAGGTTCTTTTCCTGAGCGTACTGTCGGATATAGCTCGCGCTGAGATGTTCCGTCTTCCATCGGTTATCGATCTCACGCGCCATCTCTATCACCTTCTGGGTAAAAAATACCTGCGGGGAGAGGACCTGTTCCGAGAGGGGTCGAAAATCGCTCCCGCTCACTTTTTGGGACGCCTGAATCATGGTTTTCAGATTTTCCATGGTGAGGCGTTCCACGACGCCGATGATCCGCAGGCCCTGATTTCGCATGAAACCCTCGAGGGTCGCTTCGCTCCGCCGAAGATCCATCACCCCCATCGCCAGGATGAGACCGATGAAGACGGCGCAAGCAAGGGCAACGGCCAAAGGCTGAAGAAAGGGGCGGTTGTAACGGGGGGAGGCGTGCTGCCAGATGATCTTTTTTTCAGAATTCATAACGCGTATCCATGCCGCCGGGAGAATGGCTGATCATAGGCCATTCCCCCGGAAAGTCAACGATTTCTTTCCCGAGACCAAAAAGGAACACCCTCTCCGGTGAGACGGTTCAGGCGATTTTCGACATTTATGTCGATCTGGGGACACAAACCGTTATTCAATGCAATTATTTGATATAATAAGCTTTTCTACAAGTCGACCCCGAATAGGTGACAAATCTTGCCGCCGGCTTCCTCCCACCGGAGGGGAAACCGGCATGTCCTTATTGTAATATATCATATGTTTACAAGTAGTTACAAAATCTATTCGCCGCTGGCACGGGAGATGCATTCCTCCACTGCAAAGACCTGTTGACTGAGCGCGGGCACGATCAGCCGACAGCAAAACGACCAAAGGAAGGCCAGAGGGTTTTCCACTCCTGAGTGCGGGGAGGTTCTCGGAACCTCCCCGTTTTGCTTTCATAGTTTTCCTTTCTTGACATTCTCCTCGCGGACACGCCTCCACTGCTCTAGCCGTTCCCCGATGATCTTCTCGTACCCCCGTTCGCTCGGCCGGTAGAACTGCGGCCCCTTCCCCCGAAGTTCATCAGGAAGGTAGTCCTGGGGAACATAGGCCTCGGCGAAATCGTGGGCATAGAGATAGCCCTTGCCATACTCCAGCTCCTTCATCAGCTTTGTCGGGGCGTTCCGGATATGAAGCGGAACGGGGAGGGTCCCGGTCCTGGCTATCGTCGAGCGAACAAGACCGTAGCCGGCATAGAGGGAGTTGCTCTTCGGGGCGGTGGCCAAATAGACGACCGCCTGGGCCAGGGCCAGTTCCCCTTCGGGCGAGCCGAGAAAATGGAACGCCTGCATGGCGTCGATGGTCACGGTGAGCGCCCGGGGATCGGCGTTCCCGACGTCCTCGGAGGCGAAACGGATTAAACGCCGCGCGATGTAGAGCGGCTCCTCGCCTGCCATCAGCATCCTCCCCAGCCAGTAGAGGGCCGCATCGGGATCGCTCCCCCGGAGGCTCTTATGGAGGGCGGAGATCAGGTTGTAGTGCTCCTCTCCGCTCTTGTCGTACTGAAGCGCCTTCTTTTGTATCGCCTCCTCGACGAAGATCCTGGTGATCCGCCGCCCGGTCTCTCCTCCCTTGTCTGCGAGAGACGAAGCCGCTTCAAGGCTGTTCAGGGCAGAACGGGCATCCCCGTCGGCAGACCAGACGATATGGCCGAGGGCCTCCGGATCGATCCCGAGGTCAAGGCGGCCGAGCCCCCTCTCGCGGTCGGCAAGGGCGCGCCGCACAATCAGGGCGAGGTCTTCCTCGGTAAAAGGCTTCAGTGTGAGGACGCGCATCCTCGAGAGGAGCGGGGCAATCACCTCAAAGGAGGGATTCTCGGTCGTGGCGCCGATCAGGGTGATCAGGCCGCTCTCCACGTGCGGGAGGAAGGCGTCCTGCTGGGCCTTGTTGAAGCGGTGAATCTCATCCACGAAGAGGATCGTTTTTCGTCGTTGCAGGCGCCACTGCTCGGAAGCCTCTTCGACGACGCCCCGTATCTCCTTTACGCCGGAGAGGACCGCTGAAAAGCCGATGAAGTGGGATTTCGTCTCCCGCGCCATGATCCGGGCGAGGGTCGTCTTTCCCGAGCCGGGCGGCCCCCAGAAGATGACGGAAAAGATTCTGTCCTCCCGGACGGCGCGCCGGAGGAGACCTTCCGCACCGAGGAGGTGGCCCTGCCCGACATACTCATCGAGGCTCCGGGGTCGCATCCTGTCGGCCAGCGGCCGGTTATCGTCCCTTTCATCCTGTTGATCGAAGAGGTCCATCACTACATCCTAGCTCATCGGGAAGAGGACGAAGATCAGGAGGTCCCAGAGGGAGTGAGAAATGATCAGCGGAATCAGGTTCTGCTCGCGCTGGTAGAGGAGCCCCCAGTAAAGACCGCAGACCCCGGCCGCCAGGATGAGCATGGGGTTCAGGGAGACGGCGTGGACCAGGGCGTAAACAATGGCCGTCCCCAGAACCCCGGCTCTTGCACCGTACCTGCCGACGAGGCGCCGCTGGACAAAGCCGTGCCAGTAAATCTCCTCCGCCGGCCCCATGACAAACACGAGGAAGAAACCGATCAGGACGGCATCAAGCTGGGCCTTGGTCGCGTAGACCGAGGCGATCTGACCGGGGGCGAAGGAGAAGAGGAGATTCGCCGCCCCCTTTCCGATCCAGAAGATCCCGTAGAGAATCAGAGCAGAGCCAGTCCCGACCCACAGATGTCTGATTTTGAACGTAACAAGAGACTTCATCTCGCGATGGCTGGAGATGAGACCCACCGCGGCCAAAAACGAGGCCGAAAAGATCAGCTTGATCCAAAAATTCCCGACCGGGTATGCAAAGATAATAAACCAGAGCACAAAGGCGGCCGCAATGGATATATAAACGGAACGTAGGGAAGAACTCATCGAAAAGACCTCATCCGGAAAGCTCAACCGCTCTTGATGACATTTGCAAAATTCCTGTCGAACTCCCGGGCGAGGTCGTCGTGGAGGCTCTTCCCGTGGGCGTCCATCGTCACGATCCCGGTGAACCGGTCGAACCGGATCTTCCAGAAGGCCTCGGGCAGACCGAACTCCTCTTTCTTGAAGACATCCAGCACCTCGGCCACCGAGGCGGCATTGTAGACCCCCGCCCCTCCGATACCGTGCAGGAAGACGGCCTTGTAACGTTTACAGGCCTCCAGGGTGCGCGGACCCATGCCCCCCTTGCCGATCACGACCCTGAGACCGAAGGCGGCGATGACTTTATCCTGGTAGATCTCGTCCCGGATGCTCGTCGTCGGTCCTGAAGAGACAAAGCTCCATCGACCCTCGTCGTTGCGCAGGATGGGCCCGCAGTGGTAAATGGCGCCGCCCCGGAGAAACGATCGGAGCTCGTCATAGAGCTTCTGGTCCGCGGGTGGAAGGGGCCGGGGCGCCTCGATCAGTTTTTCGACCATGTACTTGTGCGCCGCGTCCCGCCCCGTCGTAGCAATTCCCGAAAGCTGGACTGCGTCTCCGGCGTGCAGCTTAAGAATCTCTTCTTCTGAAATCGGTGTCGTCAGATGAATCATCGCTTTATCCCTCATCCGGTGATTCGCCAGGTCCCGTCCGGCTCGATCCGGATAGACCGTCGCCGGCAAACCCAGCACATATAGCTGATGGTGACGAAGTAGGAGGCGGGCACGCGGTGGAGCTTGCCGATCTTCACCCCGAGCAGGGTGGTTTTCCCACCGAGCCCAAGGGGTCCGATCCCCAGTCGGTTTGCGTCGGACAGGATGCGACTTTCCAGCTCGGCCAGGGCGGGATCGGTATGGATGTCGTCGAGACGACGCAGAAGCTGATGCTTCGATTCCGCATAGCCCCCGCCCCGGTCGCCGCCGATGCAGACCCCCAGGATTCCGGGCGGACACCCCTTCCCCTCCGCCTTGCGCACAGCATCAAGGACCACACGGCGGACGCCTTCGAGGTCCCGTCCCGCATCGAGCGGCGCATAGGGAATGCTGTACTGACCACTGACGTTTTCGCTGCCCCCGCCCTTGAGGATAAGGGCCATCTCAATGGCGGGTTCGTCCCATTCCGTGAAATAGACGGCAGGGAATCCCTCGCCGATGTTGTTTCCGCTGTTTTTTCCGGTCACAGAATCCACGGCGTTGTGCCGGAGGTACTGTTTTGTCGTCGCCCAGGCCGCCGCATCCTGACAGACCCGGATGATCTGCCGCATGGAGACGCCTTCCGGATGGTTGATAAAGAAAATCGGCAGCCCCGTATCCTGGCAAACGGGGGCCTGTCTTTCCTTGGCCATCGCGATGTTCTTGAGAAAAAGGGAAAGGGTGAGTTCGGTGGAGGAGCCTGGTTCTTCCGCCGACCGGGCATCGTTCAAGGCCTTCTCCACATCGGCGGGAAGCTCACAAGCGGCCATCCGGACCAGCTCGAAGACCGCCTCCCTGAAGCCCCTGGCGTCGATCCATTCTGCTGTCGATTTCAATGTAAACCTCCTCCGTGCCGGATTGTCCTTCCGGGCGCAGGCGCCCTTCCCGTGTTGAGGCAATCTATTGAAACCGGTTCAAAATGTCAACGAAAATCGAAAAATCGCCATCACCACCGAGGCCAGCCCCTCGGCAGACCACCATCCCAAAGATCGAGGGTCCTTCGGGGATGACCCGGATTACGCCAGCAGGTTGGACCGAGGGCACAATCGACAAACCCCATAGGGTTTGCGGGGTGAATAGGTTCAATAACGAGCGAATATCTTTTATGGCCGGGCTGTCCCGCCCCGTGGGCAAGAAGTTTTCCTTTTAGGGCCGCCCCGACCGGGGCGGCCCCAAGGTGAGCGCTACGGCTTCGGTAAGTTTTCGATTGCTTTCAGCGCCCTCTGGATCTCCTCGTCGGGGAGTTGATAGGGGACCAGTTTTCCAGTGAGGTAGGCGTCGTAGGCCGACATATCGACCATCCCGTGGCCGCTGAAATTGAAGAGGATTGTCCGCTCCTTCCCCTCTTCCTTCGCACGCCGCGCCTCCGCAACGACCGCCGCAATAGCATGGTTGGTCTCCGGGGCAGGGATGGTGCCCTCGGTCCGCGCCCACTGGACACCGGACTCGAAGGTTTCTATCTGGTCATAGGCTTTTGCCTCGATCAGCCCCTCCCGGAGGAGATGGCTCACGATCGGCGCCATCCCGTGGTAACGGAGCCCCCCGGCATGGATCGGCGCTGGAACAAAGTCGTGACCGAGCGTGTACATCGGTAGAAGCGGTGTCTTCATCGCAAGATCACCGAAGTCATAGGCAAACGGCCCCCGCGTCATCGTTGGACAGGAAGCCGGTTCGGCCCCGACGACCCGCACCTGCTTCCCGTGGATCTTGTCCCGGACGAAGGGGAGCGAGATGCCGGCAAAGTTGCTCCCGCCCCCGGCGCATCCGATCACCACATCCGGATAGATCCCGATCTTCTCGAACTGTTTCTGCGCCTCCAGGCCGATGATCGTCTGGTGGAGCAGAACGTGGTTCAGGACGCTGCCCAAGGAATAGCGGGAATTCTCACGAGAGACCGCATCCTCCACCGCCTCGCTGATCGCGATCCCAAGGCTCCCCGGGGAGTCGGGATGAGCAGCCAGAATCTGTCGCCCCGCCTCGGTTTGGTCGCTCGGACTGGGGATGCACTCGGCGCCCCAGGTATTCATCATCATCCGCCGGTAAGGTTTCTGCTCATAGCTCACCCGGACCATGAAGACCCGGCATTCCAGGTCGAACATCCGGCAGGCCATCGCCAGTGCACTCCCCCACTGGCCGGCGCCTGTCTCCGTCGATAGTCGCTTCACACCAAAAACTTTGTTGTAGTATGCTTGCGGAATAGCGGTGTTCGGCTTGTGGGAACCGGCAGGGCTGGAGCCTTCATACTTGTAATAGATCTTCACCGGGGCATCGAGGAGCTTCTCGAAGTTTGTCGCCCGACACAGTGGGCTGGGCCGCCAGATCAGGTATTTATCGAGGACCTCGCCCGGGATATCGATCCACCGCTCCTGGCTCACTTCCTGCTCGATGAGGTTCATCGGAAAGATCGGCGCCAAATCCCCAGGGCCGACCGGCTTTCCAGTCCCCGGATGGAGCGGAGGGCTCATGGTTTTAGGCAAATCCGCCTGGATGTTGTACCACTGCCTCGGGATCTCATGATCCGCCAAAACGACCTTTTTTGATTCCATAATTTGTCTCCTTTTGTTTTTTTTTAAAAATAGTCATCCTGAGCCTGTGGAAGTATGACAACACTTGTCATGGTTCGACAAGCTCCCCTCTACAACACCCCGTCAAACGAAAAAAGCCATGGGGATTTCCCATGGCTTCATCTATTGTGATCATCGAGACACGGGAAGGGGTCCTCCCTGCCCGTGGCTCACCTCCCAGAGAGCTACTGCGGGCAGACTTGCGAGGTCTGCCACCACCAGAACAACACGTTGACCTTTGCATCCATTTCCACAGCCCCAACCCTCTAAACATGTGTTCATCCCCTAACACAGAGAAAACGCCGCTGTCAAGTAATTTTAATTAGTTATTCCTTTCAAAGTCAACAGTAGAGATTGACATTTTTCATGTCA
>CAZINF010000111.1:0-11382 GCA_964540555.1 uncultured Syntrophus sp. | reverse complement strand
GCGGCTTTGCGCGCCGGGTAGAAGCCGAAGAACATACCCACACCCCCGGCAAAGGAAAAAGAAAGGAGCAGGGCCTGGGGGGAGACGAGCGTCGGCCATTTAAAGAAGTGGGAGATCAGCTGCGAAGCCGACACGCCGATGATGAGGCCGATCAATCCTCCGATCAGGCTCAGGACGAGGGCTTCGATGAGGAACTGGTAAAGAATGTCCCGTTCCCGAGCCCCTACGGCCAAACGGATGCCGATCTCCCGGGTGCGCTCGGTCACCGAAACGAGCATAATATTCATAATGCCAATGCCGCCGACCAGGAGGGCGATGGAAGCGATGGCCCCCAGAAGAAGCGACATGACCCGGGCGGATTCTTCAGCCGTGGACATGGCTTCGGTGAGGTTGCGGACACTGAAATCATTTTCCTGATCGGGCCGCAGGCGGTGTCGCTGGCGGAGAAGCTGGGTAATTTCCTCTTCGGCCTGTTGCAGGGTCTCGGCGCTCGTGGCCTGTACGCTAATACTGCGGACCATGCCGGGGAAATTTCTTCCGAAGAGAAGTCTTTGAGACGTGGTCAACGGGACATACAACGTGTCATCCTGATCCTGGCCCCAGGTGGTTTGCCCTTTCAGCGCCAGCACACCGACGACGGTAAAAGGAAATTTTTTTATCCGCACGATCTGTCCAACCGGATCCATGTCCCCGAACAGGTTGTCGGCTACGGTTTGTCCGAGGAGGCAGACCGCAGCCCTGCCATCCACGTCGGCTTGCGTTAATGATCTGCCGTTTACCACCGGCCAATCCCTTATGAGCATGGCTTCCGGAGTGCTCCCATAGGCGACTGTGGACCAGTTCTGGTTGCCGGAAACGATTTGAACAACTCCCGTCAGCACAGGGGCAGAGTATTTGACGGAAGGCAACTCCGCGGCGATCGCCTTGGCATCGTCAACGGTGAGCGTGGGAACGGAACCCGAGCCGAAACGTATTCCTCCGCTGGTCGCGCTTCCGGAAAGCACGATGAGCAGGTTGGAGCCCATGGAGGCAATCTGCTCCTGAATGCGGGCTTTGGCCCCTGACCCTACGGCAATCATGGCAATGACCGCGCTCACACCGATGATGATCCCCAGCATGGTCAGACCGGAGCGCATTTTGTTCCGATTCAGGGCCTTGAAGGCAATGCGCAGAGTCATGGGGAAATTCATGCGATCGCCTCCTCTGTCGGCGGGGGCATCTGGGTCAGGTCGTAGGCCGCCTGCCGGGGCTGGGAAGAAATATCCTGAATTATTTTTCCATCCCGGAAGACGACCTGGCGGCTGGCATATCGGGCAATTTCCTGTTCATGGGTCACCAGAATGATGGTGATCTGGGATTGCTGGTTAAGTTTCTGGAAGATGTCCATGATCTCCAGGCTGGTTCGGGTGTCTATGTTGCCGGTAGGCTCATCGGCCAGGATCAACGAAGGCCGGTTGATTAAGGCGCGGGCGATGGCCACCCGCTGCTGCTGTCCGCCGGAGAGCTGGCTGGGGAGATGGTGTTCCCGCCCGCTGAGGCCTACACCGGTAAGAGCCTCCATAGCCTTCCGATGTCTTGCCCGGGATGAGGTGTTGTTGTAAAAGAGAGGAAGTTCCACATTTTCCAGGGCGCTCGTGCGGCTTAAAAGGTTAAAGCTTTGGAAGACGAAGCCGATTTTTTTATTGCGAATCTGGGCCAGCTCGTCCTTGGTCAGGCCGGAGACATCCATCCCTTCTAAAAAGTATCGGCCCTGGCTGGGGCGGTCCAGGCAGCCTATGATATTCATAAAAGTTGATTTCCCCGATCCGGAAGCCCCCATAATGGCCACAAACTCCCCGGCCTGAATGCACAGATCCACTCCTTTCAAAGCCGGGACCTGTACTTCCCCCAGGTAATAGATTTTAACCAGATGTTCGACGCGGATTAATTCATTCATAAAATTCTTTTGCCACTTTTTTTACCGGATTCCTCGCATGGTGGGCGGCGCCTGTGTGGCGGCCGGCTTGCTATTTCCTCCGAGAGCCTCCGTAATCACTTCCTGCCCTTCCTTTAGAGCGCCCGATACAACCTCGGTGAAAGATCCGTCTGAAACCCCCGTGGTGATTTCCACCGGCACGGGCTTTCCTCCTTGCACGGGAGTCCACACTCGATAGACGGGGGCCGGCCCCTCGGTAGTCTCCGGGCGCTGGCTCATCTGGTCGTATTTCGTTCGCTGCTCCTGCGTGAGCAGCGAACGAATCTTCAGGCGGTTGCTCAAACGCAGCTCTTTGCCCTTCGCTTTGCCTTCCTCCGCCCCCCCTGCCCTGAAGGCTGCACGGATTTGTGTTTGGGCATCTTTCAATATGATGGTGATGCTGGCCTCTTGCTCTGGGGTAAGCTTGAGTTCGGCTTTCAGTCTTTCCAGGATCGCTTCCGGATTGGGGGCCCCCTTCGAGGGAGAGGAAGCAGGCGCCGACACCGACGCCGGCTTCTTTTGAGGGGCGCCGGCCTCTCTTTTGGCGAAATCCGGACGGAAACGGAGAGCGGCATTGGGGATCTTCGAGACGTTCTCCTTGTGAGCCACCAGTAAGGAAACATTTGCGGTCATCCCTGGTTTCAACTTGAGCTCCGGGTTTTTTACGTGAATGACCACATTGTAGGTCACCACATTTTGAATAGAGATCGGCGCATTGCGGATCTCGGTTACTTTTCCCTGGAAGGTCATCTGCGGGTAGGCGTCAACCGTGAAGGTAGTCTCTTGTTCCTTGGCCACCCTGCCGATATCCGCCTCGCTGACATTGGTATCCACCTGCATTTCAGTCAGGTCCTGGGCAATGGTGAACAGCGTGGGGGCCTGCAGGCTGGCAGCCACTGTCTGTCCTACGTCCACATTACGGGAGATCACGATCCCGTTCACCGGGGCGGTGATGCGCGTATGGTTCAGGTTTACCTGAGCCAGCTCCAGTTCGGCTTCGGCCTGTTTGATCTGGGCCTTGGCCGATTCCACGCGGGCCTTGGCCGATTCCATCTGGGCTTCCGTAGCTTTTTGCTGGGCCTGAGTCGCTTCCAGTTGGGCCGCAGAGGAATCGTGGGATGTCTGGGCCGTATCGCGGTCGCTGGCTGAAACTAAATTACGGGCGAAGAGCTCGAGGGATCGATTTAGATTTCGGCGGGTATCTTCCAGCGAAACCCTGGCTTTGACAACATTGGCTTTACTTGCCTCTATGTTGGAGCGGGCGGTGGCGATGTCGGCCTGGGCGTTCAGGAGGGAAGCATTGGCATTTTCCACTTTGGCCGTCGCCTGCGAGACCTGGGCCTGGAAGATAGCCGGGTCGATCTGGGCGATGAGTTGGCCCTTTTTCACGATTGAATTGAAATCCGCGTTGAGCTTCTGGATTGTCCCTGAAACCTGGGAGCCCACCAGCACGGTGGTCACCGGGTTGACGGTGCCGTTGGCCGTGACGAAAGTGGAAAGATTCCCCCGCTCGACCTTCGCCGTCTTGTATTTTACGGCTGACCCTTCCTTTTGAAAGAACTGTGTATACCCGAAAAAACCAGCCCCCGCCAAAACGATTACCCCGCTGAGATAAAACAGTTTTTTCTTCACGCCGGTCCGTTTCCCTCCGCGATGATTTTCTTTATCTTCTTTATCTTTTTTCGTCATTTTTCTCCCGCCGCCTTTTCCAGGCTTGCCTGCGCGAGTCTGTAATCATAAAGAGCCGCAATGTGCGCCGTTTTCGCGTTGCTTACCGACACGAGGGCGTCGGTCACCTCGATGGGATTGCCCACCCCATAGGCGTACCGGCCGTTGGCCAGATCGAGATTCTCGATGGCCTGACGGACGGTGAGCTCCGCCGTCGCAATCCGGTCAGCCGCTTCCTGCAGATTCAGCCAGGCCTGCTTGACTTCCTGATAGATGGTTTGTCGGATCAGCGCCTCATTCGCCGCAAGGACGTCCAGATTGGCCCTGGCCTCCTCCACCTGATACTTCGTCAAAAAGCCGCTGAACAGGGGGACGCTCAGTTGAGCGCCGACACTCCATCCCTGGTCCAAAGGAAAATTGCCCCCGCCCCAACCATAACTGGCGCTGCCCGAGACGGTCGGATAGTAGCCTTTCCGGGCGAGTTCGATGCTCTGCTCCTGTGATTTCCGCTTCACGGCGATGGCCTTCAGGTCCGGGCGGCGTTCATAGGCCTTCCGGGTCACCTCCTCCAGATCGATCGTCACGCGCTGAAACGGGAGCTGATCCACAACCTCGTAATCCGGCGCCTCCGGCATCCCCATGGTGTTGTTCAGCGTCACCTGGCCCAGACGGAACGCGTTTTCGGCCTTCAGGAGGTTGAGCTTTGCATTGGAGAGATCGACATCGGCCTTGGTGACGTCAAATTTCGGTTTTGTCCCGACCTCGAAAAACGCCTTGGCCCGTTCAAGATGCTGCTGAAACTGTCCCACGACCTCCCTGGAGACATCCCGGTTCCGCCCGGCTTGAAGAAGCCCGTAGTAGGCCTGCTTGACCGCGAAGGTCACCTGGGTGATGATACTGTCGAGATCCGAGCGGGAAGAATCCCGGTTGAGTTCCTGGATCTTCACCTGGGTGGATGTTTTACCGAAATCATAGAGATTCTGGCTCAGCGAGAGGCTGGAGGAATAGCTGTCGTAGACCTGCCCGGCGGATATGGCAGATGTGGAGGTCGGATCCGTCCGGCTGTAACCGGCGGATCCGCTCAACTGCGGATAAAACCCGGAGCGGGACTGGCCCACCCTGCTTTCACCGGCCATAATGGCGCCGGCGGCCGCCTGGATACGGGGATGCTTCTCCAGGGCGATGGCGATGCAGCGCTGAAGATCGAGTGTCTGGCCCTTCCCGATCAGCTCTTCCGCGCCGACCGCCGCCGGCAGAAGCAACCAAAAACAGACGAGGAACAGAAGCCGTCTTTTCATAATACCCTTCCCTTTTTTCCAATTTTTTAGAAGCAACCCGTGTGCCATGGACAGATTCCTCTCAACACATTGAAACCATGAATATAAATCTTCAGGCCCCACCCTGCCGTAAAAGAACCGGATACTATTTATCCATTCGAATGAGGAAAATGGATAAATAGTATCCGGCCTTCGAATATCCGTTCGGCCGTCTGATTGTCCGGGAAGCACGGGCATCGCTGGGAAACGAGCATAGGAGAAGCGTCTTTGTATGTCAAATAGAATTTATTTCAACCAATTGCGCTTGCGGTGCAAAGGTTTTTCCCCCAGTTCTGAAAATTCGTCTTGACAATTATTTCGCCTTGCTGTAGAAGTGCAGCCAACCAGAGCATTGGAAGGGCATTTTATGATCCATCAGTCGTTGTCAAACAGCAGGTTTATCGTACTTGGCGTCGTAGTACTCGTACGCACGGGGGCTGCTGCTCGGCGTCTTTGATGGATTGACCAAAAAGGATGCGAGCCGCGAGCCCCGCAAGGCCGCGGCTTTTTTGTTTGCTTCAAAAGCCGCGGTTCGGAGAGAATCGGCGGCTTTTTTTATTTCGGAAAGGAGCAACCCATGGAACTCATCGGAGCCGACATCGTTTTGAAAACCCTTGTGGAGGAAGGGGTGGACGTGATCTTCGGCTATCCCGGCGCCAATACCCTCCCGCTCAACGACCGCATGGCCGGTGGTCCCATCAGCCACTATCTGATGCGACACGAGCAGGCGGCAGCCCATGCCGCCGACGGCTACGCCCGGGCGACGGGCAGGGTAGGGGTCTGCCTCTCCACGTCGGGTCCGGGCGCGACGAACCTGGTGACGGGGATCGCCACCGCATATATGGATTCGACGCCACTGGTCGCCATCACCGCCCAGGTCAACAGCGACCTCTGGGGAAGGGACGCCTTCCAGGAAACGGACATCATCGGGATTACGATGCCCATCACGAAGCACAGCTTCATGGTGCGGGACGTGAACCAGCTTGCCTCTTCCATCCGTCAGGCCTTCCAGCTTGCCAGCACCGGCCGGACCGGCCCGGTTCTGGTCGACATACCGAAGGACATTCTCAGCGCCCGTTGCAGCTTGCAGCCGAAAAAATTGCAGGCGGCGACGCCGAAACGGATCGAGAACCGGGAGCAGTTGGAGCGGATCGCCCAGGCCCTCAACCGGAGCGAACGACCGGTCCTGATCATCGGGGGCGGAGTCAAGCTGGGTGATGCGTGCGTCCAGATGAGCGAGCTCGTGCAGCAGGGTCAGCTCCCCTTTGTCACCACAATGATGGGGATCGGCTCGGTCTCCTCCGCAAACGGCTTCAATCTCGGCTTTATCGGCACACACGGAAACGAACTGGCCAACCGGATCATCCACGATTCCGATTTCATCCTCGCTCTCGGCGCCCGCTTCACCGAACGGAGCACCTCCGTCGTCGAGGAATTCGCCCCCCTGGCGACCATCGCCCAGATCGACATCGACCCCACCTCGATCGGGAAAAACATCCATGTGGACCTCCCCTTTGTGGGAGATATCCAGGAGGCCCTCAAGGAACTCATCCCCCTGATCGTTCCCCGAAACCGGGACGCATGGATGGGGCGAATCAGGATGGAGCGACAGGCCCAGGAGGAAAAGCTGATCGACGGCGGATGCGGCCAGGCGGGCGCCCTCATCCGGAATATCCAGGACGCCATGCCCAGGGAGACGATCGTTGTCCCGGACGTGGGCCTCAACCAGATCTGGACGGTCCGCACATGGAAGACCCACACCTCCCGGAGCCTGCTCACGAGCGGCGGGATGGGAACGATGGGCTTCTCGGTCCCGGCCGCCATCGGCGCCAAGGTGGGCGCCCCCGATCGGGATGTGGTCGTCATCTGCGGCGACGGCGGTTTCTATATGAACATCCAGGAACTGGCAACGATCAGCTATTATCGCCTCCCGATCAAGATCGTCGTCATCAACAACGGCCACCTGGGGATGATCCGGCAGATGCAGGACCTCTGGTATGACGCACGCTTCACGACGAGCGACCTCGGCGATAAGGTCGATCTGGTCGCGGTGGCCCGGGGGTTCGGCATCCCGGCGGAACGGGTCGCGGTGGACGAGGACCCGACGGAGGCGATCGCCCGGATGAGCGGGGCCGCCGGCCCTTACATGCTGGAGGCGATGGTGGATCCGGACAACTACGTCTACCCGATCATCCCCCCGGGCTGCTCGAATGTGGAGATGATTTGCGGGAAATGATGACGGAAAGAAAGAGGATACTATGGCCATCGAAGAACGCACCATTTCAATGCTCGTCAACAACCAGCCGGGGGTGCTCTCCCGGATCGCCGGCGTATTCAGCAGTCGGGGCTACAACATCCGGAGCCTTTGCGTTGCCGAGACGACCAACACGGAGATCTCAAGGATCACCATGACCAGCCGGGCGGAGAGCGACTTCACGGAAAAAATCAAAAAGCAGTTAGACAAGCTCGTCGACGTGATCTCCGTAACGGATTTCACGGGGACCCCCTCCGTCCAGCGGGAAATGATGCTTATCAGCCTCCGCCTCAACGAAGAGAACCGTAAGGAGATCCTCCGGGCGATCGACATCTTCGGTTGCAGGGTGATCGCGATGCACGAGGACTCCCTGATCATGGAGATCACGGCAAACAAGGACAAGACCGCCGCGATCCTAAAGTACTTCGAGCCTTTCGGCGTGGAGGAGATGAACCGAACGGGGGCTATTGCCGTCTTCCGCCAGCAGCGCGAAGGGTAGGGGCGGGCGATGCCCGGGCCGCGCGCCGGCGGGAGCATTCGGAACCAGCGAAGAGGCGGACCGTGATGATAGCCTTGAACGGCGGCGTTCCGCGGAGGACAGGCGCAGGATACAGGGTTTCACCGGGGTCGGTAGACCCCGTAAAACGACGGGGCCGTGGTTTCCGGCCTTGTTTCATACATAAATAAGGAGATTGATATGGCAAAGATCAAATTCGGCAATGTGTGGGAAGAGGTCGTCACCTCCGAGGAATTTCCCTTAAGCCAGGCGCAGGAAGTCCTGAAGGAGGAGACAGTGGCCGTTCTGGGTTATGGCGTTCAGGGACCCGGCCAGGCCCTGAACCTCCGCGACAATGGAATCCGGGTGATCGTCGGACAGCGGGAGGGCGGCAAGACATGGGCAAAGGCCGTCGAGGATGGATTCGTGCCGGGGAAAACCCTTTTCCCCATAGAGGAAGCGGCCAAACGGGGGACGATCATCCAATACCTCCTGTCCGACGCGGGTCAAACGGTCCTGTGGCCGAAGATCAAACCCTATCTGACCAAAGGCAAGACTCTCTGTTTCTCCCACGGATTCTCCATCACCTACCGGGATCAGACCGGCGTCATTCCGCCCCCGGATATCGACGTGATCCTCGTCGCCCCGAAAGGATCGGGCAGATCGCTGCGCACCAATTTCCTCGACGGAAGCGGCATCAACTCGAGCTACGCGATCTTCCAGGACTACACGGGAAAAGCGACGGAAAAAACCATCGCCCTCGGCGTCGCCATCGGCTCGGGTTATCTCTTCCCGACAACCTTCGAGATGGAGGTGTACAGCGACCTGACCGGCGAGCGGGGCGTCCTGATGGGGTGCCTGGCCGGAGTCATGGAGGCGCAGTACAACGTCCTTCGGAAGCACGGCCACAGCCCGAGCGAGGCGTTCAACGAAACTGTGGAGGAGCTGACCCAGAGCCTCATCCGGCTCGTCGCGGAGAACGGCATGGACTGGATGTACGCCAACTGCAGCACGACCGCCCAGCGGGGCGCCCTCGACTGGAAGGGCCCCTTCCGGGAGGCCGTCGCCCCGGTGTTCGACAAGCTCTACGCGAGCGTCCACTCAGGAGAAGAGACGCGTATCGTCCTTTCGGTGAACAACGCCCCCGACTATCGGGAAAAGCTCAACGCCGAACTGGAGAAGATGAACAACCTGGAGCTCTGGCAGGCCGGCGCAGCCGTCCGCGCCCTCAGGCCCGAAAACCGGAGGCGGTAAAACGGCGATTCTTCTTCAGGAGAGAATCAGAGAGATCAGGAAAAGGATGATCGCGCGAAACAGATGGATGACCGGGTCCAGCGCTCCGAGATACAGAAGACCGATGATGATGAACAATCCGAAGGGTTCGAGACGGGAAAAGGCATACTGGAGCCTTTCCGGCATGAATCCCATGAGGATCTTCGAGCCGTCCAGGGGCGGAATGGGGATCAGGTTGAACGAGGCCAGCATGATATTGATCTGCGCCAGATAATACAGGAACAGCCCGGTCGATCCCGAGGGTGACAAAGACCACATACGCAGCAGCAGGATCGCCAGAAAGGCAAAGATCATATTCGCGACGATTCCGGCGGAAGAAACCAGGATCAGCCCCAGACGGGCATGACGGATGTACTGGAGGTTCACCGGCACCGGTTTGGCCCAGCCGAATCCGAAAATGAAAAGCATGGCTGTGCCGATCGGATCGATGTGTTTCAAGGGATTGAGGGTCAGGCGTCCCGCATGTTTCGCTGTGGGATCTCCCATCCGATAAGCGACCCATCCGTGGGCCAGTTCATGGATGATGATGGAATAGAGCAGAGGTATCGCCAGCAGGAGAAACGTCAGCGGATCTTTGATAAGAAGATTGAGCAGGCCCATCTTTTTTACTCCCGGTGTGGTCTGAAGAGGTCGGTCATCCAGTCCGTGTTGATTTGAGGATACCACACAAGAGGGCCGATATGCCAGAGGATATCCGGATCCCTTTCTTACCGGGAAGCCCCGCCCTGCGGGCGGGGCGCTCCACCGTCCCGCATATCTTGGATCATGGCTATCCTCTTTTGCTTACTCGCTATTTGCTTGCTTTTTCCCCGAATCGCGTGTATGGATAGCTCCACTTCCGATCGAGCCCATTTGAGGACGGACAGAGATTGCTTTTTACTGGATTCCGTCCGATGAATGAAGAGGCAAACCATGGACGTCATTCTGGCAGGACACAACATCGATTTCGACATCATTCGGGAGATCGCCGCAGAGCATCCGGAACGACGGGACCTGACCCCGGAAACCGTCGCGGCCGCCTACGCCCGGATCAGCCGGAATCCCCGACCGGTAAGCGAGCTCAGGACTCTCGCCCGGGGCGAGGTGGAAAAGGCACGGGCCTCGAACCGAAACATCGTCTTCGAAATGGGTCACAGCTCGATCGCCGAGCACGCCGTTTTCAATATCGATGTCCTGAAGGTCTCCCGCCTCCTCGTCGAAGAAATCGAAAAATTCCGACTCGCTTCCTATACCGAAAAATCCCAGCGTTACGTCCTGTTCAAGGACGATTTCGTCATCCCCGCCGAGGTCCGCAAGGCCGGTCTGGAGGAGGCCTTCACCGCAACCGTCCAGATGCAGAACCGCTTCTACCGGGAGCTTTACGAGAGACTCCGACCCTATGTCTTCGCTCAAAATCAAGAGCTCGCCGCCGATCCCGCAAACCGATCGCTCCTCGAAGGCTGGGTGAAAGAAGATGCGCGCTATATCATCCCGCTTGCCACGGAAACCCAGCTCGGGATGACCGTGAACGCCCGGAACCTCGAGCTCATGATCCGGCGCCTCGCCGCCTCTCCCCTGATCGAGGCGCACGAGTACAGCCGCCGTCTCTTCGATGCCACGAAAGGGGTAGCTCCGTCGCTTGTCCGCTACACGGAACCTACGGCCTACGACCTGGAAACGATGAATGATCTCCGGGTGCAGACGGCCGAAGTCATCGCAAAAATGCGTGCAAATCCCCCCGGTGATGCGCTGGAGATGGGTAAGGACGTGGCAGACCTGGCGGTCGGCGACGGGAAAACGGATCTTTTGGTCCGCTTGCTCGATACGACGCCTGAGGCCGACGAAAAGGTTGCCGCAGCGCTCCTCCACAGCGCCTCGCACCTCCCGCTCGCCCAGTGCCGGGAGATTGCCGAGCGGATGGATCGCGAAGAAAAAGAGGCCCTGGTCAAAACGGCGCTCCGGCGGATGAAAGCCTACGACGCTGCCCCGCGGGAGTTCGAACAGGTCGGTCTCCTCTTCGAGCTCACGATCAGCGCCACCTGTTTCGCTCAGGTGAAAAGGCACCGGATGGCCTCGCTCACCGTCCAGGACTACGATCCGGCGCTCGGCGTCACGATCCCCCCCGCTGTCCTCGCGACCGGCATGGAACAACCCTTCCGGGAAGTCTGTGCCAGGACCGAGGATACATGGGAGAAGATCCGCCGGGCCGCACCCGCGGCCGCGGCGTACATCCTGACAAACGCTCACCGGCGGCGCGTGGCTCTGAGGGTTAACGCCCGGGAGCTTTACCATATCAGCCGCGTCCGGGCAGACCGCCACGCCCAGTGGGACATTCGAGAGACCGCGATGCAGATGGTTGCTGAAGGACGGAAGGTCATGCCGCTCACGCTGCTTCTCGCTGCGGGGAAGGACGGCTTCGATG
>CAZINF010000110.1:0-11435 GCA_964540555.1 uncultured Syntrophus sp. | reverse complement strand
GCAAAATGAATGATTACCTATGCTTGGCAATTAAAGTGGTAAAGATGGGATTAAAACAACACAGATCCATATATACAAGCATAGATGTTGTTCCTCTTTATTTTCTTGTGATTATAGCGTGTCAACGAGTTGCTGTCTATTTTCTTTTTTCTCTCGAACAGCTTCTATTACAGGGATCCGACCGCGGCGGCCTTTTTATAGGCCCTTTCTCAACAAATCCTTTACACGTTTATATGCCTGTTTCTTATCGTCTTTAGCTTTTTTGGAATTGCATTCCCATTCTTCCATCTTTTTCTGAAGCAGCTTCAGGGCATCCGGCGGCAATGCTTCCGGGGATAAACCGGATGATTTGAAAACGCCCCAGTCGCGAAGCCCTTCAATGCGCTTGCACTCCTCGGACTTTTCTTCACGAGATTCGGATCTTTCCAATAAGAGCGCCTGCCATGAAAGACCAGAAGTCGACAGCCAAACTGCAATTTCGTCATCCCGCTTACTTTCCCAGCTTTTCCTCCACGTTTCCCTGACTTCCAATGCCTTGGTTCGCACCGCATCGGCAACTTCTTTTACATGGCGATATTCAGCAAGTTTTGCACTATCAAGAACTATCTGGTGCGGATCTTCCCCTCCCGGCCGTCGTAGACAAGCCTCTCTCCGGAAACAACCTTATCCAGAATGAACGTTGCCCGTTTTTCGCCGACCCGCCTTCCGATGCCAAGCTTTCCCATTTCCGTAAAGGCATAGATGAAATAGGGCAGATACTCGTTTACACTACCAAAAAGAAGAAATGTAAAATCAAGAACGCCCCCTTTCCGGTAAAGGGTCCGGCTATCGTCCGGTGGTTCGATGACATAGGGATGGGGCGGAGCAACAATCCTTTTCCGGAGTCCCCCGCCGGGTGTTGCGTTTTCCGATGGACTTCCTGCGCCGGGCGGTGGGTCCTCCATGCATATCGAAGGGGTTTCGAAGACCAAGGCATAGACACACTTTTCGCGCAGGATACAGTCCTCGCAGACCTGGCGTTTCAGGGCGCATACGACTTTTTTCAATGCGTGACCGAAGATACCGCGGAAGGTTGATCCCTTGTACTCGGGAAGGTAGGCATCATCCTCAAGAATCACAGCAAACCGATAACGGCCATACCACATCGTAACTCCCCTGATCCCAAACGTCGTGTCTAATAAATATAGACGATTTCGAGAGTCCCTTTCTTTCTATCCGCGACAAAGCCATTGGACATCACGGAAACTTCTTGAGCTTCAGATACGTCAACGTTTTAAAAAAAACAAAGGACTGCAATGTTGCATGCACTGATAATATAAGTTTGGGTTTGTTTCCGGTTATTTGTACCATAATTATTGAGAAAATAACAACAAGGATTATTGATTCCAATTTTGCCTTGACAATCGCCTGAGCTTTATTGTAGCTATTCGGCCAATGCGTTTCAGTGAGTGCTTTTTTGTCCCGCAGGCACCACGGCAAACATGGCTGTTGCCCCCTGCTCTCAAGGGGGAGTGGCAGTATAAAACCACAACCCATCCACTGTAGTGAGGTATCCGATGAGTAAGAACGAACCGAAGACGCCGCCTGGGAGTTCATTTCTTGAAGAAGTGGTTGATGCGAGCAAGGTGGACATACGGGCCTGTTACCAGTGCCGGAAGTGCTCTGCGGGATGTCCGGTGGTTTCGGCGATGGATATCCTTCCCAACCAGGTAATCCGTCAGATCCAGTACGGGAGGCGGGAGAAGGTGCTGACTTCCGGGAGCATATGGATATGCGCCTCCTGCCATACGTGCAGCGTCCGTTGCCCCAACGACATTGATTTTGCCCAGGTGATGGACAGTTTGCGGCACATTGCGCTGCGTTCGGGGATCAGCGCCGGCGAGAAGGGGATCCCTGTTTTTCACAAGGCCTTCCTGGACAGCATCAAGAGCGCGGGGCGGATCCATGAACTCTCCCTTATCCTCCGCTTCAAGTTAAAGACAAGGGATTTTCTGAAGGATGCGGGCCTGGGGTGGCAGATGTTCCGTCGGGGGAAGATCAAGGTGTTTCCGCAGAGCTTTACCGGGGGAAAAGAGGTGAAAGCGATTTTCAATGCGTACGAGAGGGGGGCGACAAAGTGAAGGACGTAACCTACTATCCCGGATGCTCGCTCCACGGGACGGCCCGCGAATATGACGAATCGTTTCGGGGGGTATCGAAGCTGCTCGATATCTCGCTTCACGAGTTGGAGGACTGGACCTGTTGCGGTTCCACTTCCGCCCACTGCAGCGACGAGGCGCTGGCGGTCGCCCTTCCGGTGCGCAATTTACGGATTGCCGAGCGGCACGACCGTGAGATGGTTGTGCCCTGCGTGGCCTGTTACAGCCGTTTCAAGGCGGCGGAGGCGGGAGCGAAGGAGCATCCGGAGTATCTTCCTTCTCCCTATGAAGCGAAGGTATCGGTCCGCTACGCCCTCGACTTTTTTTGCGATGCCGCCATGATCGGGGAGATGAAGGCAAGGGTGGTAAAGCCCCTTAAGGGTTTGAAGGTGGCATGTTACTACGGCTGCCTCGCCGTCCGTCCCCCCGAGCTGACGGGCGTCAAGCAGTATGAGAATCCCGACCATATGGATCGCCTCATGGAGATGCTGGGGGCCGAAGCCGTTCCCTGGTCCTATAAGACGGATTGCTGCGGGGCGTCTCTGGTGATGACGCGCACCGACATCGTTGTCGATTTAAGTCAGAGGATTCTCTCCATGGCATTGGAAGCCGGCGCCGACTGCATCGTGACGGGCTGCACCATGTGTCATGCCAACCTGGATACACGGCAGGCGGTTCTTCCGGCCGAAGGAGGGAGAAACGCGATACCGGTTCTGTATTTCACGGAAGCGATGGGCCTGGCCATGGGGCATAAGGAGGCAGGAAAGTGGCTCAGCCGCCATCTGACCGATCCCATCAAAGCGCTGTCAAATAAAGGATTACTGTAAAACCTTGAATAAAGGAAAAGCATGGAATCTAAAGTAGGGGCAGTGTTGGTCGTCGGGGGAGGGATTGCGGGAATCCAGGCTTCTCTTGATCTTGCCAATTCGGGTATAAAGGTCTATCTGCTGGAGAAGTCCGCTGCCATCGGCGGCCGCATGGCTCAGTTGGACAAGACGTTTCCGACAAACGATTGCGCCATGTGCATTGTCTCGCCGAAGCTCGTGGAAGCGGGCCGTCATCTGAATATCGAGATTCTCACCCATTCCGAGCTTCTTTCCCTATCCGGAGATCCCGGCCGCTTTACGGCTCGGTTGCGCCGCCATCCCCGATATGTGGACATCGCGAAGTGCACCGGTTGCGCCGATTGTGTGGCGGTATGCCCGATCGGGCTAACCAATGAGTTTAACGAGGGGTTGGATAACCGGAAGGCGATCTACCGTCCCTATCCGCAGGCCGTTCCCAATTCTTTTGTCGTGACGAAGCGGGGCACGTCTCCGTGCAAAGCGACCTGCCCGGCCGAAACGAGTGCACAGGGCTACGTGGCCTTGATCCAGGAAGGCCGTTACGAGGAGGCTCTGGAGGTCATAAAGGAGTACAATCCTTTTCCCGCCTCGGTGGGGAGGGTGTGCACCCATCCCTGTGAGACCAAGTGCAGCCGGGGGAAGCTGGATTCTCCGGTGGCGATCTGCGCTCTGAAGCGTTTTGCGGCGGACTGGGTATACGAGCACGGCGCTTCAAAGGAGAAAACAGCCGATGCAGGCGACTGCATAACGGATCGTCCGTCCGCCAAGATAGCCGTGGTGGGATCGGGTCCTGCGGGACTCGCTTGCGCCCATCATCTGGCGCGGATGGGGTATGGGGTGACCGTATTCGAGTCCCTGCCCGCCGCGGGGGGGATGATGCGGGTAGGGATTCCCGCTTACCGCTTGCCCCGGGAGGTATTGCAGCGGGAGATAGACGCCATCGTTGCCGAGGGAGTGGAGATAAGACTGAACACCCCTATTCGGGACATACATTCGCTTTTCGCCGAGGGATACGCAGCGCTATTTCTGGCGATCGGGGCGCACGAGCCGCAGCGTCTGGGGATCGAAGGCGAGGATGCCCAGGGGGTGTATCACGGCGTTCCTTTCTTGCAGGCGGTGAGTCTGGCGGGGGAAGGAGAACGGGGAGAACGGGGACAGATTTCAAATCTGTCCCCGGTTGTTTTGCCGGCAGTGGGCGAGCGCGTGGTGGTGATCGGAGGGGGTAACACGGCGGTGGATGCGGCGCGGACGGCCCTTCGTTTGGGTGCGCGCGAAGTGGCGATCGTCTATCGTCGTTCGCGGGAGGAGATGCCGGCCAGCGCTTGGGAGATCGAGGAGGCCGAGCGCGAGGGTATCAGGCTGGAATTGCTGACGGCCCCGGTGGCGGTGGAAGCAAAGGACGGCAGGGTTACGGGTATCCGATGTCAACGTATGGAACTGGGCGAACCTGATGCGAGCGGCCGGCGGCGTCCCGTTCCCGTGCCCGGATCGGAGTTTGTGATTGCGGCGGATACGATGATTGCGGCGGTGGCGCAGGCGCCCGAGATATCCTTTCTGGATGCGGGTCATGGTCTGGAGGTAAGCGCCCGGGGAACCTTCGTCGTGGATCCGAAAACGCTGGCGACGGGAAGACCGGGGGTGTTTGCGGGGGGGGATGCCTACCGCGGCCCCGGGATATTGATCGAGGCGATAGCGGACGGCAGGCGCGGCGCCCTTTCGACCGACCGGTATCTGCGGGGGGTCGATCTCCTCACGGCGCGGGAGGAGATTCCCCTGCCGGTGGCTGATCTGAACGATGAAGAGATAGAGCAAATCGTCGCTTCGGGAAAAGCGGATAAATCACCGCGGGTGGCGATACCTACGGTTCCGGCTTCCGAGCGGGTGCGTGATTTCCGGGAGGTGGAGCTGGCGCTTACGGAGGATCAGGCGAAAAAGGAAGCGTCGCGATGTCTGGCCTGCGGCATCTGCTCGGAGTGTCATTTGTGCGTGCACGTCTGCAAGGCAGGCGCGATAGATCATCAGGAGACGGTGTGCGAAGAGGAGATCCTCGTCGGTTCGGTGATCCTGGCGCCGGGCTATTCCTTATACAAGCCCGAGTTATCGCCGGAGTTGGGGTATGGCCGTTATCCCAACGTGGTGACCAGCATGGAATTTGAGCGTATGCTGAGCGCCTCGGGTCCCTTTGGCGGCCATGTGACGCGTCCCTCCGATCATAGCGAGCCGAAGCGGATCGCCTTTCTCCAGTGCGTGGGCTCCCGGAACAAGGACAACGGCTACTGCAGCTCGGTATGCTGCATGTACGCTATAAAGGAAGCGGTCATTACAAAAGAACATCTCCCTGCCGTGGAAGCTTCCATTTTTTATATGGATATCCGCGCCCAGGGCAAGGATTTCGATCTCTATTACGAGAGGGCAAAGAAGGATTACGGCGTCCGTTTCATCCGCTCCCAGGTTTCCCGGATCGCCGAAAGGCCGAAGAGCAAAAACCTCGCGCTGGTCTACATAGACGACGAGGGTAAACCGCGCGAAGAGGAGTTTGATCTGGCGGTCCTCGCCGTGGGTATGAAACCGACGCCCGATGCCCTCGATATCGCCGGCAGACTCGGCATCGCGCTTGACGACTACGGTTTCTGCAAAACCGACGGATTCTCCCCCTTGAACACCTCCCGTGCAGGCGTTTTCGCTTGCGGCGTCTTTCAGGGACCCAAAGACATCCCCGAAACGGTCGTCCAGGCCGGCGCGGCGGCGGATGCGGCATCCGCTTTCCTCTCCGAGGTGCGGGGAACGCTCACCCGGCAGAAAGAGTACCCGCAGGAACGGGACGTGACGGGTGAGAAGCCCCGGATCGGCGTCTTTGTATGCCATTGCGGAATCAATATCGGCGGCATCGTCAATGTTCCGGAAGTAAAGGAGTATGCACGCGGCCTGCCGGACGTGGCCTATGTGGACGAAAATCTCTACACCTGTTCGCAGGATACCCAGGAGAAGATCAAGAAGGCCATCGAAGAGCATCATCTCAACCGGGTGGTTGTGGCCTCCTGCTCGCCGCGCACCCACGAACCCCTCTTCCAGGAGACGATCCGGGAGATCGGTCTCAACAAATACCTCTTCGAGATGGCCAATATCCGCGATCAATGCTCCTGGGTGCACATGCAGATGCCCATGGAGGCCACGGCAAAGTCAAAAGACCTGCTCCGGATGGCGGTGGCAAAGGCGCGTCTCCTGCAGCCCCTCGACGAACCGACGCTCGGAATAACCAAAAAGGCGCTCGTCATCGGCGGCGGCCTGGCGGGGATGAAAGCCGCCCTGGGCTTGGCGCGCCAGGGATTCGCCAGCGCGCTTGTGGAAAAGGAAAAGGAGCTCGGCGGGAACCTCCGTCATATCTATCACACCCTCGAAGGGAAGGATGTCCAGGAGCTTCTGCAAAATACCGTCCGGGAGGTGTTGTCCACGCCGGAGATCACCGTCTTTACGGATGCGGAGGTCAAAAGCGTCGACGGCTATCTGGGCAACTTCCGCAGCGTCATATCATCGTCCGGTAAGGATGAGGAGTACGAACACGGGGTTGTCATCGTGGCCGTGGGCGCCACGGAAAGCCGGCCCGCCGAGTATCTCTACGGCAAGGAGAGCCGCGTCGTCACGCAGAAAGAGTTGGAGGAGCGTCTCGCCCTTCATCCGGAAGAGGGAAAAACATATCGAAACGTCGCCATGATCCAGTGCGTGGGCTCGCGAAATCCCGATCGTCCCAACTGCAGCCGGATCTGTTGTTCCGTGGCCGTAAAAAATGCCCTGAAGCTCAAAGCACTTTCTCCCCGCACGGCGGTTACCGTCCTCTACCGGGACATCCGCACGTACGGTTTGATGGAATCTTACTATAAGCTGGCGCGGGAAAAGGGGATCCAATTCATCCCTTATGCCGCGGAGGCAAAGCCGGAACTTTCCGCAGTAAACGGCGATCTGGAGCTGAAGGTCAGAGACCTCGTGATCGGGGCAGAGACGGTCCTGGCCCCCGATCTGGTCGTCCTTTCCAGCGCCGTGATTCCCCATGACAATGCCGAGCTCGCAAAAATGCTCAAGATCCCCCTCACGGCGGACAAATTCTTCCTCGAAGCCCACATGAAACTCCGGCCGGTGGATTTTGCAACGGACGGGATCTTTCTGGCCGGCATGGCCCATTTTCCCAAGACCATCAGCGAGACGATCGCCCAGGCCGGCGCCGCCGTGGCGCGTGCCACCGCCGCCATCGCCAAAGGTTACGTCAGCATCCTTCCCACGATTTCCTATGTGGATCAGAGCCGGTGCATCGGTTGCGGCCTTTGCGAATCCCTCTGCCCCTTCAATGCCATCCGTGTCGTGGAGACGGAGAAAGGGAAAAAGTCCGAAACGATCGCCGCATCGTGCAAAGGCTGCGGCATCTGCAGCGCCAGTTGTCCGCAGCAGTCGGTCACAATCCGCCATTTTACGGACGAGGAACTGTTCGCTCAGATAGAGGCGTTGAACGGGGGAAAAAGTTCAGCGACGATCAGTTGATGAGAGTGAAGCGGGTGTAAAGATGAGCTTTGAGCCGAAGATACTTTCCTTCCTTTGCAACTGGTGCGCATACGCCGGCGCCGACCTGGCCGGCATCTCGCGCTTCCAGTACCCCCCGAACACCCGCGTCATTCGGGTGATGTGCTCCGGCAGGATCGACCCTGCCTTTGTCCCCCGCGCCTTTCTTGCCGGTTTCGACGGGGTGATGATCCTCGGATGTCATCCCGGCGATTGCCATTACCTCAGCGGCAACACCCAGGCGGAAAGAAAGATCGCCCTTTTGCGCAAACTCCTTTCCGATCAGGGCGTCGGCAGCGAGAGACTCCTTCTCGATTGGGTTTCCGCCGGGGAAGGGCAGCGTTTTGCCGAGCTGATCAGAGGGTTCACAGAGCAGATCCGTTCCCTGGGGCCTTTTCCCATGACGGAAGAGAATGGGGGTAAACTTAGGGCGATTCGGGCCTCGCTCGAAGGCGAAAAGATCCGCTGGATGGCGGGAAAGGCGCCGGAGCTGATGGAAAAGGAAAATGTCTACGGTGAACGTACGGATCCCGAAAGGGTCAGAGAGGCGCTGGAGGCGACCCTTCGCGAGGAGCTCTGCAAGAACCGTATTCTGGGATTTCTTGAAGCAGGGACGATGACCGCGAAGGAAATCAGCGACAAGCTCAACCTCTCCCTCAAGGAAACCCTTCCCCATTTGGTTTCTCTCGTGGGGGAAGGGCAGATAGGTTTCGATTCTTCGGAAGAAAGTCATTTTCCGCGATATGTGCGAAGCGGCTGATGATTCGTATGAAAATGCCCACCCCTCCCTCTCTACGGGGGAGGGAGGGGTGGGAGTGATTTTCACCCTTCGTTGTGCCCGACCCGGGCATTGAGGTGAAGGCCATTTCATCCTCTCCCCGCCGGGGGAGGGGAGGTTCTTGGGAGGGACGGAATTTGCTCATGGAGTTATCCGACAGGACGACCAACAAGGATTCGGCCAAACCGGTCGGTGCGGTCATGGTTGTGGGCGGCGGAATCGGAGGGATGCAGGCCTCGCTCGATCTGGCGGAATCGGGGTTTTTTGTCTATCTCGTAGACAACTCGCCGACCATCGGCGGGGTGATGTCCCAGCTCGACAAGACCTTTCCGACAAACGATTGCGCCATGTGCATCATGTCGCCCAAACTTGTAGGCACCGGAAGCCACCGGAACATCCGGGTCATTACCCATGCCGAGGTAAAGGAAATCACCGGCCCCCCGGGTTCTTTCGAGGCGGCGGTCGTCCACCGGCCCCGGTACATTCGCGCCGATAAATGCACGGGCTGCGGCGAGTGCGCCAAACATTGCCCCGTCACCGCGATCGACAGCTATAATGAGGGAATGAGCAAACGGACGGCGGTTTATATCCGCTACCCGCAGGCCATCCCCAAGGTTTTTCTCATCGACAGGGACACCTGCATCGGTTGCGGCCTCTGCGAAAGGGCGTGTCTTGCCGGCGCCGTCGATTACGGAGACAAGGAAAGCGTGGAGAAGATATCCATCGGTTCCGTCATCCTGGCGCCCGGCTTCGAGGTGTTTGCGGCCCAGCGGCGGCCGGAATTCGGCTACGGTGTTTTTCCGAACGTCCTGACCAGCATCGAGTT
This sequence comes from uncultured Syntrophus sp., assembly GCA_964540555.1. GTDB lineage: Bacteria > Desulfobacterota > Syntrophia > Syntrophales > UBA5619 > JAKAFS01. Next base: position 2,300 of record CAZINF010000110.1, on the reverse strand, counting down.
CGAGAGGATTCTAAGCGCGACCGGCCCCCACCGGAGCCATTTGCTGCGCCCCTCCGATGGCGCCATTCCCGAAAGGATTGCCTTCATCCAATGCGTCGGATCCCGTGATGTGAAATGCGGCAACGACTATTGTTCGTCCGTCTGCTGCATGTATGCGGTAAAAGAGGCGATCATCGCCAAAGAGCATGTCCCATTTGTAAAACCTACTATTTTCAACATGGATATCAGGGCCCACGGAAAGGGGTTCGACGCCTATTATGAGCGGGCGAAGGCCGACTACGATGTCCGGTTCATCCGGAGCATGGTCTCCAAGGTCAGGGAAAAACATGGAACCGGCAATCTCCTTGTCACTTATTTAAACGAAGAGGGGAGGGCGAGCGAGGAGGAGTTCGATCTGGTCGTTCTTTCCCTGGGCATGACATCTTCGCAATCCGTCCGGGATATGGCGGCGAGGCTGGGGGTCAATCTGAACCGGTTCGGATTCTGTGAAACGGAAACCTTTACCCCCCTTGCCACCTCGCGGGAAGGGATCTATGTCTGCGGCGCCTTTCAGTCGCCGAAGGACATTCCCGAGACCGTTGCCCAGGCCAGCGGCGCCGCCGCAGCCGCCGCGGAAAAGATCGCTTCCGCGAGAGGAACGCTGGCGACAAAAAAGGAATACCCACCGGAAACCGATGTGAAACAGGAGGACGAAGCCAGGATCGGCGTTTTTGTCTGCCACTGCGGCATCAACATCGGCGGGGTGGTGAACGTCCCCGCCGTCCGGGAGTATGCCGGCGCCCTGGCCAATGTGGTCTATGCGGATGAAAATCTCTATACCTGCTCGCAGGACACGCAGGAAAAGATCAAAAATGCCGTGAAAGAACACGGCCTGAACCGGGTGATCGTGGCGTCGTGCTCTCCCCGAACGCACGAGCCTATGTTCCGCGAGACGATAAGGGAAGCGGGGGTGAACAAGTTTCTCTTTGAGATGGCCAATATCCGCGACCAGTGTTCCTGGGTCCACATGCGCCGGAAAGCGGAAGCGACGGAGAAGGCGAAACAGCTCGTCCGTATGGCCGTGGCCAATGCCCGCCTGAATTCCCCATTGGCAGAAACGGCTGTGCCCGTCGTCCAGCGAGGCCTCGTCATCGGCGGCGGTGTTGCCGGCATGACGGCGGCCCTCCGTCTCGCCGAACAGGGGTTTGAGGTTTACCTTGTGGAAAAGGAGGACAGGCTGGGCGGGAATCTGCTCCATCTCCATTACACCATCGACGGGGGGGATGTGAAGACCTTCCTAGCGGACCTGATTGACGGGGTGTCCCGTCATTCTTCGATCCGTGTCCTGCTCAACTCTCTGGTCGTGGATTTTAGCGGCGTCAGGGGGAACTTTGCCACCGGCGTCATGACGGCGCCCGCCATGGTTTACCAGAAGATCCAGCACGGCATAACCATCCTGGCCACCGGCGCCCAGGAGGAGAGGCCCGAAGGTTACCTCTATGGCGAAGACCCGCGTGTGATCACTCAACTGGAGTTGGAAGACCGTCTCGATCAGGGCTGGGGACAGATTTCAAATCTGTCCCCGGAAGTCGTGATGATCCAGTGCGTGGGATCGCGGAACGAGAAACACCCTTCGTGCAGCCGGACCTGCTGCGCCACGGCGGTAAAGAATGCCCTGAAGCTGAAAAAGATCAATCCGGCGATGAACATCCGCATCCTTTACCGTGACATTCGCACCTACGGTTTTTTGGAGTCATACTATTCCCAGGCCCGCAAGGAGGGGATCATCTTCGACCGGTATGATCCGGAAGAGGGTCCGGAGGTAAAAAGGGAGGGAGAAACCCTCCTGATCTCCTTCAAGGATAAAATAGTGAAGGAGAGGATGACGTTGAAGCCCGATCTGATCGTTCTTTCATCGGCATCCATCCCGCGGGAAAACAAGGAGCTGGCCAATTTGCTGAAGGTGCCGCGCACCGCGGAGGGGTTTTTCCTCGAGGCGCACATGAAGCTTCGGCCCGTGGATTTTGCCTCCGACGGAATCTATGTCGCGGGATCCGCCCATGCACCGAAATTGATCGCTGAAAGCATTTCGCAGGCCTATGCCGCCGCGGCGAGGGCTTGCACCATCCTTTCCAAGGATCATCTGATGGTGGGGGGCATTGTGGCCGTAGTGGATGGGGATCGTTGCGCTGCTTGTCTGACCTGTGTTCGCGTATGCCCCTATGAGGTTCCGGTGGTGAATGTGCGCGGCGAAGCGGAGATAGACATGATTAAATGCAAGGGATGCGGCACCTGTGCGGCGGAGTGTCCTGCCCGGGCGA
>CAZINF010000109.1:0-11647 GCA_964540555.1 uncultured Syntrophus sp. | reverse complement strand
CGCTTCGGTCCATCAAGGGGGTCCGCCACGCGACCCTGAGCATGTCCAGTACGGGCAGGGAGATCGAGTAGCGGTATTATTTTTTTATCCTGTCGTGTTACGAATTAGTTATTCATGATATTTGAAAGGAGTATCGGCACGTATGCATCACGTAATCAGAGGTTTGTTCGTGGGACTGTGTCTGCTGGTCCATACGGTCGTATGGGGCGCTCACCCGCTCATTACGGACGATACGGGGACGCAGGGGAAGGGGAGGTTTCAGATTGAGGTGAACGGGCAGTACGACTCCGACAGGGAAACAGTCAATGGAGCGTCGCTGGAGTCCACCGGCAGCCAGGTCGCGACCACTTTGTCCTATGGCATAATCGAAAATGCCGATCTTGTCCTGAACCTGCCCTATCGCTGGGGCAAGGTCAGGCAGGACGGGGTTACGGTCTATGATGAAAAAGGGATCTCGGATACGACCGTTGAGGTCAAGTGGCGATTCTACGAAAAAGACGGACTCAGCCTGGCGCTGAAGCCCGGCGTGAGGATCCCGACCGGCGACGATGAAAAAGGACTCGGCGCTGGGCGGACTGGATTTCATGCATTTCTGATCGGTTCAAAGGAGGCCGCTCCCTGGGCGTTCCATGTGAATGTCGGCTACATCATGAACGAGAACAAGGCGGATGAAGAGAAGAATCTCTGGCAGGCCTCGCTCGCCGCGACCTATGAGGCGGTCAAGGGGCTGAAGGTCGTGGGAAACATCGGCATCGAGCGGAATCGGGACAAAACGGCGGATAAGGATCCCGCGTTCGTTCTCGGAGGGGTCATCTACTCGCTTTCCGAGAGTGTCGATATCGACTTCGGGGTGAAATACGGATTGACGGCGTCCGAGACCGAATGGTCGGTTATGGCGGGTGCGGCGTTCAGATTTTGACGGCTTTGTAAAAGGAGAAACAACCATGCACATGGCGGATGCCTTGCTCTCCCCCGTCGTGGGGACGACATTGTGGGCCGGCACGGCGGCGGTAAGCGGCTATGCGTCGAGAAAGCTGAAGCGAGAGATCGACGACCGGACGATCCCCTTGATGGGGGTCCTCGGCGCATTTATCTTTGCGGCGCAGATGGTTAATTTCACGATCCCCGGGACAGGATCGAGCGGGCACCTGGGCGGCGGGATGACGCTCGCCATCCTCCTGGGTCCCCATGCGGCCTTTCTCGTTATGGCCTCGGTCCTGACGGTCCAGGCGCTCTTCTTCGCCGACGGCGGACTGCTTGCCCTCGGCTGCAACATCTGGAACCTTGGCGTCTATCCCTGCTATCTCGTCTACCCATTCATATACAGACCGTTGGTTGGAGGAAGTAAAAAACCGGGTCGCATTCTCTTTGCGTCAGTTGCAAGCGTCGTTTTGGCCCTGCAGCTCGGCGCCTTTTCGGTCGTCATGGAGACGCTCCTGTCGGGCAAGAGCGAACTGCCCTTCGGCGCTTTTGTTTTGATGATGCAGCCGATCCATTTGGCTATCGGCATCGTTGAGGGTTTTATCACGGCGGGGATGATCAGCTATGTGAAAAGCGCTCGACCCGAGATCCTCGAGAGCATGGCTGCATCACGGCCTATCGGCGCGGAGATTTCGCTCAAGAAGGTCATTGCGACATTCGCGGCGCTGGCTTTCATCGTCGGAGGGGCTTTCTCCTGGTTCGCTTCGACGCATCCGGACGGCCTGGAATGGTCCATCGAGAAAATCACCGGCAAGGCAGAACTGCCGGAGCAGGAGCACGGGATCGCTCCGGCGCTGAAAACCATCCAGGAAAAGACGGCGTTTCTTCCCGATTACAATTTTAGAATGGGGACGGATTTCAAATCTGCAGCAAAGGGGACGGATTTCAAATCCGTCCCCAAAAAGGAAGAAGCCGCCCCTTCCTGGCCCGCGATCGATGCAGGAACCTCCGCAGCCGGCATCATCGGCGCCGCGATTGTCCTGGGAATGATCATGCTCATCGGCATGGGGATACGATTTTTCCGGAGAAGGGAATCGCGATGACCTTCGACGAGAAATATTTCGATATCGGCCGACTGGACCGGCTCTCGTACGGAGAGACCTTCATGCACCGCCTTGATCCGCGGGCCAAGGTGATCGGTACGATGCTCTTTCTGCTCACCGTCATCTCCTTTCCCAAGTACGAAATCGTGGCGCTGACTCCGTTTTTTCTCTACCCCGCGCTTTACGTTGCCGTTGGAGAGATCCCCGTCCGTTTTATTGTCAAGAAGATGATTGTCGTTTCACCCTTTGCGATTTTTATCGGCATTTTTAACCCGATACTGGATACAAGAATGGCGGCCGTCATCTACGGCGTCTCCGTGTCCGCGGGATGGGTCTCTTTTCTTTCGATTCTGATGAAGTTTGCGCTCACGATCAGCGCGGCGCTCCTTCTCATTGCAACCACATCGTTTTCCGGCGTCTGTCATGCCCTCAGGAGACTCGGCGTTCCGGCGCTCTTTGTTTCGCAGCTCCTCTTTCTGTACCGCTATCTCTTTGTCCTCATGGAGGAGACGATGCGGATCATCCGTGCCCGGGATATGCGGTCGTTCGGAAAGCGAGGCACGGGGCTGAAGGTGTTCGTGCGTCTGATCGGGATTCTTTTTCTCAGAACCGTGGACCGTGCGGAGCGGGTCTACTACGCCATGCTCTCCCGGGGGTTTCAGGGAGATATGCCGTCCCTCAAACGGTCCCGCATGGTATTGACCGATCTGGCGTTCCTGTCGGTGATGATTGCATCGCTTTGGGTTTTCCGCTTTTTCCCCATCACCGAAGGGATCGGCCGCATGGCGCAGGGGCTGCTTCGATGAGCCATCACATCGTCGAGTTTAAAGAGGTCTTCTTCCGCTATCCCGACGGGACGGAGGCGCTCAGGGGGATCAATTTCCGGATCACCCACGGCGAATCCGTCGGTGTCGTCGGCGCCAACGGCGCCGGCAAATCGACGCTCCTCCAGCACATGAACGGCTACCTGATGCCTGCGTCCGGAACGGTGACCATCGGCGATCTTCTCCTTACAAAAAAGACGAGGCAGGAGATCCGCAAAAAGGTGGGTATCGTGTTTCAGAATCCCGATGACCAGCTTTTCATGCCAACTGTTTTTGACGATGTCGCCTTCGGCCCTCTCAACCTCGGAATGGATGAGGCGTCCGTGAGGGAGCGGGTCCATAAGGCTTTAAGCATGGTCAACAGCCTCGCCCTTCAGGAGAAACCGCCGCACCAGCTTTCCTGCGGTCAGAAGAGCGCGGTTGCCATCGCGGCGGTCATGGCCATGGAGCCGGATATCCTCGCGATGGACGAACCCGCGGCGAACCTTGACCCCAAATCGAGGCGATCACTGATCACCCTGCTCAAGACATTCAAGCACTCCAAGATCATCGCCTCTCACGACCTCGACCTGATCCTCGACGTCTGCGGGCGCTGCATCGTGATCGGTGACGGCGTCGTGGTCGCGGACGGTCCCTCCGCGGAGATCCTCTCGGACAGGGCGCTGCTTGAAGAAAACAGCCTGGAGCTTCCGCTGTCGCTTCAGAGGAGATGAACAGGCGTAATGACCGGGAGTGCAATCCATAAGTCCCGCCGTTTTATTCTGTTGAAATGCTTTCTTCTGATGTGTTAAGAAAAGCAAAACATTCAGGGATTGGTGACCGGCTATGAGTCTGGGGAAGATGCTTTCGGAAAGCGCCGAACGCTATGCGGAAAACTGGGCCGTCATCCACAGTGAGGCGCGGATCACCTATCGGGAACTGAACCGGGCCGCTTGCGCCCTGGGGAACCATTTGCGTTCGCTCGGTCTCGGGAAGGGGGACAAGGTGGCGCTGATGCTTCCCAACTGCCCGGAGTTCGTGATTGCCTATTTCGCCGTCCAGAAGGTCGGCGGTGTCGCCGTGACCCTCAACGTCCAGTCCACCCCTTACGAGCTGATGCATCTTCTGGGCAACAGCGACACGCAGTGCTTGATCACCCAGGGAATCCTCGCTAAGCGTTTCGAGGAGATCCGGGATGAACTCCCCCTCTGCCGCCACCTCCTCACAACGAACGGATCGGGGGAAGATTCCCCTTTCCGGGAGATCATCGCCAAAGGCCCCTTCACGGAGGAGATTCCGGAACTCGTCGGTGACGATCCCGCCGTCATGATCTATACCGCGGGGCTCACGGGAAAGCCCCTCGGCGCCGTCCTCACCCATCGCAACCTCCTCACCCAGTCGGTCCTCCTCCGGACGGTCTGCAACCGGGATGAAAAGGATCTCGGGCTTGCCGTCATCCCCCTTTTTCACTCCTTCGGCGCGGTCGCGAACATGCTGGCGATACTTCGGATCGGCGCCGGCGTGGTCCTGATGGAACGCTTCACCCTCGATGCGATCTTCACGGCCATCGAAAAGGAAAAAATCACGTACATTGCCGCCGTGCCAAGGCTTTTCCTCGGCATGCTGTTCCATGAGGGCTCCGACAAATACCGGATCGATTCCCTGAAGGTATGCATTACAGGAGGGGCGGCGATGCCCCCGGAGTTCATCCCGGTCTTCGAGAAGCGGTTCGGCGTCAAGGTCATGGAAGGTTACGGCCTGACCGAGGCGTCGCCTGCCTCCTCGTTCAGCCGACTCGACATGCCCCAGAAACCGGGCTCCATCGGCATCCCCCTCCCCGGCGTCGAGGCGAAAATCGTCGACGAGACCGGCTTTCAGGTCCCGCGGGGAACCGTCGGCGAACTGATCCTGAAGGGCGACAACATCATGAAGGGTTACTACAAGGATGAAGAAATGACCGCCCAGGTCCTGAAGGACGGCTGGCTCTACACAAGCGACCTCGGCCGGATGGACGAGGAGGGGTACATCTTCCTCACCGGCCGGAAAAAGCGGATGATCATCACCAGCGGCTTCAACGTCTACCCCCGGGAGATCGAGATCGTCCTTTGCCTCCATCCCGCCGTCCGGGCGGCGCGCATTGTCGGCAAGGAAGACCTGCTCCGCGGGGAGATCGTCAGGGCGATTATCGTTAAGAAACCCGGGGTGGATATCGAGGAAAGGGAACTGCTCAAGCATTGCCGGACCTATCTTTCCTCCTATAAGGTCCCGAGGGAAATAGAATTTGCAGAAACGATCGGAGAGTAAAATGGAAAAAGTCCCCCAGAAACTGGGACAGACGCTTGCGGATAAATATGCCAGCGCCCCCGTGGCCGAATACGGCCGGCGGAAACCCGATTTTTCTGCGGTGGCCGGGAAGAAAAAGCCCTCCCTGAACTTAAGGACAGTCGTCCTCGTCGAGGCCTGCCGGACGCCTTACGGCCGCTTCGGCGGGGCGCTCAAGGGATTTTCCGCCCCGGAACTCGGCGCCCTGGCCATTAAGGAGGTCCTCCGCAGGACGGGCGGGAAGGTCAAACCTGCCGATGTGGATTACGTCTTCATGGGACAGGTTGTCGCCGCCGGGACCGGCCAGGTCCCCAGTCGTCAGGCCGCCATCCTGGCAGGTCTTCCCGAATCGGTCCCCAGCATCACGATCAACAAGGTCTGTTCCTCCGGGATCAAGACGATCGACCTCGCCTGTCAGATGATTCAGCTCGGCCGCGCGGAGATCTGCATCGCTGGCGGCCAGGAGAGCATGACCAACGCCCCTTTCGGCCTGACGGAGATGCGCTGGGGGAGCCGGATGGGCCTCCCCTCGCGCCCCGTCCTGGACCTCATGGTGAACGACGGCCTCTGGTGCGCCTTCTACAACCGCCACATGGCGCTTCACGGTTCGGAGGTCGCGGATGAGTTCGGATTCAGCCGTGCGGACCAGGACGAGTGGGCTCTCCACTCGCAGCTTGCCGCCGTCGATGCGATGAAGGCGGGCCGTCTGGATGACGAGATCTTCCCTGTCGAGATCCGGGAGGGGAAAAAGACCTCGGTCCTGGAAAAGGATGAAGGTCCCCGGCCGGAAACGACGCTCGAAGGGTTGGCCAAATTGCCGCCGGTCTTCGGCCACAAGAGTACGGTCACAGGCGGGCCGGGGAGCGTCACCGCCGGGAATGCCCCGGGGGTGAACGACGGGGGCGACGTCGCTCTCCTGATGAGCGCCGAGCGGGCCGCCGAGCTGGGGATGACGCCTCTCTGCACGGTCCTCGATTACGCGGAGGTCTCCCAGCCGCCGAAGGACATCGCCACGGTGCCGGGGCTCGCGATCCGGAAGATCCTCGCGCAGAACGACATCACCCTCGATCGGATCGATCTGGTCGAGATCAACGAGGCCTTCGCCGCGGTCGTCCTCGTCAGCGCCCGGGCGATCCTGGGGATGACGAAAGAAGAGATGTTCGCGAAAGTGAATGTGAACGGGAGCGCCATCGCCTACGGCCACCCGATCGGGGCGACGGGGGCGCGGATATTGATGACCCTCGCCTACGAGCTCAAACGGCGGGGCGGGGGCCTGGGCGTCTGCGGCATCTGTTCCGGCGCCGCCCAGGGCGATGCGATGTTGATCCGGGTATAGAATTATGGGACCCGATTCCCAAGTGTCATGGCCTGAGAAAGGAGATCTGCAAATGAAGGATGTGGTAATCGTAAGCGGGGCAAGGACAGCCGTGGGCAGTTTCGGTGGGGGGCTCAAGGACGTCCGGGCCGTCGATCTGGGCGCACTGGTCATCAAAGAAGCCATCCGGAGGGCTCACCTCCGGCCGGAGGTAAGCGCGGCCGTCCGCGCCTGTCGCCCCGATCTCTTTAAAGATGTGGAAAAAACCGAGATATGGAAGAAATATGACGATTATCCCGAGATGTTCGCGCCTGTCTACTTCGATGAGTGCATCATGGGGAACGTCCTCCAGGCGGGACTGGGCCAGAATCCGGGCCGCCAGTCCTCCATCTACGCGGGCCTGCCCGAGGAGACCAACGCGATGACCGTCAACAAGGTCTGCGCCTCGGGGATGAAGGCGATCGCGCTTGCCGCCCAGGCCATCCGGGCCGGGGATGCGGAAACCGTCGTCGCGGGAGGAATGGAGAACATGTCGAACGCTCCCTTCGCCCTTCCCGACGCCCGCTGGGGGTACCGGATGAGCATGCCCTTCGGGAAGATCACCGACCTCGTGGTCTTCGATGGCCTTTACGAGATCTTCAACGGCTACCACATGGGATTCACCGCCGAGAATATCGCCGCCCGTTATGGGATCACCCGCCGGGAGCAGGACGAACTGGCCCTGATCAGCCACCAGCGGGCAAGAGCAGCCATCACGAGCGGCGCCGTGGACGACGAGATCGTCCCCGTGATCATCCCCCAGAAAAAAGGGGAGTCCCTTGTCTTCAAAAGCGATGAACGGCCGATGGACACCTCGCTCGAGAAGATGGCCAAACTCGCACCGGCCTTCAAGAAAGAAGGGGGAACGGTCACCGCCGGGAACGCCTCCGGGATCAATGACGGGGCGGCTGCGGTCGTCGTCATGGCTGAAGACAAGGCAAGGGAACTCGGCCTCAAACCCCTCGCCCGGATCAAGGGTTATGCTATGGGCGGCGTTGATCCCGCCTACATGGGGCTGGGACCGATTCCGGCAACACGGAAACTCTTCGGCGCACTGGGATTGACGATGAAAGACATCGATCTCGTCGAACTCAACGAGGCCTTCGCCGTCCAGGCCATCGCCTGCCTGCGGGAATTGGAGATCGACCTCGATAGGTGCAACCTCAACGGGAGCGGCATCTCCATCGGCCACCCCATCGGCTGCACCGGCGCCCGGATCACATACAGCCTCGCGATGCAGATGCAAAAGGAGGACCTCAACCTCGGACTCGCCACGCTCTGCATCGGCGGCGGCCAGGGGATGGCGATGGTCCTCGAACGGATCTGAACGTTTCTCAATAGGAGGGGATCAAGGACTTCAGAAAGTAAGGAACAGCCAGCCTTTTCAGGAGACACACGACCGCAATGAAGGAGGCGCCCGATGAATTTCGCACCCACCAGCGAACAGAAGATGGTCCGGGAGATGGTCAGAAAATTCTCGGAACTGCATATTAAGCCGATCGCCGCGGAACTGGACAGGACGCACCGGCACCCCGAAGAGATCTGCCGGCAGCTCGGCGAGCTGGGACTCATGGGGGTCGCCGTGCCGACGGAATACGGCGGCGCCGGGATGGACAATGTCACCTATGTCATGGCGCTCATCGAAATCTCGGAAGCCTGTGCAAGCTGCGGCGTCATCGCCTCCGTAAACAACAGTCTCTACGGTTACCCCGTAAAGACTTTCGGGACGGAGGAGCAGAAGAAGCGATTTCTTGCCCCCGTTGCCGGCGGCAAGGTGGAGGGCTGCTATGCCCTGACCGAATCCTCCGCCGGCTCCGACGCCGCCGCCCTGAAATGCCGGGCGGAGCTCAAGGGCGAGAAGTATATCGTCAACGGCGTGAAAACCTTCATCACCAGCGGCAACGTCGCCCGTTACTGCGTCCTGGCGGCGACGACCGACCCCGCCCGGGGCTATAAAGGAATCATCAACCTGATCGTGGATCTGCAGAACACCCCGGGGTTCAGGGTGGGGAAGGTCGAGGAGAAGATGGGGATCCTGGCCTCCGGCACGGCGGAGCTGGTCTTCGAGGAGGCCGAAGTCCCGGCGGATAACCTCCTCGGGAAGCCGGGCCAGGGATTCCGGCAGATGCTCTCCAGCCTCGACGCGGGGCGGATCGGCATCGGCGCCCAGGCCTGCGGGATCGGCAGGGCGGCCCTCTCGGACTCCATCGAATACGCCAAGGAGCGGATCCAGTTCGGCAAGCCCATCGCCACCTTTCAGGCGATCCAGTTCAAGCTGGCGGACATGGCGACCGAACTCGACGCGGCGGAACTGATGCTCCTGCGGGCGGCGTGGCTCGAGGACAACGGCCTCGACTTCGAGAAGGAGGCGGCGATGGCCAAGTACTACGCCTCCGACGCGGCCATGCGGGCGGCGATCGAAGGGGTCCAGATCTTCGGCGGCAACGGCTATATGAAGGAATATCCCGCCGAGCGCCACATGCGCGACGCCAAGGTCTGCCAGATCTACGAGGGGACGAACGAGATCCAGCGGATCGTCGTGGCCCGGAAACTCATTGGTCTGAGGTAGGTTACGCCGGGGGCGCCGCACAGACTTCCGCAACGGGCCGTTCCTCCTCCAGAGCCATGGACCGCCAGACGATCTCCGCGATGTCACGGGCGGCCATTGTCTCCTCTTTGTTGCGGTCCTTGATCCCGTCGGATAGCATGGTGAGGCAGAGGGGACATCCCACGGCGATCGTTTCGGCCCCCGCGGCTATCGCCTCGTCGGTCCGCATGTTGTTGATCCGCTCGCCGATATCCTCCTCCATCCACATCCTCGCCCCGCCGGCGCCGCAGCAGAAACTCTTGGCCAGATTCCGTTTCATCTCCGTGAGTTTCAGACCAGGAACCGCTTTGAGGATCCGCCGGGGCGGATCGTAGATCCCGTTGTACCGGCCCAGGAAGCAGGAATCGTGGTAGGCGAACACCCCCTCCACCGGTTTTTTCAGGACGATTTTACCCCCGGCGATCAGGTCGGCGATGATCTCGGTATGGTGATAAACCTCGAACTCCCCTCCGAAATTCGGGTAGTCCTTCTTCAGGGCGTTGTAACCGTGGGGACAGGCGGTGATGATCTTCTTGACATTGTAGTTTTTCATCGCCTCGATGTTCGCCTGGGCGAGCGTCTGGTAGAGGTATTCGTTCCCGCCCCGCATCGCGGAATCGCCGCAGCACCCTTCTTCCGTCCCCAGGATGCCGAAACTCACCCCCGCCGCTTTGAGGATCTTCGCAAAGGCCGCGGAGACTTTCTTCCCCCGGTCGTCGAACGACCCGGCGCAGCCCACGTAGAAGAGATACTCCACGGCGGGATCTTCGGCCAGCGTCTTGATCCCGAGGTCTTTCGCCCAGTCCGCCCGGAGGTGGGCGCCGATGCCCCAGGGATTCGAGTTGTTTTCCATGTTCCGGAAGGTGAGCTGGAGCTCCGGCGCCAAATCCGCCTCGGTGAGGACCTTGTACTGCCTCATGGCGATGATCTTGGGGACGTGTTCGATCGAGGCCGAGCAGTTCTCCGAGCAGTACAGGCAATTCGTGCAGGCCCAGAGCTCGTGGAGATCGATCACCCCCCCGACCATGGGCTTTTCTTCCGTACCGGCCTCTTTCTTTGACCCTTTTCCCATGGCGTCGACGACGCGATCCACGCGCTCCAGCGCCCTGATCAGAATATTCTTGCCGGCGGCCTTTTCCCCAGGTTGAGCGGCGTCCGCGTCCGCCGCGCGCTTCGCCGCCGCCGCTGCCGGCGCCTGCTCGAGCCAGTAGGTCTTGATGTCCTGGATCAGTTTCTTGGGCGAGAGCGGCTTGCCGGAGAGATAGGCCGGGCAGCCGTCCTGGCAACGGCCGCAGCGCGTACAGGCGTCGGAGTCGAAGATCTGCTTCTTCGTGAATTCCTCGAGTTTTCCCACGCCGAAGGTCTCTGCCGTCTCGAAATCCCGAATCGGTTCATTGTACCCCGCGGGCTTCAGCGAGGCCATGAAATGATTGGCGGGGGTGGTGAGCATGTGCAGCAGCCGCGAGTATGGGATGTAGGCGATGAAACCGAGCGACAGGAAGGTGTGGGTCCACCAGGTTATCTTGTGGAGGAGTTTCGCCTGCCCCGGCTCGACGCCCGCGAACGCCTTGGCGAGCATCCAGCCCCCGAAGGACCAGACCTCCCAGGGGGGAGCGGTCACACGGATCCGGAGGGCCTCGATGATGAAACCGGTCACGATGATCGCCAGAAGGAGAAGGAGGACAACCGCGTCATCCGTGGTGTTGTCGGACTTTCCCTGATAACCGAGACCGTCGGGCCGCCGGATGTAGCGCCGGTGCATCGCCAGAAGCACGCCGATCAGGACACACAATCCGAAAAGGTCCATCAGGAACGAGAAGACCAGGTAGAACGTCCCGCGCAGGAAGACCCATCCCAGGAGGGGCCCGGTAATGTAGGTTTCCTTGGCGATGAGGGCCGTCCCGATGAAGAGGACAATGAAGCCCAAGAAGATCATGCCGTGCATGATCCCCGGATAGGGATCGCGGAAGGTCTTGACCTGCAGAAACCCGTTGACCAAAAGGAGCTTGAGCCGCTGATTGAGGTTGTCGAAGCGCAGCTCCGGTTTGCCAAGGACTATCCAGAGCTGCCAGCGCCGATAGATGCCATAAGCAAAGATCGCCATGGCGATGGCCGCCAGGGGATAGAAAAGGAGACCATAGGATTCGGCGTTCCAGTAAACCTGCCGCCCTTCGTTGCCGACCGAAAACTCAGCGAAATTCATAACTCCTCCCTGCAATGCAATATGGGGACATCACGCTCATTTTCTACTGAAAATCAGCATAATGGCCCCATATTGTCCTTGCCTTTATGGATCATGGATGCGCCCGCGATCGGATGGAGAAATAGGAGACAGCGCCCCTATTTATGCAAAATCGGGGCGCTTTGTCCATATTACCACATGATACATTTCAGGCAAGCAGTTTCTTGCACTCCTTCGTGAATTCCGGAACGACCTTGAAGAGATCGTCCACAACGCCGTAATCCGCCTTCGTGAAAATGGGAGCCTCGGCATCCTTGTTGATGGCCACGATGAATTTCGATGAGCTCATCCCGGCGAGGTGCTGAATGGCGCCGG
>CAZINF010000108.1:2322-11693 GCA_964540555.1 uncultured Syntrophus sp. | reverse complement strand
GTTGTTATTACATCTATATATCCGTTTTTTGCTGATTTACTCTTAAACTCCTGTCTGATCCAGAAAGCCGTGAAAGAGGCGACATTGCGGGCGGGCATAAATAAGAGGGTCGGTTGTCATACCTTACGCCACTCCTTTGCCACGCATCTGCTTGAGGCGCGTTATGATATCCGCACGGTGCAGGAACTGCTGGGACATGCGGATGTCTCTACCACCATGATCTACACCCACGTATTAAACAGGCCGGGCCTTTCGGTCAAAAGTCCGGCAGATCTTTAGTTAACCACAAAAAAATCGATGCAAGGCTATAGCTTGTCATATTTTATTGTCAATAGAAAATATAGGGGGTGCCAGAAAACCTTTTGACATGAGGGGGTTTTTCTGCCATGCTCACATACAAGATTTTTCCCTATACCTGATTTCCAACGCGGAGATGATGAAAAAAATAAAATCACAAGGAGGAAAGCATGGCCGGTCTTTTTGACAAAATTAAAAAAGATGTGAAAAAAGGGATCGAAGAAGGGATTGCCGTCGTAAAGGAAGGGGCGAGCGTCGTATCCGGAAAAGTGGGTGAACTCACGGCAGAAGGGAAAAGACAGTACAGGATGTATGATCTGAAAGCGAAGATACAAAGTCAAATGACCGTGCTGGGGGGGAGGGTTTATGATGTTCTGGACAGCAAGAAAAATCCGACCGCGGACAGCAGGGTAAAAACCGTCTATGTAAAGATCAAGAACCTCGAAGAGCAGTTAGCCAAGCTCGAAGGGGGGAAAGAGAAAAAAACCGCTGCCCCCAAAAAGCCGGCGGCGAAAGTGAAAGCGACCCCGAAAAAAACCGGACAGCCGCTGGCGAAGAAGATGGCAGCGAAGGCCGCCCCCAAGACCCCGGCAAAAAAGTAAGAACCTGTTGGGCGGGTTTCTGCTGCACAGAGCTCCCGGTCAACCGCAGACCTTGCCGAACGGAAGCTTTTCATTTCTCCTGAAACTCGGCATATCGTCATTCCGGCGAAAGCCGGAATCTCGTTATTTCGAAATGTTCTGAACCCCGGCTTTCGCCGGGGTGACAGTATAAGGATGGATTTTCAAAGCAAAGGTCGCGCTACTTTGTGAGCGCCTCCTGGATCTGGCGGCCCGTCTCCGGCCCCTCGATCGCCTTTTCCATGGCGTCCGACAGGACACCGTTGATCTGGCTTTCCAGCCTTTCCTCCGAGGTGAAGATATGATCGAGGGAGGAACTGCTCTCCGAGACAACCCGATAGAAGATCCGCTTCTTCAGGACGTCGGCGAAGACCAGTGTCACCCGCACCTTTGCACTGTACCGTTTCATCGTGAACATCTCGATGCAGGTGACATCGAGATCATCGATGGTTCCGCCGACGAGGATCGTCCCCCACTCCGGCTTGATAGTTCTTTCGTCGAGGTCCCATGCCGGCTTATCCGGGGCGACGGCGTATCCTGCCTTGAATAAAAGCTCACGGAGGGCGGTAGCGACGGCGTCCGTCGGTTTGACGTATCTGGGCAGGATCGGGATCGTGCTCCCGCCCTGCGTGATCACCCGGCCGATCAGCAGGGTGTCTTCCATTTTTCGCCGATCGATAAACGATGCGACCGTCAGGCTGTATTTCCGGCCGTCGGCTCCTGCCGGCCGGATGATTTTCGTAGGTTCATACTGCATGTTGATGTTGTACGTCTTGGGTGCGCAGCCGTCCAGTAAAAACAGCAGACACAGGCCGATGGCGATCCCGATCGCCCCCCGGCCGGGCCCCCCCCCTTTCCCTCTGTATGCGGTGGTGGATACCGTTGCTCCATCCTTGTCCATGACCACGACCTCCTGTAGATGAATGAACCTACTTATTTTGCTTTTCCCCCCTTCTTTTCAAGAGTAAGAAGGATTTCACCCGTTTTCTTGAGCTCCTCGCCGAATGCCCCCCAGTTTCCCTGTCGGAGGAATTCCTGCGCCTTCCGGAAATGGCCGAGGGCTTCGATCGCCGTCTGCCGGTCGCTCATTTCCCCGCCGGCCGCCGGCTTCTTCACCTCCGCCCGGAGCTCCCGGTCTTTCATCGGCCCCCCGCCGAAGATCTTCCGGAGGGACAGATCGAGCGTTTCCTCCATGGCGATGCTGTTCCCGTAGGCGACGATGACCCTCTTGAGTTCGGGAAGCTGGCCGTTGGAGGCTGCAAGGTAGAGGGATTCGACGTAGAGGATCGATTTTTCGATCGGGATCGCCAGGAGGCTCCCCCGGATCACGTTCGATCCATGCTGCTGCCAGAGCGACAATTGCTGGGAGATCACCGTATCCTGGTCGATCCGGGCTTCGATCTGGCGGGGGCCGTAGACCAGTTTCTGTTTGGGGAACTTGTAGACGATCACTTTTCCGTAATTAGGCGCATCACAGCGGGCAGCCATCCAGGCGGACATGTTGTCCTTCATACTGGGGGTGAACGGTGAAAGAAGGATAAATTCCTCCTTTTCGGCCCCGGGGAGCTTCATGATCGTGTAGTAGGGGTCCATGGCCTGTTTACTGCCCTTGCCTGCGACCTGTTTCCCGGGGATGGACCAGAGGTCCTCCTTGTTGTAGAAGACCTGCGGATCCTGCATGTGGTATGCCCGGTACATCCGCGCCTGGATTGTCATCAGACCGGGCGGGTAGCGGACATGGTTCTGGAGCGCCTCCGGCATCTCGCCCATCGGTTTAAAGACGCCGGGGAAGATCCGGCTGTAGGTCTGCATGATGGGATCGGTCGGATCGCTGACATAGAGCTGAACAGTGCCGTCATAGGCGTCCACAATCGCCTTGATGGTGTTGCGGATATAGTTGCCCATGTCCGGGGTCGGTTCTGAGTAAGGGAAACGGTCAGTGACCGTGTAGCCGTCGATGAACCACAGCAGGCGCCCTTCGGGGGAGATGACAAGATAGGGGTCGCCGTCCAGACGGGCAAAGGGGGCGATCATCGAGACCCGTTCGCGGACATTGCGGTGGTAGACGATGCGGCTTTCGGAGGTGATGTCGTCTGATAATAGCATCGTAATCGATCCGAACCGGGCCGCAAATATCAATTTTTTCAGGAAGGAGAGGGGGACGCCTCCTTTTCCTTCATAGCGGGAGTAGACATTCTTGTCTCCCACGGGGTAGTCGAATTCCGGCATTTTGGTCCGGACGAAAACATATTCGTTGGAGTTCTCCCCAAAGTAGATCTCGGGACGTGTGACCTTCAAGGATGTCGTCGCGACGGGAGGGATGTCCTTGATGAAGAATTCAGGGAGCCCCTCGGCGGAGACGCGGTTCACCGGTCCTACGACAACGCCGTAGCCATGGGTGTAGGCGAGATGCTCGTTGACCCAGGTTCGGGAGGGCAGAGCCGGATAGGAGATCTCCCGCGGGGAGAGCATGATCTGCCGGTACTCGCCGTCGATCGCGTAGCGGTCGTTATCGACGCCGGTGAATTTGTAGTAGGTCCGCATTTCCTGGAGCTGGCTGTATGTCTGCAGGAGCGGCGCATGGTCCCACAACCGGATGTTCTTCACGGTGAGGATGTTCTTCTCCAGATCTTTCGCCGTCAGGTTCTCTTCCGTAGGAAACTCTTGCTCCTCGATCTGTGTCAGTCCGTAGGCGAGACGGGTGTAACGGATGTTCTTCTCCAGGTAGGGTGTTTCGGCGACGATCTCGTTGGGAATGACTTGGAATTTCTGGATGAGGGAAGGGTAGACCCCTCGCCCCAGGACGTTCACTGCGACGAGAAGGAGGATCGCCGCTGCCGGAAAACGCCAGTCCGGACGGAAGGCAAAGAAGATCGCAGCAAGACCGGCGAGGGCATAGAGACCCATCGTAAGTTTCAGGACCCATAGTTGAGTGGTTACCTCGGTGTACCCCGGGCCGAAGACCACCCCCCGCTTCGTGAAGAGGAGATCGCTGAGGTCGAGCCAGGCGCCGAAGACGCCCCAGAAAAAGAACAGGGCGGCGAGAATCGCGATATGTACCCGGGCAGTCGGGGAAAACTTCCAGATCCGTGGCGGGATGAACAGAAATGATCGCCGTAGCAGATAGATGAACCCCGTCGCCACCGCCGTCACGATCAGGACGAACTTCAACCAGCCGAAGAGGTGCAGGAGAAAGGGAAACTGGAAGACATAGAAACCGATATCTTTTTCAAAGATCGGATCGGTGACTCCGAAGGGGGACGGATTCAGGAAGAGGAGCAGCTTTTCCCATTGGGCGGATCCGTTGGCTGCGGCAAAAAGGCCGATGAGAAGGGAACCCGTGAGGATCACGATCTTGAGGAAGGCCGGTGTCATTTCCCGGATGGGGAGGGCGAACCCTCCCGCCATATCGCCGAAAAGGGGTTCCCTTGAGAGCCGCATCGCGATGAGGAGATTGACATAGAGGAAAAGAAAAAAACCTGCGCCGAACAGGGCGCCGGTCTTGATCTTCGCCAGGAGGGTCACGGTAAAGATCGTCTCGTAACCCACCTCCTGGAACCAGAACCAGTCGGTGATCAGGCCGATGATCCTGAATAAAATAACAAACACGACCAGCAGGGCGATGACGGCGATCATCCCTTTCATCTGTCTGGCCTGGGCCTTGGGTATTTGGATAATGGTCATGTCCTTGTCTCCTTGCTTATTTGCTTATGGGGACGCTAATGATGGGGACAGATTTAAAATCTGTCCCCCCCGTGGTCGTGTGCTTATGGGGACAGATTCTAAATCTGTCCCCGGTCGCCCTTGTCCCCGGTCGCCCTGTGGTCTGTCCCCGGTGGCCCGGTCAATGCTTTCCGGTATTCGCTCGCGAGAAACGCTTTTTCTACACCGTGATCGATGAAATCCCACGGCAGCATCTCCTCGGTTTCCTTACGGCGGTAGACATAGAAGTCGGCATTCAGATTCACCTCCCTAAAGGCCTGTGCCCAGTTGCCCTCGAACCGATGGACTGCAAGAAGCAGCTCTCCCACCCTTCTGTCGCCAAGGGAGAGCAGGGCCTGGATGTAATTCCATTTCGGGAGGTCGTGGATGACCGAGACTGCTCTCTCGCTGCGCAGGCTATTGGCGATCCGCCGGATTCTCCGCTTGACGACCGCCGTATCCTCCAGGGGGCACCATTGGAACGGTGTCGCAGGCTTCGGGATAAACTGGTTGATGCTGAGCGTCAGACGCCGAAACCTTTTTGCTCCCGCAGATGAATGGCGGGCTCGGTGCTCCATTGCCTTCACCAGACGGATGATAGCCTCCGCATCTTCGTCCGTCTCCGTCGGCAGGCCGACCATAAAGTATAGCCTCAGATACACTATATCATACTCCAGGAGATTGTCCACTGCGGAAAATATCTCTGCTTCGGTAATTCCTTTGCGGATCAGGTCCCGGAGGCGCTGGGATCCGGCCTCGGGAGCGAGGGAGAGGGTCTCCGCGCCGGTTTCCTTAAGAAGCGCCGCCATCGATCCGCTGAGGCGATCCATACGGAGGGAGCCGACGGCTGCCGACCCTCCTCTTTCCATGATGGAGCGGCATAGGGGGATGAGTTCGGGATGGTCCGAGACTGCTGTACCTAAGAGACCGATGGTTTTTCTCTTTTCGAGACCTCGTCGGAAGGAGGCTTCCAGGGTCGCGGCGCTGCGGAAACGCGCGGGCCCGCAAGCGTAACCGGCGGCGCAGAAACGGCATCCCCGCCGGCATCCCCGACTGACTTCCGTAAGGAACATGCCGCCAAAATCGCTGCTTTCTGTTGTGATTCCCTGTTCGGTTGGGAAGGCGTTGAGATCGGCGGCGAAGCGCCTGACAATCCGCGAGGGGAAGGCATCGTCCAGGGGTTCCCTGGCTGCGATGCGTCCTTGCGTATCGGTGGCTACTCGGTAAAAGCGGGGGACGTACGCCCCGGGGATCTCTCTCTGTATTCGGTCAAGGAACGCCTCCCGTTTGAGTTTCCTGTGGAAGGCGACCGCCGCGTCGAGAAAATCGGGGAGCAGCGCCTCGCCTTCGCCGATCAGAAAGAGATCAAAGAAGTCGGCAAGGGGTTCGGGATTCAGGGTGACGGCGATGCCGCCGCCGATAACGAGAGGGGCTTTCTCGCCTCTCTCCTTCGCTGTGAGAGGGATCGCAGCCATATCGAGAATCTTCAGGATGTTTGGATAGTCGTTTTCAAAGGAAAGGGAGAAGGCCACCATGTCAAAATCGGCCAATGGCCGCTGCGATTCCAGGCTGAAGAACGAACCGGCAGATGCGACATGGAGCGCCTCATCGCCGGAATCGGGGAGAAAGACCCGTTCGCACAGGCAGGCGGGATGACGGTTGATGAGGGCGTAGATGGCCTGAAACCCGAGATTGGACATCCCCGTCCGGTAGAGGTTCGGATAGGCAAGGCAGATGGTGATTGCCTCCCCCCAGATCTTCCGGACGCACCCGTCCTCCCCGGCGAGGAGATCAAGGCATTTCTTCTTCAGCTTCCAGGACATGATATTAATTTAATCCGCTTGTCGCCTCAGGAACGTGGGGATCTCCAGATTGGGGTCCTCCTCTGCGTCGTTTGTCCCGGTCTTCATCGGGGCTGGCACATCCATGGTTTTTTCCTGCCTGATGAATGTGGGAATGGCCAGATTGCTCCGCCGGACACTGCCGAGCGATGTGACGTTGCTCTTGGGCAGTTCCGCATTTTCAAATCCGGTAGCGATCACAGTGATCCTGATCTCATCCCCCATCGTCTCATCGACGACGGTACCGAAGATGATGTTCGCATCTTCGTGGGCCTCGGACTGGATCAGCGAGGAGGCCTCGTGGATTTCATAGAGGGTCATGTCCGGGCCGCCGGTGATGTTGAGAAGGACGCCGCGGGCGCCCTGAATGGTATTGTCTTCGAGGAGCGGCGAGGAAATTGCCTTCTGGGCGGCTTCCGCCGCCCTGTTCTCACCGCTGGCCATGCCGGTTCCCATCATGGCCATGCCCATTTCCGACATGATGGCCTTCACATCGGCGAAGTCGAGGTTGATCAGACCTGGAATCATGATCAGGTCAGAGATCCCCTTGACGGCGTGGTAGAGGATGTCATCGGCCTTTCTGAAGGCGTCGAGGAGCGAGATATTGCGGCCACCCAGGCTCAGGAGCCGCTGATTGGGTATAATAATGAGGGTGTCTACCGCCTTTCGCAGTTCGTTGATCCCTCCTTCGGCCTGGCTGTTCCGCTTCTTTCCTTCGAAAAGGAAGGGTTTCGTGACGACCGCAACGGTCAGCGCCCCCAGCTCCTTGGCAACCTCTGCCACGATCGGTGCGCCTCCTGTACCGGTCCCGCCGCCGAGACCCGCTGCGATGAAAATCATGTCGGCTCCCTCGAGCTGGGCCTTAAGCAATTCCCTGGCTTCGAGGGCGGCCTGTTTCCCGATAACGGGGTCCGAACCGGCGCCAAGCCCCTTGGTGACCTCAATCCCGAGCTGGACTTTGACCGGTGAGGCGGACCTCTCCAGCGCCTGCGCATCGGTGTTGGCCGCAATGAAATCAACCCCCCGAAGGTGGTATGAAATCATGGTATTGACAGCATTCCCCCCGGCGCCGCCGATACCGATCACTTTGATCTTGGCTGCGCTCAGCACACCCGTATCCGACAATTCAAACATAACGCCGTCCCTCCCTAAAAAAAATCGAGAACCCACTGTTTGAGTCTTTTATACACCCGGCTGATAAAATTTCCCTCCGTCCGGCCCAGCATCCCCCGTTCGATGTTTCTGCTCCCGTAAACCACGAGTCCCACGCCGGTTGCATACAGAGGGCTGTTGACCACATCCGTAAGGCCGCCTATCTTTATCGGGCAGCCCCGCCGGACCGGCATGTTGAAGATCTGTTCCGCAAGCTCCGGGATCCCTTCAAGGATAGACGCCCCGCCCGTCAGGACGATCCCCGCCGCCAAGATGTCCTCGCATCCGGATTTGGTGATCTCCTTATAGGCCATCGCAAGGATTTCTTCCATACGGGGCTCGATGATCCGGCCCAAGATCTGCCGGGAGACCTCACGAGGTTCCCGCCCGCCAACGCTGGGGACTTCTATCAATTCATCCTTGGGAATCATCGGCATGTAAGCGCAGCCATAGCGGATCTTGATCTTCTCTGCCTCGGCCAGGGGCGTCCGGAGGCCCGTCGCGATGTCGCTCGTGACGTAATTGCCGCCGACCGGCAGGACCGCTGTGTGCTTGATGCTTCCCTCCGAGAAGATTGCGATGTCGGTTGTCCCGCCGCCGATGTCGATCAGGGCGACCCCGAGATCCTTTTCATCGCTGCTCAGGACCGCTTCGCTGGAGGCGATCTGCTCCAGAACGATGTCATTGATGTCCAGCCCCACACGGTTGACCGATTTTACGACGTTCTGGATGGAGGTGACGGCGCCGGTGACGATGTGGACCTTCGCCTCCAGACGGACGCCCGACATTCCCACCGGATCGCGGATCCCGTCCTGTTCGTCGACGACGAAGTACTGAGGGAGGGTATGGAGGATCTGCCGGTCGAGGGGGATGGCGACCGCCTTGGCCGCGTCTATCGCCCGCTCCACATCATCCGCGTCCACCTCGCGTCCCTTGACGGCCACGATGCCGAGGCTGTTCTGCCCCCGGATGTGGCCGCCGGCGATCCCGACATAGACGGAGCGGATCTCGCAGCCCGAGATGCGCTCCGCCTCTTCCACAGCCCGCCTGATCGATTCCACCGTACTTTCGATGTTGACGACAACGCCTTTTCTCAACCCTTCCGAGGGGTGGGATCCGATGCCGATGATATCGAGTCCCAGCTCCTTGATCTCACCAACGATCATGCAGGTTTTCGTCGTTCCGATATCCAGACCGACAACGACGTTCTCTTTTTTCCCCATGCATCCTCCGGCTCCGTATTGAATAACATCCCTCTCGCCTTACATCCGGTATCGCTTGCCGGCGCCAGCCGGTCTTGCAGGTTCGAGGATATTGCGCTGCTGGACATTGATCTTCGTCGGGTCGCTCAAATCGATAAGTAGAAAACCCGCCTTCAGGTTCTTGCGTTCCAGATCCGCCATGACGGGGATCAGTCTTGTCAGCTTGCTTTCATAACCGTCGAAACCCAACTGCAGGCAGAGACCCGTGTCGGTGAACAAGGAGAACCCGAAGGTCTCGTTTCCATGAACCTCCGACACCGCGCCGATGGCGGGGATGTCCTTCGCGCCCGCGAGATAGATCAAAAGAGCGACGGACTTCATCACCAGCGCCTCATCGGTTTTCCCCTCCCGGACGCAGCCGGTGAGGACCGGAAGGTTGGGCTCATCGCCGGACTCCAGCCTCTTGAAGGGCGCCCCGTTACTGTCGAGAAGGTAGAGTCCTTTCTCCTTTTGGAGGAGGGCGACCGCTGTTCTTTCCCGGACCACGATGACCAGCC
>CAZINF010000108.1:0-2222 GCA_964540555.1 uncultured Syntrophus sp. | reverse complement strand
TTCTCCTTTTGGAGGAGGGCGACCGCTGTTCTTTCCCGGACCACGATGACCAGCCGGTCCGGAAACTCCCTCCCGATGAAGACCTCGCGGATCCAGGGGTTCGTCCTGATCCGGCGGGCGATGGCGTCGGGGTTGAGCGTCAGGATATTCGCATCGGGGCTGACGGCGGCCAGAGCCAGAATCTCCTTTTCGGTCAGTTCCTTGCATCCCCGGACGACGGTCTCCCGGATGCTGAGATAGGAGGAACGGATCATCCAGTCATAGACGAAAAGCAGCAGGACAGTGACGGCGACAATGCCGCCGGTCAGGAGGAAAGCCCGGCCGATTTCCCGCAGGATCTCACCCGTGTGTCGCTTCAGTCGGTGTTTTTTCGCTTCAAGTTGCAGGCGAAACGGTTTCTTCATTGATGTACCCATCGAAAGCCGGCGGCGCCGCCGGTCTACCCTCCGATAATCTTTACCTCGGTTTCAAGAGCATAACCCGTTGTCTCAAAAACCCGCTTCTGAACGAGGTCGATCAGATCGAGGATCTCCTCCGCGGTTGCCTCTCCCCGGTTGATGATGAAATTACCATGTTTCTCCGATACCTGGGCGTCGCCGATCCGCATTCCCCTGAGCCCCGCCGTTTCGATGAGCCTGCCGGCAGGGACTGCCCGGGGATTTTTAAAGATTGAGCCTGCATTCCTGAATTCCAGCGGGTGCTTTTCCATCCGCAGGGACATGATTTCACGGACCCGTCCGGCGATTTTCGCCCGCTCACCCCGCTTAATCCCGAATGTTGCACCGATGATAATCGATTCTGCGGGTAAGTCAAGATTTCTATATGAAAAAATGAGCGAGTCACGTGTGACGGTGCGGAGCCCCTCGACCGGATCCAGGAGACGGATCGAGACGCAGACATCCTTGATCTCTCCCCCGTAAGCGCCGGCGTTCATCCGCATAGCGCCGCCGACGCTCCCCGGGATTCCGGCGCAGAACTCCATTCCTGTAAACGCCTTGCGCACCGTCAGGGCGACGAGCTCGGAAAGCAAAACGCCGGCCCCCGCCTCCAGGCAGACGCTCCAGTCGCTGCCCTCCTTTTCCTCAACGGCGCACATCGCTGAAAGCGAAATGAGGGCGCCTCGGTAGCCTTCGCTTGCGACGATCAGGTTGGTCCAGTTGCCGACAGGGAGGAAAGGAATTCGGCATTCCCTGAGAGACGCGACCGCCGCAACGAGGTCATCCACATTTTTCGGAAAGACCAGGGCGTCGATTGGCCCCCCCGCGCCAATCGAGGCATGACGGTTTGCGGGCTCGTCAAAGCGAATATCCCCCGACACCTTTTCACGGAGTTTCTCGCGCCATGTTTCATCCCGGCACATCCGCTTTTTCCCCCCTGATCCGCTTCAGAAAAGCCTCTCCCGCTTTCCAGACGCTGCCCGCCCCCTGAGTCAGGATCACGTCCTCGGGCCGCGCTATCTGAGTAAGATGCTCCACAATGGCGTCAAAACCGGAAAGGTGGACGACGTCCGGATGACCCGCCCGGCGGATCGCCTCGCAGAGCGCCTCCGCGCTCACCCCGGGAATCGGCTCTTCACTTGCAGGGTAGATGTCGGTGACGATCAGAGAATCGGCATCGGTGAAGGCTGTCAAAAACTCCTGGAAAAGGGCATGCGTTCGGGTATACCGGTGAGGCTGGAAGACAACGATGATCCGTCCGGCCCAGACCTGCTTTGCCGCAGCGAGCGTGGCGCGGATTTCCGTCGGGTGATGACCGTAGTCGTCGACCAAGGTGATCCCCTGCGCTTCCCCGCGGACTTCGAGTCTCCGTTGAACACCCATAAAATGTTGCAACCCTTCCTTGATGATAGGAAAGGTCAGGTCCATCTCTCTGGCCACCGCCGTCGCCGCCAGGGCGTTATAGACGTTAAACAGTCCCGGGACATTGAGTTTCACGGTTCCCAGGAGGATCTCCCGATGGAAAAGAGAGAAGCGGGAGGATGAACCGGAGAAGGAAATGTCCTCTGCCCTGTAGTCGGCCTGCTTTACCAGGCCGAAGGTCACAACCTTTCGCTTGATCCTTGGGAGGATCTCCCGCGTGTGGACATCGTCCAGGCAGAGGATGGTCGAGCCGTAAAAGGGGACGATGTTGGCAAAGCGGAGAAAGGCTTCCTTGATTTCTTCCACGTCCCGGTAATAGTCCAGGTGCTCCCGGTCGATATTGGTGATGACGGCGAGGCAGGG
>CAZINF010000107.1:8720-11729 GCA_964540555.1 uncultured Syntrophus sp. | reverse complement strand
AATGAACAATGCCGTATAGCCCTTCTCCCAGAAGGACATTTCATCCCCTCACCCGCATTGAGGGCCGATATCTTTCTTGATCCCCATATCGACCCCTTTCAACCGGGAATAAATTCTTTCAACAAACGCAGCATGGGCCGGACGCCCGCCGACCAGTAAAATTTCATTGGGATTCTTGAATCCTGTCTGGACGTAATACACCGGTTTTTCGAGAACCTGTTTGGCCAGGTAAAGCCATTTGTCCAACGACCCCCTACCCTGGGCCTCCTGCCAAAGAGCCGTCAAAGAGGGTTGTGTATATCCGATCGCATCGATATTGACGACCCCTTCGATCCTCCGACTCTTGGCGGTCAGGTCTTCCACATACGCCTTGCTGCCTTTATGACCCTGCTCTTCGTTGGAAAAGAAGACCAACTCCACCGTGGCATTGATGGGTTTCCCGGCTAAAATCCGGGCCCCTTCAAGTAAAACCGCAACCCCCGTAGCGTTGTCATCCGCACCCGGGGCCCGCCCCGCTGCCTCCAATCCTGCCGGATGCGAATCGTAGTGGGCGCAGAAAATAAGAACCGCCCCGGTATCCTTTTTACCGGGAATCCGGGCCACCACATTTTTATATGTGTGATTGCCGTCCTTGTATTGATGGAAATAGACGTCCAATCCCTTGTTTTCTTTCAGACGGCGGTAGAGGTAGTCGGCCACTTCGTTCTGCTTTTCCCAGGTCGTGCGGTTTCCCCACGACGCCATGTCTTTCAATGTGTTGAAAATCGATTGTTCCGAAATCACCAGGGGCGCCCTTTCCTGCTGCCGAACAGGGTCTGAAGCAACGGCCGGGCCTTTTTGAAACAACAAACAGACAAGAATAAAAAACAATGATCTGGTTCTCATACGCGCAACTCCTTGAGCAAGCGGTCGGCGATCTTTTTCCCGATGGGGAGACCTCCTGCATTAGTCGTCTCACATTTAGGTGAATAACGACAAGATGTCAAGATTCATAAGCAGATTCTCCCCATCCTGCGGTATAATTGTCTTGACACGAAGGCGCCATTATTCGTAATAAATCACATGGCGCCGATGAAACAGATACCGTTACCCAAAAAGGGAATGCCCCAAGAAGAAGTCTTATCCCTCCTTCGCTCGTTCAAAGCGGGCGATTCGGACTGGCATCGGGGCCGCCTCTTTGGCCTGGTGTATTACGCCGGGCAGGAGGTGGAGGAGTTGGCCAAGGAGGCCTATGCCGCCTACATGTTCGAGAATGCCTTAAGCCCCTTTGATTTCCCGAGCCTCCTGAAAATGGAAACCGAGTTCATCTCCATGGTCGGTATGCTGCTGGGCGGCGATGAAGAAACCGTCGGCGCCATGACCTCGGGAGGGACGGAGAGCATCCTGATGGCCGTCAAGGCAGCCCGGGATTGGGCCAGGACAAACCGTCCCGGGGTCAAAATTCCCGAGCTGGTCGCCCCCGTAACGATTCATCCCGCATTCAACAAGGCGGCGCATTACCTGGGACTGAAAATCGTCCAGATCCCGGTGGATGAAGGATTCCGGGCTGATGCAAAAGCCATGGAAGAAGCGATAACCGAAAACACCATCATGCTTGCGGCCACCGCCGTCACTTACCCTCAGGGGGTCATCGATCCGATCACGGAAATCGGCGCCTTGGCCGACGGAAAGAACCTCTGGTTCCATGTGGATGGCTGCCTGGGCGGCTATATGCTCCCTTTCCTCAGAAAGCTGGGCTGCACGATCCCCCCGTTTGACTTCTCCGTGCCGGGGGTGACCTCCCTGTCCGCGGACATCCATAAATACGGATATGTCTCCAAAGGCGTTTCCACGGTGTTCTACCGGAACAGCGAACTGCGCCAGCACCAGTATTTCGTTTATGCCGACTGGCCCGGCGGGGTGTATGCCACGCCATCGCTGAGCGGCGCCCGTCCCGGCGGAGCCATCGCCTCGGCCTGGGCAATCCTCCATCACCTTGGCGAGGAAGGATTCCTGAGGCTGGCAAAGGCGGCCAGGGAGGCAACCCTCCGGCTGATGGAGGGCATAAACGCCATCCCCGGGCTCTTTGTCCTGGGAGACCCCCCGGCGACCGTGTTTGCCTTTGGGGCCGATTCCCTCGATATTTATCGTCTGGCCGATAAATTAAAAGGCCGGGGTTGGCGCATGCACGCCCAGCATCGGCCCCCCAGTCTGCATATGACCGTCTCTCCTTACCATGAAAACATCGTGGAACCATTTCTTGCGGACCTCCGGGAAGCGACCGCTGAACTCATAAAATCCAGCGCCGAAGAGCCGTCCGGGGAAGCCGCACTCTATGGGATGATGGGAACGATGCCGGACCGAAAGACGGCCAAGGCGTTTGCTCTTCAATACCTAAATGATCTCTATCGGTTGAAGGAGTGAACGAAATGAAGGCCGTCATCTACCGCCGCTCCATGGGACTGGTCGCCGAGGAGGTTCCCGCGCCGGAACTTGAGGAGGATACACTTCTCGTCAGGGTGGTGAATACCGGTTTCTGCGGTTCGGATCACTCGCTGATCGAAAGCGGGTTCCTCGCCGACGGGACGATCCTCGGCCACGAGGCAAGCGGGACCGTCGCCGGTTGGGGCAAGAAGGTCAGAGGATTTACAGGGGGGGCAAGGATCATCGTTCGACCCACCTTCTGCGGGAAATGCCGGGATTGCCGGATGGGCAGACCCTATCTCTGTCAAGAATGGAGACGGACGATCGGAATCGGGGATCTGCCGGGGGCGTTTGCCGAATACATAAAGGTTTATCCGCAGATGGCGATTCCGATACCGGAAGGGGTGGATTCCAGAAACGCGGCCCTGGCCGAAACATTTGCCGCCGCCCTGCACGGGATCAACATCGCGCGAAGCGAAAGCGGATCGGTCCTCGTCATGGGGGGAGGGCCTATCGGGCTGGCGGCGGTCAGGTTGTTGAAGCTCCTCGGTTTCACCCCGATTGTCCTTTCCGAACCCATGCCGGAAAAGAGGGAACTGGGGAAGC
>CAZINF010000107.1:0-8620 GCA_964540555.1 uncultured Syntrophus sp. | reverse complement strand
TCGACCGGATGGTGGTCGTTTCGCTTTTCCCCTTTTTGAAAGCGGACTGGGGCCTGACCGACGCCCAATGCGGGGCGATGGTATCCGCCGTCTACTGGGCCATCATCCTCTTCTCCTTCCCCGTTTCCATCCTGATCGACCGCTGGAGCCGGAAAAAGAGCATCGGCATCATGGCTGTATTGTGGAGCCTGGCCACGGTTGCCTGCGCTTTTACAAAGAACTTCGGCCAGCTCTTCGCGGCACGGGCTGTGATCGGCATTGGGGAAGCCGGTTACGCCCCCGGCGGAACAGCAATGATTTCGGCACTCTATCCCGAAAAGAGGCGGGCCTTCATGGTGGGCATCTGGAACGCCTCCATCCCCATCGGAATGGCCGCCGGCATCGTCATCGGAGGTCTTATCGCCTCCCATTGGGGATGGCGTCACGCTTTCGGGATTGTCGCGCTCCCGGGTCTTGTCATCGCTATTCTGTTTTTTTTCATCAAGGACTACAAGACGGTCGGACTGGAAAAAACGGTTGACCGGAGGCAGGCGGAGAAAGAATCCGGTCCGGTCGCGCAAAAGATGAGCAAGATGGACATCGTCCGCACTTTTGCCGGAACGCCTTCGCTTCTTATGACCTACTTCGGATTCGCCGGGATGATGTTCACCTCCATATCGATGTCCACCTTCCTGCCGACTTACTTCCAGCGGGTCCAGGGCTTTCCCCTGCAGAAGGCCACCCTCCTGGCGAGCGGGATCATGCTGACCAGCATCGTCGGTTCCCCCCTGGGAGGGTGGATCGCGGACACCTGGATGAAAAAAAACATCAAGGCCCGTTTGCTGGTCCCCTCGATCTCCGCTTTCCTGGCCGCGGTCCTGTTTATTGGCGGGTTTCACCTATTCTCCGGGGGGATGGTCCAGTATGGGATTTTCCTTCTGGCCGGCATCGCCTCCATCGCCTGGGCCTCCTCGGCCATAGCGGTCACCCAGGACGTCGTCCATCCGGGATTGCGCGCCGTCTCCTACGCCCTCTGCGTGATCACCCAAAACCTCCTGGGCAGCGCCCTCGGCCCGGTGGTGACCGGCGCCCTGTCCGACCGGTATGGGATCCTGGTGGCGCTGAAAATCGCCAGCATGACGGCGCTGATCTCCTGCGTCCTTTTTTATCTCGGTTCTCGTTATTATAAGCGGGATCTGGATAAAGTGGAAAAGGTGGTCCTGACCCCGGAGAATTAGAGAAGACCTGCATGGGAATCACGATTTCAGGAAGACTCATTCTCGCCTCGATCTCGCCTCGTCGAATCGAGCTTCTGAGGCTTACGGGGATCGACTTCGAGGCGATGCCGAGCGGTATCGATGAGGCATTCCGCCGGGGGGAGACCCCCCGGGAGCATGCGCTTCGCCTCTCCGAGGAGAAGGCGCTCGCCGTTGCCCGGACTTACACCGACTGCTGGGTCCTTGGCGCCGACACGATCGTGGTCGCAGCCGGAGAGATCCTCGGCAAACCGGGATCGGTTGACGAGGCGAAGGAGATGCTGAAAAAACTGAGCGGCCGGGAGCACGAGGTCTTCACCGGCTTCACCGTCGCCAGGCAGACAAAGGGGCTGCTGATCCGGGAAGTCGTCGAGACGAAGGTCCTCTTCCGGAAGATCGCCGGCGACGAGATGGACTGGTATGCCGGCTCGGAGGAGCCTTATGATAAAGCAGGCGCTTACGCCGTGCAGGGGATGGGCGCCCTCTTCATCCGGGAGATCCGCGGTTCCTACACGAATGTGATGGGTCTCCCCCTTTGCGAGGTCGTCGACGCCCTGAAACGCGTCTCGGCAATCGGTTTTTCCGGAGGTGATCATGAATGTGGCGGATAACATTCGGCATATCCGGGCGGTGATCGCGGAGGCGGCACGCCGGTCGGGAAGGCCGGCATCGGCGATCCGGCTGATGGCGGTCACGAAGACCGTGGACGACGACCGTATCCTCGCTGCAATCCGGGCCGGGGTGGAGATCATCGGCGAAAACTACGTTCAGGAGGCGAAACGAAAGCTTGAGAAACTGGGAAAGGGGAGCGAATGGCACCTGATCGGTCGCCTCCAGACGAATAAGGCGAAGTACGCCGTGCATCTCTTCGATATGATCCATTCCGTCGACCGGATGGGGCTGGCCGCCGAACTTGACCGGCGCGCCCGGGGGGCGGCAGGACGGGTCATCCCGATCCTGATCGAGGTCAACGTCGGCGGGGAAGCGACCAAAAGCGGCGTCCCGCCTGCCGAGGCGCTTGATCTGGTCCGGGCGATCGCCCCGCTGCAGAACCTTTCCATCCAGGGATTGATGACGATGCCCCCCTGGTTCGACGATCCGCAAGAAGCCAGACCATGCTTCAAAGCCCTCCGGGAGCTCCGGGACAGGATCGCGGGAGAAGCCATTCCTCGCGTCGAGATGCGGGAACTGTCGATGGGAATGACCGACGATTACGCAGTAGCCATCGAGGAGGGGGCGACGATCGTCCGGATCGGCCGGGGGATCTTCGGAGAAAGGCAAGGGTGACGACCTCGTAAATAACCGCAAAAGCCTTGAATTCGGGACGGCTTCGTAAAAAGGCCACAGGCAAGGCGCGCGCGGGGACGGATTTGAAATCCGTCCCCTTATGAGACGTACTTTGTCGTACGCCGCAGCGACGAGGGATGAAGCGCAACGCAGCATCCGGACTTTTTACGAAGCCGTCAAGGGTGATCTATTCCGTGTTGGCAGGAGGCGGGCGGCCCCGACGGCGTGGTTGTTCCATTTCAATGAAGGAGAAGCGACGATGAACAAAGGAGCGTTTTATAAACTGAGTTACGGCCTCTACGTGATCACTTCCGGCAAAGAAGGGAAATTCAACGGCCAGATTGCCAACACGGTCTTTCAGGTCACCTCGGAGCCGCCCACGGTGGCGGTGAGCATCAGCAAAGCGAACTATACCCACGACCACATCCGGTCGAGCCGGCGGTTCGCCGTCTCCATCCTGGAGGAGGCGACGCCGATGACGATGATCGGCCGGTTCGGTTTCAAATGCGGCCGGGACATCGACAAGTTCGACGGCATCCGGGTAAAGACGGGCAAAACCGGCGTCGCTATCGTCACCGATCATACCGTCGCCTTTATCGAGGCGGAGGTGATCGGCGAGATGGACTGCGGCACCCATACCCTCTTCCTCGGGAAGGTGGTCGAGTGCGACATCCTCGACGCTGCGGCGGAACCGATGACCTACGCCTACTACCGCAAGATCAAGGGCGGAAAATCACCGAAGAACGCGCCCACCTACCAGAAGGAGGCGCCCCCGCAGCCTTAAAAAAACAAAGGAGAGTGATATGAATTATCTGATCCAGCCCAAGAAGTACAAGAGCCTTATGGCCGACGAGGGGTCAAAGGCCATCATGGAAAAGACAGTGGCCTTCTTCGAGAACATGGGCAAGCAGAGGCTCCTTGACGACTACAACAAGAAGATCTGGTACCGGGAGTTCATCGATTTTCTCGCACGGGAGAGGATATTTTTCAAGCTGCTTACACCTAAGCCGTATGCCGAAGGCGATCCGGATGCCCGATGGGATACGGCGAGAAACTGCGAGTACTCAGAGCTGCTGGCCTTCTACGGGCTGGGGTACTGGTACTGCTTTCAGGTGACCATATTGGGTCTCGGTCCTATCTGGATGAGCCCTAACGAGAAGACCAAGAAGCGGGCCGCCCACCTGCTCAAGGGTGGGGCCATCTTTGCCTTCGGGCTTTCCGAGCGCGCCCACGGCGCAGACATTTACTCCACCGAGACCACGCTGACCCCCAAAGGTGATGGGACGTACATCGCCAACGGCGAAAAGTACTACATCGGTAACGGCAACGAGGCCGAAATGGTCTCCACCCTGGGCAAGGTCAAAGACGGCACTGACGATTACACCTTCTTCATCACCAACTACCGTCATAAGGCCTATGAGCTTAAGAAGAACGTGACCAGCCACCAGGAGTACGTGTCCAACTTCGCTCTCCACGATTACCCCATCACCGAAGACGACATTCTCTCGCGGGGCCCCCATGCGTGGGACTCGGCGCTCAATACCGTGAACATCGGCAAATTCAACATCGGTCCTGCATCCATAGGCGTGGCCGAGCACTGCTTCTACGAGGCCATCACGCACGCTTCCAACCGCATCCTCTATGGCATGAAGGTCACCGACATGCCCCATGTGCGCAAGAATTTCATGGATGCCTGGCTCAGACTCGTAGCCATGAAGCTCTACCAGCGCCGCTCAACCGACTACTTCAGAGGCGCCAATGCCAATGACAGGCGCTACCTGCTTTACAACCCTGCGAGCAAGATGAAGGTCACCCTGCAGTCCGAAGACGTCGTCAACCTGCTCTGGGAGGTGATCGCGGCCAAGGGCTTCGAGAAGGACACTTACTTCCACATGGCTGCCAGTGACGTGCGCGGCCCGTCCAAGCTTGAGGGCACGGTGCACGTGAATGTGCAGCTCATCCGCAAGTTCATGAAAAACTACTTCTTCAACCCGGTTGAGTACGCTCCGGCGGCGCCCGACTTCTCTCTTAAGGACGATGAGTTCCTGTTCAACCAGGGCCCCACGAAGGGTCTGAGCTCAGTCCGGTTCCACGACTACAAACCGGTCTTCGAGACCAACAAGGACCTGCCGAACGTGGCTGCCATCATCAAGCAGATCGAGATCTTCAAGGAGATGATCGAAAAGGCCGGCCCGGACAAGGCGCAGGACATGGACCCTTCATGGTCCCTGCCCGTGGGCGAGATGTTCTCCATCGTGGTCTACGGCCAGCTTATCCTGGAGCAGGCAAAATTTGAAGAGGTAGACCAGGATATCATCAACCAGGTGTTCGATTTCATGGTGCGGGACTTCGCCCATTTCGCCCTGCAAATTTACGGCAACCACGGCTCCCAGGACACCCAGCGTGAGTACTGCGCTCAGATCATGCTTATCAAGGCGGCGCCGAATCCTGAACAGTATAACAAGGTCTGGAAGAAGTACGTGTACGTGCTTAATGGTGAGTATGCCATGAACGAGTAGTATTAAGAAGCGATCAATCCTCAAGATCGAGTGTATGTGTTTTATAAGGAGATGATCCATCATGAAAGGAAAAGAGCGGATTATTACCGCCCTCGGTGTTCAGCAACCCGACCGTGTTCCTCTTTACATTCATGGAATTAATGAAGCTCCGATCATTGGTATCGGAAAACACATTACCGATGGCCTGCCTGAATCCAAGCAGTTTTATGAGATGAACGATTCTGAGAAAATGAAGCTGCTGGATACCCTTTTTCTTATTCATGAAGTATTTGGCGTGGACGGGTTCACCTCTTTCGAGATTGGTCATGAAACTGAAATCAATAAGAAAGACGTAAAAGATGATTGGAGTGTTATATACAGGCGGAATCCTCACGGCCTTCCGGTTCCCATCGGCCATCCTGTAAAGGATACCCATGACCTTAATAAATTTCACATTCCTGAACCGAATCGCGCACATCTTCTGTTGCTTGACCTTGCCAGAGACCGTTTTAAGGGAGATGTTGCGCTTTTCTGGTTGATGCGCGGCGTCTTTGTTCGCAGCTGGAGATTGACCGGGATGGAAAACTACATGGTAAAGCTTTATCAGAATTCTGGCTTCATTCATCTTGTGGCCGGCTTAGTGACGGAATACAACCTGAAGCAGCTTGATATGTTAGCCTCGGCCGGCCTTGATGTCCTGGTTGTCGAAGATGATATTGCCGCAACAAACAACCTTATGATCTCCCCGAAACATTTCATGGAGTTTGTCAATCCGTACAACAGGAAACTCGTAGACCGTGCCCACAAGCTTGGTCTGAAGGTTGTGCGCCACAGCGACGGCAATCTCTGGTCAATCATGGACATCCTTATCGATTCAGGATACGATGGTCTGAACCCTTTGGAACCCCAGGCAGGCATGGATCTGAAAAAGGTCAAGGATGCCTATGGGGATAAAATCTGCCTTTTGGGCAATATCGACTGCAAGGAGCTTCTCCCCGCCGGTACTCCTGATCAGGTTGATGCCGCGGTTAAACATGCCATTGACGTTGCGGCAACAGGCGGAGGATACATTCTCTGTGATTCCAACTCTCTTCATCCGGGAGTCAACCCTGAAAACTGCATTGCAATGTTTGAGGCCACAAAAAAATATGGACTCTATGAATAATTCTTCAGTTCCGAAAACCCGTGCGTTGATATCGTCCCCTTACTGCATCTTTACCCTGCTGTTCCTGCTCTACATGTTCGACTACATGGACCGGCTGGTTATCGTCTCGCTTTTTCCTTTTCTCAAGCAGGAATGGGGGATCACGGACACTCAGTGCGGTCTGCTTGTTTCCGCCGTATACTGGTCGATTCTTATCTTTACCCTGCCTGTATCCATTCTTATCGACAGGTGGAGCAGGGTTAAAAGTATAGGGTTGATGGCCGTATTGTGGAGTGTTGCCACCCTTGCATGTGCTTTCACGAAAAACTTCGGGCAGCTTTTCGCAGCCAGAACTGCCATTGGCCTTGGTGAAGCAGGTTATGCCCCCGGCGGAACCGCCATGATATCTGCGCTGTTCCCAAAAGAGAAAAGGGCCAGGATTCTGGGAATCTGGAATGCCTCTATTCCTTTAGGAAGCGCTCTTGGCATTGCCCTTGGCGGGATCATTGCAGATCGTTTCGGCTGGCGGCATGCATTCGGTCTCGTGGCCCTGCCCGGCATTATTGCGGCCTTGCTGTTCTTCTATGTGAGGGATTATGAGACCATTGCGCTTACAAGACTGACAGGCAGCGGAGATGAAAAGACTGAATCGAGGATGCGGTGGAGTGAAATCGCAAGGCATTTACTGGGGAATAAAACGTTGATATTCAACAATCTCGCGTTTGCAGCCAATACATTTGTTACCACGGCCATGCTGACATGGCTTCCCAGCTATTTTCAGAGAGTGGAAGGAATATCCATGAGCAGGGCTTCTACAAAGGGGGGCATAGTCATGCTCCTTGCTATAATCGGAGCTCCTTTAGGAGGCTACCTGGCGGACAGATGGCTTAAAAGCAGGAGAAACGCCAGGCTCCTTTTCCCTTCGATATCCTCATGCGTGACGGGGGTTCTGCTTTTTATCGCATTCAGTTTCTATCGTGGAGACATTCAATACGCAGTTCTGCTGGCCGCGGGTATTGCAGCGGTGGCTTTCGTGCCGGCTGCTGTTGCCGTGACCCAGGATGTTGTTCATCCGGGTCTAAGGGCCGTATCGTTAAGCCTGTGCGTCATCATTCAGCATATACTCGGCAGTGCAATGGGACCTCCTGCTATCGGCGCCTTATCCGATGCCTTCGGACTGGAAAAAGCCATGGTTTTCCTGCCTCTTTTTGCCGTCCTTGCAGGGATTCTCTTCTTTATCGGCTCCTTTTTCTATGATTCGGATGCGAGGCTTGTTGAAGAAATGGAAACTCTAAAAGAAGGCGATTGATTTGCAAACCGGACAGTACGCAAGAACCGGATCAACTTAAATACAAGACCGCGTTCCATATCTACAACGCGTGTAAAAAGCAGGTTCCTGTCGTCTCGGCATCCGTTTCGTTTATCAGTAACCGTTCAGATTTAACGAGACTTATCGCCGTCGCCGATTGCCGCGACGATCTCGTCAAAGCGTTCGTAGAGACGCGAATAGTCGGTATCGGTCATGCCGTGGGCGATCGCCGCGTTGAGGAAGTCGCGGACGACTGTGCCCAGCGGCGCCTCGGTGTTGAGCGAACCGGCCAGCCCGACCGCCATCGACAAATCCTTGCGCAGATTATAGACGCGCGACCGGGCATCCCACTTTCCCGACAGGATATGCTTGGGGAAACGCACCTCGCTGGCATAGCTGCGGGCGTTCGACACGTTAAAGACATCGATCATATCGGCGAGGTCGATGCCGGCAGCTTCGGCCATGCGGCCGCCCTCGCAGGTCGACAGAAAGATCGTGTGGCAGACCATATTGTGGATCAGCTTCATGGTGTGTCCGGCGCCGCTGCCGCCCAGGTGGAAAATACGGCTCGCAATCGGATCGAGCAGGCCGCGGGTGCGTTCGAACGCCGCCTTATCGCCGCCGATCATCAGCGTCAGGGTCCCGGCATCGGCGCCGGCGGCGCCGCCGCTCATGCCGGCATCGAGATAGGCGATGCCGTGCGCCGCTGCACGTTCGGCAATCTTCCTTGTCGCCACCGGATCGGAGGTGGTAAAGTCATAGACGACCAGTCCCTCTGCCGCCTTCGCCAGAACGCCATCATCCCCCTCGAAGCACGATGCGATTTCCGGTGTCGCGGGAACCACGAAGATGATGACGTTGCATCTCGCCGCCATTTCACCCGGCGGTGCGATGTCGACGCCGGCCAGGCCTTCAAATCCCCTGCAAGTCGCCGGGGCGGTATCCCACACCGCGAGCGGTACGCCCGATTTCTGAAAATTGCGCGCAATGCCGCCGCCCATATTGCCCAGCCCGACAACGCCGACTTTCTGCTCCATCGCGATAATCCTCCTTTTTAAATAGGGACAGATACCTATTTAATTTCCACTAAATTAAATAGGTATCTGTCCCTCGTATATTGAAAGTTAGCATACAGTGTTTGTTTGAG
>CAZINF010000106.1:0-11747 GCA_964540555.1 uncultured Syntrophus sp. | reverse complement strand
TGGAGGAGGTCAAACGTCTTCATCCGGACGTGCAGAAAGCGGTCATGCAATACGTGCCCAAATGATATCCCGGGGACA
The DNA here is from genome assembly GCA_964540555.1 of uncultured Syntrophus sp. Taxonomy (GTDB): domain Bacteria; phylum Desulfobacterota; class Syntrophia; order Syntrophales; family UBA5619; genus JAKAFS01. The sequence goes on along the minus strand of CAZINF010000106.1, from coordinate 11,669 downwards.
GAGCCCCTATTTTCCTATAGTAAAATAGGGGTTCTGTCCCCATTTCTAGAGGTTCCCTATGCTGAAGAAAGTCGTTGATTGGGTGACCGTGACTTGCGAATGGGTTGCCATCTCCTGCTTCATCGCTACGGTGGCGCTAGTGGTAGTATCCGTCGGCTTTCGTCCCCTGCAAATCGCGGCCCCCTGGTCCGATGAAGGGGCTTGCCTGCTCTTTATCTGGACGACTTTCCTTTCCGCGGCCGTTGCCCTCAAACGCAACCAGCACATCCGCATCGATGTCCTGCTGCTCAAGCTCCCCGACAAAGCAAAAGGCGGTTTCCTGTGCTTTTTGGACCTCCTCTGTCTACCCTTTTGCATCGGTATGATCTACGGAATTTACCAGATGATGAAGGCTTCCCTCTACATGAGGTCGGCGGTTCTGGAACTTCCGATGTTCTTCTATTATTTGCCTCTGCTGATCGGGTTCGTCATGATGGCTGTGTATTTGATTATTTTCACCTTTGATTTCTTTCTGAAAAAACCGGAGAAAGGTTAGGGCGCCGATGCTGAGCATATTTGTAGGCATTCTTTTCTTGTTTTTTATCCTGGGGATCCCTGTGGCTTTCGCTATCGGATACACCAGCCTGATGGTCATCATTGTCGGGTCGGGATTCAAAGAGTTGTCTTTCGATCTTTTTGCCCTGCAGATGATGGAAGGGATCAACAGCTTCCCGCTGATTTCCGCGTCCTTTTTCGTCCTGGCGGCCAATATCATGAATACCGGCATGATTACCGACCGGATTTTCAACTTTGCCAACGCCCTGGTGGGACATCTCCGGGGAGGCCTGGGCCACGTCAACGTGGTGGGAAGCATGATCTTCGCCGGCATGTCCGGAACGGCGGTGGCCGACGCGGCGGGCCTGGGCAACATCGAAATCAAGGCCATGCTGAATGCCAAGTATCCCATGCGCATGACCATAGGGATCACTGGCGCTTCCGCCATCCTGGGGCCTATCATTCCCCCCAGCATTGCCATGATCTTCTACGGTTGGCTGGCCAACGTATCGATCGCCGATCTGTTCATGGGCGGTTTTGTCCCCGGGGTGATCATCGGTTTGCTCATGATGGTCCAGGTGTATTTCGTTGCCCTGAAATTAAAGCTTCCCCTGACCCCCCGGCCTCCGGTCCGGGTCATGTTCACCTCTTTTCAGAGGGCCATCCTTTCTCTGATGACCCCGGTCATCATCATCGGGGGGATATATTCGGGCCTTTTCAGCCCCACCGAGTCAGGCGCCGTGGCCGCGGTTTACGCCATCTTCCTGGGTTTAATCATTTATAAATCCATCACCGGAAAAGAACTGCTCAGGGTATTCAAGGAATCGGTGGAATTCACCGGCGTTCTCATGCTGATCATGGCTTTTTCCGCCATTTACGGCTGGCTTCTGGTGAACCAAAAGATCCCCCAGATGGTCACGGAGGAGATACTGAAAATCAGCCGCGATCCTCTCGTCATTCTCTTTCTCATCAACGGTTTCTTGCTCATCGTGGGATGTTTCATGTCGGTCCTGGTCGCGGTGAACATCCTGACCCCGATCCTCGTCCCGGTGATCAAATCCCTGGGGATCGACCCGGTTGCCTTCGGGGTTCTGATGACCATCAACCTCTCCATGGGGGTTTGCACGCCCCCCTTCGGCAACGTCCTGTTTGTCCTGGCGGCGATCACCAAGCAGTCCTTCGAAGAGGTATCGAGGGCGGTTTTGCCCTACCTCGTGCCGATCCTGGCGGTCGTTATCCTGTGCATCTTTTTCCCGCAGATCATCACCTTTTTGCCGCGCTTGATGCACTAGCAGGCTGTTGAAAAATGCTCATCTGCTGCGTTGCGCTACAAACCTCATCGCTCGACGTATGTCCATATACGCCTCGCTCTTCGGTTTTTGCGCGCCTTGCATCTAAACATTTTTGAACAGCCTGTCTAACGGGGCGTCTTTCAACACACTGAGGGGGATGCACCAAAAAAAGGATTGACAGACGCCGAATTGTGCCTATATTAAATGCGGTCGTGACGGATGATCGGATGGTGAGTCGATGGGTCGTTATTTTAATGCAGCGCAGATATCCCTTGCCGGCCGGACCTTCGTAGAGGCCGAGAAGCTGGCGGGACAGTACTTCGGACTCAACCGTGGAGAGTGGAAAGGGCCACGGTACGACGTGAAAACGCTCGCCTTCCTGGAGAAGCACGAGGTGCAGGAAGGGGCGTTTGCCCATCTGTGCATGTACGAATACAGAAGAGATCCCGAGCCGCCGGACAGCGGGCCTCACTTCTACCGGATCTGTCTTCAGGACGACCGGATCCTGGACGCCGTTGACCGGGCCCATTCCTTCATCCGGATCTCGCCTCTGCTTCTGTATATCGCGGCGCACGAGCTTGTCCATGTGATCCGTTTCGACCGGGGCGAGGGGAATTTCGATGCGCCTGAGGACGAGAAGTCGGGGGAGGAAGAAAAGGTCCACCGGATCACTCGAAACCTGCTCAAACCGGTCACCGATGCCGATCTGAATCTGGTCATGGATTGTTTCAGCAACCGCCACCAGATCGGCGAGATGATGCAATGAAATAAATATATTGGAGGCTTTTATATGCCGATTTACGAGTATAAGTGCAAGAAATGCGGTAAGGAATTCGAAATGTTCCAGGGGATAGCGGACCCTGCGGCGAAATCCTGCAAATTCTGCAAGGGCCAGGTGCACAAACTGATGTCCGTCTCCTCCTTCCACCTGAAGGGAAGCGGCTGGTACGCCACGGACTACGGCGGAAAGAAGGCCCCGGCGGCTGAGAACAAAACGGAAGACAAAAAAGAGAGCAAGGTCTCCGAAAAGGTTTCCGAACCGGAGAAGAGCCAGCCCCCATCCCAGACCAAAACCGAAGAATGACGGCTTCGCCGTCCCATATTGAATCTCACCTGTAGCAAGCTGCGGAGAAGAATTGATCCTTGAGCTAAGCAAACCAATCCGTTTTCGCTCGATTACCCTGCGGCAAGCCGCCGGATATACGCTCGCTATCCGTTTGTCTTCACCGCCTGTTCGCTTTTTCTCCTGAGCCTCTGAACGAGGAACCGGTCCACCGCCTCCGGGGAGAGATCGTCATCCAAAACCGTTTTGAGCGTCTCGAGAGGTATCTCCACACGCGCCGCACTCCGGTGGCCGCCGGCGGTGCCGAGCATGCCGAAAGATTTCGCGGCGATGGCTCCGCAGTCCCGGCGGTAGCCGTCCCCCCGGAAGATAATGACCATCCGATCTTTCACGATACCGGCGATGATCACGTAGAAAACGTTGATCACGCGGAGGAAGAAATCGGCGACCTGGACGCAGGCGTCCGGGCTCTCCACCATCCCGAGAAAGATGATCAACCTGTCTCGGTATCGGCGTTTATGCTGGCAGGCGTAATCGAAGTGCTTGATAAACTTCTCTGGGATCTGGTTGAGCTCGATGCGTCGGATGAGCTCTCTGTTGGCCCGCGAGAAGGTGAGGTAATAGGCGCTGATGTCCTCGAGACTGACATCCCGTTCGAAGTTGATTGTGTCGCTCTTGATCCCGTAAAGGAGAGCCGTGTAGAGCCGTTTGGAAATCCTCACCCGCGCGGCGAGGAGATACTCCGTCATGATCGTGGAGAGAGCCCCATACCCCGGCCGAACGTCGGCAAGCGAGGCGTGCCAGACCGTCTTGCAGGGGTGATGGTCTATCACGATCTGAGGTTTCACCTCCCCGAGTCTATCACCGAAAAAGGTGGGCTGGCCGTCTACAAGGGCAATCAGCCGGAATTCCCCGAGGTCGACCTTGTCCAGCATCTGGATCTCGACCTTCATTTCCTTGATGAATTCGGCGTTCTGGTGTCTGATCACGGGCTCAGTAGCGACAAAGACGCACTTCGCCAGAGGTTTCGTCTGGTTGAGGATCTCGCGCAGGGCCATCGCCGAGGCAACGGCATCCGGATCGGGTGATCCGTTCATGAGGATCGCGAGGGTGTCGTGATCGCGGAGCATCGACTTGAGCTTGAAGACATTGAGGACTGTTTCTTCTTTCCTGCCGAGCAACGATTCAACGCGTTTCATGGGCTCTCTTCCTGTTGACGCGGACACCCGCCCCCTCGCCGCGCATTGCGTTGCATCTTCGCTTCAGTCGCCATAATATGCAAGCGAAAAATTTTGCAGCCGCTTCCCCGTGTCGGCACATTCGTATATTCTCGATTGACATCCGCCGCACGGGATACTATCATATGTGTGAAACCGAAGAAGAAAGTGAAGCTACCCGCCCGCAGGGCGGGGTTTGCGGGTTGCGCTCCCGGTAAGGTAAAACCGCAAGCTGGATATTTTGTTCCCAGGCAGATCGCACAAGCGGATACTTTTTAGCCACATTCTCCCCGTGACCGTTTTCCCCTGGCTCTCGAAAATATTCCGTATCGCCTTGATATCCATTGCTTGCGCATTTGCAATGCAAAATAGGCACATTCCTTGCTTCATACTAAAGAAAACAAAGGAGAACCCATATGGCGATCATATCCTGCAATGAAACGACAGTCGGACATGAAAAGGAACGGCAGGTGTCAAGAACAGGCGTTTGGTTTCTGCTTTTGTCGGCAGTCCTGGTGTTGTCGGCATGTTATCCCGCCCCTTACCGCACGGTTTCACGATACGAACGCGACGTTCCCCCCGAGAGCCCAAAAGTTCTTCTCACCCAGCTCTATTTTTACCCGAAGGCGGGTCAGACCAACGAGCAACAATCACGCGACCATTACGAGTGCTACAACTGGGCGGTGAGTCAGACCGGTTTCGATCCGGGTCAGTCGGCAATCCCGACGGATCAGCGCGTGAGGGTGGTGCCGATGCCTCCGCCCGGGCACGACACCGCGACCCTGGCGATCGCCGGCGCTGTCCTGGGCGCGCTGATCGGCGGACCAAGGCATGCCGTGGGGGGCGCCTTGATCGGTGCAACCGGTGGGGCTATCGCCGGCGCCGCATCGGATTCGGCAAGGATGGAATACGCCCGGCAACAGGAAGAGGCCTATGCCGCGCGGGACAGGGGTCGCGACACCCAGCTTGAATCAAAGGCCCACGGCTTCCGACGGGCGATGTCCGCCTGCATGGAAGGGAGAGGTTACAGCGTGCGCTGAAGGTGATCCGCAACCGGCAGTGCGCCATTCACATTCAATTTTTTTGGAGGCAATGACCATGAACCAAATCCATCATACGAGCAGGTACTTTGTGCTCGGGCTGATTCTGGTCCTTTTTTCGGGACTGCTGCTGACCGGATCGTCACAGGCTGCCCAGGCAGCGCGCGAGGACAGGCCAGACGTGGCTCCTGGGCGGGATCGACCTGCTCAGGCCCAGGGACCGCGCGAGGACAGGCCGGTTGCCGGTCCTGGGCGGGATCGACCTGCTCAGGCCCAGGGACCGCGCGAGGACAGACCGGTTGCCGGCCCGGGGCGGGATCGACACGTTCCGGCTCAGGGAGCGCGCGAGGACGGGCCTGTTCGACTTTCAGGCCAGAACGAATTCCGGGACACGCGTTATCAACACGACCGCGTTTATCCCGTTCGCGGGCATATGGTCCGAGCACTGCCTCGCAATCACCGGGTGGTGGTTCACGGCGGCGCACGATACTACTTCTCCGGAGGCGCCTGGTACCGCCCGCAGGGGCCGCGTTTCGCTATCGTTGCGCCTCCGTTCGGTCTTTTCGTGCCCTTCCTGCCCCCTTACTACGCGACGGTATGGGTCGGCGGCTGGCCCTACTACTATGCCAACGAAATCTATTATGCACACAGGGGAGACGGCTATGTCGTTGTTGAGCCGCCAACGAGCGACGTCAGTCAGGCGCCGCCTCCGGCGGACCAGCTTTTCGTCTATCCCCGCCAAAACCAAAGCGAACAGCTACAGGCGAAGGATCGTTACGAGTGCCACAGCTGGGCGGTGAGCCAGACCGGCTTCGACCCGACTCGGTTGCCCGGCGATCCACAAGAAGTCCAGCGGGGCGAAAAGCGCGCGGACTATCAACGGGCGATGAGCGCCTGCCTCGACGGCCGCGGTTATACCGTGAGATAGCCGGATGCAGCGATGCCGATGCAGGGGCACCAAATCTCCCAAGTTGCGCAAAGGTCTCGGCAAAGCTACATCTGGAGGAGGAGATGTCTCTCCAGCCACTGCTCGACGTCGGAGAACACCCGGTCGTGCTGAGGCTCGTTGAACACCTCATGAAAAAAGCCCTCGTAGACGATGAGCTTCTTGTCGGAGGAGGCGACTTTTTCAAAGAGCATCTGGGCCCCGGACGGATCGACGAGACGATCGGCGCCGCCCTGGAGGATCAAAACCGGAAGCGTGATCCGGTTCGCTTCGGCGCCGACACGCTCCATCGCACCGAGCATCTCTGCGCCCAGTCGTGCAGTGATCTTCCCCCGGCAGACCAGCGGATCGGCGAGATATGCCGCCACGACCGCCGGATCACTGCTCACCCCTTCCGCCTCCAGTAAGACCAGTCCCACCTTAGGGACAAGGGCGGACAGCATCCGCCCTGCGGCCATGGTCGCCGGCGAGATATTGCCGGGAACCTTGACCGCCGGCCCGGACAGGACTGCGCCGGCGAGTTCCGTCTGATGGTCAATCAGGTGCAGGGCGCCGATCAGCCCTCCCATGCTGTGGCCGACAAGAAAAACCGGCTTGTCCGGCTGCCAGCGTCGGACCATATCGGTGTAAGTCCTGAGAGGCTCCGTATAATCGACGAAGCGCTCAACGTAGAGCCGCCGGCCCTCGGACCTGCCGTGTCCGACGTGATCGATCCCGTAGACGGCATAGCCCAGTGGAACAAAGCGGTCGACCAGGTTCATATACCGCCCGCTGTGCTCGGCAAGCCCGTGAACTATAAGGAGGACCGCCCTGACCTCCCCCTCCGGCAGCCAGCCCTGGTAATAGAGACCGGCGCCCCGGACACCCATGAAGACCCCTTCCTGATGCTGCATTTTCCCATCCCTCCATTTGTCATCGATGAAGCTCCCCGCTATTAGGCGGGGCTTGCGGGCTGCGCTCCCGGTCATGGAAGTATGATAGACCGATGGCCCGGGCCCGTTCTCACCTCTGCCTCTCCCCGAGGATCCCCGTGACCCAGTCAAGATTGACCCGGGCGACCAGGGTGTCGCGGCGGGCGCGACTCAGGCTGCTTTTCGCCTGACGGAGGTTCAGCTCGGCGTCCTCGACCTCCAGGCGGGTCTTGACTCCCAATTCGTAACCCTTCTCCGCCATCGTCAGGAGCCGTTCCGCCTGGTTGACGACGCCGGAAAGCGAGCGGGCGATCTCCTCCGATTCCCCCGCGGCGTTCACCGCTTCGCGCACCTCGAGCGCAACCGCGTCGATCCGCCTCGCCTCGTCGATCTGGATACGCCGAAGGTCGCTATTGGCCTGAGCCACTCTCCCCTGCGTGCGGAAGCCGTCGAAAAAAGGATAACTCAACTGGATCCCGACGCTCCAGGAAGGGCCGTCGCCGGATATTCCAGGCTGTTCGAGGGTGTTCCAGCCGTACGATCCTTTGAGATCGACACGTGGCTTGTTCTGCGCGTCGGCGAGGACTGCCAGCTCCCGGTGGATGCTGATCCGGTAGCGAATATCGGCGAGATCCGACCGTTTCTCGCGGGCCAGGGCGAAGGCCTCCGCGTAAGACCGGCGGGGAGTAAGGTCGGCCTCCAGGCTGCCGGTCACATCGACCTCCCCGTTCTCGACGGCGAGAAGGAAGCGCAGCCGCTCCCGTGCGGTGCGGATCTGGTTTTCCGTCCGGATCGTATCGGGACGCGCGTTTTCCACCGACACTGCCGCCGCCAGGACGTCGTAATCGGTGGCCACACCCGCCTGGAGCCTCCGTCTTGCCTCCTCCAGGTGCCGTTTCTTCTGTTCGAGGTTATGGAGCGCCAGGGCATGAAGTTCACGGGCGAAGAGCACATCGTGGAATGCGGCCGATACGTCTCGGTTGGCCGCCTGCCGGTAGATGCGGAGCTGTTCTTCGGCTGACTGTAAACCGACCTTCGCCGCCCGGATCGCCGCGCTCACCTGGCCCCAGGTGAAGAGAGGCTGGGTCAGACCGATCAGGACGGACCTGCGTTCCGTCCGCTGGGTCTGCATAGGGCTGTAGATCTTCTGACTCTCATCTCTGTCCCAACCAAGGGAAGCTAAGGCCGTGAGCTGCGGAAAGGCGGCCGCCCGCTCCTCGACGTACTTTCCCTGCGCCCAGGCGATGTATTCACGGGCCTTTTCAATGTCCCTGTTCTTCTCCGCAGCGATCACCAGGGCCTCCTCCAGCGTTAACACCCGAATCTGTGCGGATATCGGCGTCGCAACCAGGAATAGGGCAACCGCAATAGAGGCAATCCCTATCCCCAGACGGCTGGCAAATCCCATGATAAGACCTTTGCGCAACTTGAAAACCGATCTCATTGTTTCATTCCGATTTTTCATGCCTCTTTCTTCCTCCGAAATCCGAACTTTCTGATCACCCACTCACCCAAATCCTCCATAAACGTATACATCACCGGTACAACCAGCAGCGTCAGCAGCGTGGAGGTCAGGAGTCCGCCGACCACCGCGCGGGCCATCGGCGCCCGCATCTCCGCGCCGGCCCCGATCGCGAGCGCCAGCGGCAGCATCCCGAAGATCATCGCGAGCGTCGTCATGACAATGGGACGGAGCCGTGTCCGCCCGGCGGTGATGACCGCCTCCCGCCGTTCCATCCCGCGGCCGCGCAGGACCTTGGCATAATCGACCAGCAGGATCGCATTTTTCGTCACAAGTCCCATCAGCATGATGAGGCCGATCAGCGACATGATATTGATCGTGTCTCCGGTGAAAAGGAGCATCGCGGCCATCCCGACGATGGAAAGCGGCAGAGAGAACATGATCGCCAGAGGCTCCAGAAAGGACTCGAACTGGGCGGCCAGAATGAAGTAGACGAAAAGCACCGCCAGGACGAGGGCCTCGGCCATGTACCCGAAAGTCTCGGTCATCATCTCCGCGTCCCCGGAAAATACGACCCGGTAGCCCGGCGCCAGCGCAAGCTTTTTCGATGCCTCCGTCACCTTCTCCACGGCCGTGCCGAGAGGGAGATTGTCAAGGTTGGCGCTGACCGTCACCTGGCGCGTCAGCTCCTGCCGGTTGATCTCCGAGGGGGTGGCGTAGGCCGAATAGGAAACAAGGTTCGACAGAGGCAGGAGCGTTGTGGACCCCTTGCCGTTTATCACGGCAAGACGCAGGTTCCGAACCTGATCAGGGTTCTCCCTAAGTCTCTCGGGAAGGCGCACACGGATGTCTACCGCATCGCCATCCTTGTCCTCATACGTGGAAACCACTTCGCCACCGACCAGGGCGCCGACCATACGGACGATATGATCGGTCATCACCCCGGCGCTTGCTGCCTTCTCGTGGTCCACGATAAACCGATATTCCGGTATGTCGTGTTCCAGACTGATCTCAATGTCCCGGATCCCCTGTATCCAGTACATCTTCTCGCGCAGCTCGGACGCATAGGCCTTGAGGCGCGCGATGTCCGTCCCGCGAAGGTTGACTTGGAGAGGCTTCTGGCTCTGACCGGACTCGTTGACCTCCTCGATGGAGGTGATGACGCCGGGAAGCCGGATAAAACTCCGGCGGAAATCCTGCTGCACCTCCCTCTGGCCGAGCGCCCGCTCCGACCGTTGCTTGAGCTTGACAAAGACGACGCCGTTGCGGACCGTGCCGCTGTCTCCTGCGCCGATCGTGGCATAGGTATGGGCGACGGCGGGATGGGCGCCGATTGCGCCGAGCAGCGCCTCCAGACGTCCCCGGCTCTCCGCGATCGAGGCATCAGGGGCGGTCTTGAAGGTCACGTTGAACTCCCCGCTATCGATCTCGGGAAAGAAGGCGGACTGGAGCGAACCGAAGGCGATGATCCCCCCAGCAAAGGCCGTAAGCGCGATTCCGAGAACCGTCTTGCGATGGTCAAGGGCCCAGCCGATCATCCGGCGGTAGCCGTCGGAGACCCTTTCGAATCCGTTGTTGAATCTCTCCAGCAGCTTCGCCAAACCGCTTCTTTTCCCCTTGGCCGCAATCGCCGGATCGTGCCAGCGCGAAGAGAGCATCGGGTCCAGGGTGAAGGAGACGAAAAGAGAGACGAGAACGGCGAAAGCGACCGTCATCCCGAACTGGAAGAAGAAGCGGCCGACGATCCCCTTCATGAAGGCGACCGGCACGAAGACGGCCACGATCGACATCGTCGTAGCGAACACGGCAAGACCGATTTCGCTCGTCCCGTTGCGGGCGGCGGCAAAATGGTCCTCCCCGCGCTCCAGATGGCGGACGATATTCTCCCGAACAACGATGGCGTCGTCGATCAAGAGGCCGATGGCGAGCGAGAGGGCCATCATCGTCATCACGTTGATCGACATCCCCAGCGCCTTCATGATGATGAACGACGCCATCACCGAAATCGGCAGCGTCACCCCCGTGATCACCGTGGAGCGCCAGGAGTTGATGAAGCAAAAGACGATCAGGACCGTCAGGATACCGCCCAGGATCAGGGTCTGCTGGACGTCATCGAGGGCTTCCCGCGTGAAGACGGAGCTGTCGCGGACGACCGAGATCGTCGTCCCCGGGGGGAGTTCGGTCCGCATGCCTTCCGCCGTCCGTTTAACCGTGTCGGCGACCTCGACGATGTTGGCCCCCGCCTGCTTGAGGATATCCAGCGAAACGGCAGGGATTCCGTTGACGAGGGCCAGCGAACGCTGCTCCTCGACCCCATCCCTCACTTCGGCGACTTCCCCGAGGCGGATCGGCCGGCCGTTTTTCACGGTGATCGCCATCTCCCGAAACTGTTCGACGCGGTCGGGCTTTCCCGAGACCCGTAGACTGACCTCCGTCGCCCCCCGGTTCAGGCGGCCTAATGGGGTATTGACATTTTCCGATCTGAGCCCGGCCACGACAGTGTCGATGCCGAGTCCCAGGGCGTTTAACCGCTCGGGATCGATGACCACATTGACTTCCCGCTTCGCGGCGCCGACCAGGTCTACCTTGCCTACTCCGGCGATCCCCTCGAAACGGCGCTTGACGCTCTTTTCGACAAGGACGGTCAGGTCCCGGGGCGAGAGCGTTTCCGACCGGACGGCAAGCGACACAATAGGCATGGCATTGAAGTCGAGCTTCTGGATGATCGGCTCCTCGATCCCTTTGGGAAGACTGCCGCGGATGGCGTTTACCTTGGCGCGCGCCTCCTGGATCACTTCGTTGATCCTCTCCTCCAGGCGGAATTCGACGACGACGGTGGAAACCCCCTCGCGGGAGAAGGAATAGACATGCCGCACTCCGGAGATGCCGTTGACCGATTCTTCGACCCTTTTGGAGACCTCGCGTTCCACACTCTCGGGGCCGGCGCCGGGGAATTTCGTTACAATGGAAAGGACGGGGATCTCTACGTTCGGGTACATCTCGACGGGGAGCCACCGGTACGAAAAGATCCCCAGGGTCACGAGAACCAGGACCATCACGGTCGCAAAGACCGGCCGGCGTATGGAAAGATCGGACAGGATCATGTTTGACTACCTCATAAAAAGCCATGAAAATGGGACGGCTTTGCAAAAAAGGCCGCAGGCAAGGCGCGCAAATCCTGAGGAATGAGGCGTACTGTTGCGT
>CAZINF010000105.1:0-11751 GCA_964540555.1 uncultured Syntrophus sp. | reverse complement strand
ACGGCATGGCGGTGACCGGATCGATGACGATCACGGGCCTGATGATGATTCTGGTGTTTGCCCACATCAAAAAGATGAAATGGAAGCTTCCCGTAGCCATCGCGGTCAGCGGCATCGCCTTCGCCTATTTTCTATCCACGCTAAGCAAGCTTCCCAATGGCGCTTACTGGTCTTTTGTCCTGGCCTCCATCCCCTTCATCGTGATTCTCGTCTGGACCAAAGGTCAGAAACGGTTATACGACTCCCTGCGTCCGCTGGAGATGAACACCTTTCTCGTCGGCTACGGGCAGATCTATGCGAAAGGAAGGAACATCGCAGGGACGGCCCTGTTCTTCTGCCGCGACTACCGGATGATCTCGCCCTATATCGTCCACACCATCTTCCGGAGCAATATCATCTATGAGCGGAACATCCTCATTTCCATCACCCGAACCGAGGAGCCCTTTGACATCACAACTCATCTGACAAAGGATCTGGGGCCGGGACTCGAGGCCTTCGAGGTTCACGCCGGCTACCGGGAAATCCTCGATATCGAGAGCCTGATCAAGCAGCACGGCATCCAGGAGAAGGTGATCTTCTACGGCGTGGAGGATATCGCCACGCGTAATCCGATCTGGCACCTCTTTAGCCTGATCAAACAAGTCACTCCCAATTTCGTGCAGTTCAGCAAGCTGCCCCCCAGTCGCCTACAAGGGATTGTGACCCGGGTGGAAATGTAGTCTGCGGAGGAAGGAAACCATGAAAATCAAAGCAAAATTAACATTAGGGATCGTATTTCTGTTTGTCGAGTTTCTCATCATAACCTTATTTAGCGCTTACAGCATCTATAGCATTTCCAAGCAATCAGAGAAGATAATGAAAGACAATAATCTTTCGATCCAATATGCCGAAAACATGCAGCAAGCGATAGATCAAATCAATGCATATCAGATTGCCATCCTGTTTAATCCTTCCAAAATGAACAACGATAGCGAATTGATCGGTTCCTATAATAAATTTGAAGAATATTTAAGAAAAGAGGCGAACAACGTTACGGAACCGGGAGAAAAAGAACTGCTACAGGTCTTAACCGTTGAATACAAGAGTTATAAAATGTCGGTGTCGGAAATACATGCGATAAAAAAACGATACGACTTTTATTTTCAGAAATTGTTACCGAAATATCATTCATTGAAATCTAAAATCTATCATATTTCAGAGATCAATATGCAGTCGATCATGAAGAAGAATGACAATCTGACCGACTACGAGAGACGTTCCTATGTTATATTGACCATTCTCGCTTCCATATGCTTTTTGTTATCCGTCATATTTATTTTTAATTTTCCAAGCATTATTCTTGATCCGATAAAACAAGTGTCGGAGAGCTTAAGAAGCGTAGCCAACAGGAATTACGACTTTCATCTCGCTTTTACATCCGAGGACGAATTCAAGGAAATGGAAAAGGACATCAAAATGATTGCGGCCCGCCTGCAGAAGTATGAAAGCAGCAATATGGATGCGGTTCTCCGTGAAAAAGAACAGGTTGTGAAGATGATCGACAATACGTTGGATAAACTCCGGATTGGCCGTGATCTTATAATGCATGCAGACATTAAAAAGATCATTGACGATCAATCCAATATGATTGAAACACTAAAAATTGAGTTGGAGCAGTCGAAACGCTATTTTGAAATAAATCGGAATGACTGACTTATCCCAGTCGTGTCGTTATAATTTTTGAAGGATGATACGGGCGTCCGCGACGACGCAGCGATGGGAGGAGCAGAGAAGCGGATTGATATCGATCGATTCGATCCCCTCCCCCAGTTCCATGACGAGAGAAGAGAAGGAAATGAGCGTCTCGGTTAACCGCTTCAGATCGACACTCTCGCCGCCCCGGTATCCCGTCAGCAGACGATGGGCTTTGAGCCCCCCGATCATCGCCAGGGCGTCTTTTTCGGATATGGGGGCCATCCTCAGGGAGACATCCTTGTAAATCTCCACCCCGGTCCCCCCCATCCCCAGCAGGATCATGGGCCCGAACTGGAAATCGATCTTCGCCCCCAGGATGAGCTCGATCCCTGACACCATCTCTTCCACGATCATACCAAGGAATCCCTCCAGGCCCTGGAAACGCCGAAACGTCGCCGTCAGGCTTGCGGTGTCGGCGATCCCCACGGTCACTCCCCCCACGTCCGACTTGTGGAGGATCCGGGGAGAAACGACCTTGCCGACCACAGGATACCCTATCTCCTCGGCAAAGCGGATCGCCTCCTCCGGTGTCCGGGCCAGCGTGAAGCGGGGAACTTCGAAGCCTGCGATGGCAAAAAGGCGCTTGGCATCGGGTTCAAGGACCCACCCATCGGCACGGGCCGCCTCGATGATCCGGAGCATCTCTGAACGGAGATCGATCATGGCCGGTTCCTCCTCAGGGCGTCCACCATGAGCACCGCCCCCTCGATGGAGTGGGCAACGGGAGAGCCGTTCAGAGTGAACCCCTCGATGAGCATGGCATATTTCTCCACATTAGGCACGTAAGCGATCAGCGGCTTACCACACTGTCTGGCGATGCCGCCGAGCTTCGCGCCGAGATCGGAAGTGATTCCCGGGACATAGGGAAGCAGCAGCGCAAGCACACAGTCGATACTCTCCATGGAACAAAAACTCCTGACGGTGGCGACAAAATCCTCGTCGATCCCGCTCCCGGTGAGATCGACGGGATTGGTGAGCGTGGCGATATCCCGAACACTCGGAGCGAGGTTTTTACGGAGGTCTTCCCGGATGTTTTCCGGCAGTCCCGGAACCAAAAGCCCGCGAGCGGCGCAGGCATCAACAGCGACCGCGCCATGCCCGCCGCTTACCGTGACGATCCCGACCCTCCCCTCGATGGGTTTGGCATATGCGCTCAAGGATTCGCAGAAGGAGATGAGCTCCAGTTCGTTTACCGCCTCTACGATATTGTACTGGGAAAGCACCGCGGAGAAGCTGGCATAGTCACCCGCCAGAGACGCAGTATGGCTCGAGACGGCTTTGCTCCCGCCCGGGCTTTTGCCGGACTTGAGCACAACCACCGGTTTGCCGCACTTCCGGGCCTTGACTACAAACTCCCTTCCCTCGTTCCCGCCGAAACCTTCGATGTAAAAGGCAATGACTTTTGTCTCCGGATCTGCGGAGAAGTAATCGAGGAGGTCCAGTTCGCCCAAAAGGGCTTTGTTCCCGATGCTGATCGCCCTGGCGAGCCCCACTCCCTCATTTGTGAACTTGATCATCTGGTCCACAAGGATCCCCCCGCTTTGACTCACAAAGGAGACGTTCCCGACGACAGGGTTCACCATCCGCTCGCCCGGCAGGAAGAATGTATCCACGCGGGAGGGGACGTAGATGCCGAGGCAGTTGGGGCCGACGAAGGGAAAGTTGCCCTCCCTGGCGATCGCGACGATCCTCTCCTGCAGATCCCCCCTGCCCACCTCGGTGAATCCCCCCGAGACGACGACGGCGGAACGGGTCTTCGCCCTAATGCACGCAGCCATCACTTCAGGAACAACATCCGCCCTTACCGCAATGACCGCCATATCGATCTGTTCCGGCACTTCCGAAATATTCCGGTAGATCGTCTCGCCATTGATGGTTCCTCCTCGGGGGTTTACACCATAGACTTGAACCGGGTAGCGGAGCAGATTCTTGTTGAAAATCTCATTGGCCGGATGCCGGTAGTTGCTCGCCGACACCCCGAATACGGCCATGGTCCGGGGCTCGAAAAGCGGTTTGAGATCCATCGGGTCCTCCTGAAGTCATTTATCGATATATGTCTTCTTAAGCTCGTCCCAGTAAGGGGATATCATGAGTTTTTTTAGACCTTCATTGAGTTTTTTTAGAAACTCCGTGTCCTCTTTTCGAACGGCATAACCATATTCCCTATCACCCATCCCGAAGCCGCCGATGATCTTGACAGACTTCTTTGACGCGGCGTCGAGGGCCGGGGCGTCCTCCATCGCCGCAGCGGTGATTCGACCGTCCATCACCTCCTCCACGGCAATGGATACGGAGTCGTAATGCACGAGCTCGAAACTCTTCCCTGCCTTTTTGACCAGGTTCGCCTCGATCCATTTTGCCTCTGCCGTCCCTCGCTGAACGGCTATTTTGTTTCCTTCGGCCAAAGCCTTCTCCGCAGTGATCTTTGAATCCTTCTTGGTTACCAGGACATATTTTATTCTCCAGTAGGCAATCGTGAAGTTGACCTGTTTCTTGCGCTCATCCGTGATGCCCATTCCCGAGGCGACGATATCGATCTTTTTGCTCTTGAGGCTCTGGACGATTCCGTCCCAATCCATCGGTTGGTGTTTCACATTGAATCCCATCTCCTTCGCAATCCAGTCCAGGGCCTTTACATCGAAGCCGTCAGGATTGCCTGACTGATCTACATAAGTAAAAGGCGGAAAGTTAGCGTCGATCCCGTTGTTGTAGACCTTCTCCGCGCCAGTAACCGATTGGACAAGCAGGAGAAGCAGAGCCGCCGGAACCAAAACCATGCCCCACATCCTTTTTCTCCTCATAAATCGTGATCTCCTCTCGTCCCGCTGCATTGTTCACACTGCCTCTGTGATAATCTAGTATTTCATAAACAAAATGACGAAGGCTGTCAAGATGAAAGGGGAAAGCGTATCGATGTTTCAAGCAGGGCGCGAATGGGGCGTTAGGGTTGCTATTTTTTGCCGGGATGATTATGATACCGTATGAAAAAACGATCCGCGGGCAGATTCATCGGGATTTTATGGCTCGTAGCGACGCTGCTTTTCCTCGCCGTTTTCCCGGCGGCTGCCGCCGAGAGTTTCCCAAAGCCGACCGGTGCGGTCAATGACTTCGCCGGAGTGATCTCCAGTCAGCATAAAAGCGGGATGGAGACCCTTGCCCGGGAAGTTCTGGAAAAAACCGGAACCGCAATTGTCGTCGCCACGGTGGAGACGATCGGAGACAATGCACCGGGCGACTACGCAAATCGCCTCTACCAGGCCTGGGGAATTGGAAAGAAGGGCGAAGACAAGGGGGTGCTGATCTTCCTCGCCGTGAAAGAGCGGCAGGCCCGAATCGAAATGGGCTACGGCGTGGAGGGGATCCTCCCCGACGGCCTTGCCGGCGAGATCCTCGATCGGCATGCGATCCCCCGGTTCAAGGAAGGCGACTACGGTCGGGGATTTGCCGAGACGATGGCCGCGGTTTCCTTCATCGTGGCGAAGGCCGCCGGTGTCACACTGACCGGGGTCAGCCCTCCCGAACAGAGGCCGGTCAGAGCCGAAAGGGGATTGGGAATTTTTCAATTGCTGCTCTTTTTCGCGGCCGCGTTCTTTCTCCTCGGCACACCCCAGGGCAGGGCGATACTCCCCTGGCTCCTTGTCCTGATGATGAGCGGCGGCGGGGGCGGCAGACGCAACGGGGGCGGTTTCGGGGGCTTCGGAGGGGGGGGATTCGGAGGTTTCGGAGGCGGATCGAGCGGGGGCGGGGGGGCCGGCCGCGGATTTTGATGTGGGGTAAACCGATGGCGAGAACACCAAAAAGACCGGTAGAGATCTTTGATGAAATCACCGAAGCGTATAGGAAAATCTTCGGGGCGGACCTGGTATCCATCATCCTGTTCGGGAGCGGCGCCGGGGAGGAGTATCTCCCCGGAAAGTCGGATATCAATTTCCTGATCACGCTCACCGACCAGGGCATCGAGAGGCTCGACGGCGCGCTGGAGATGGTCGCTCGCTGGCGGAAACGCAACGTGGCGATCCCGCTCTTCATGACCCGCTCCCACCTCGTCGGATCCCAGGACGCCTATCCCGTCGAGCTTCTCAATATGAAGCGGCGTTACGTCGTCGTCTCCGGAAAGGACGTACTGGCGGAGCTCGTCTTCGATCGGCCCCATATCCGGCTCCAGCTCGAACGGGAGCTCCGGGGGAAGCTTCTCCACCTGCGCAGCGGCTATCTTGCCACGGAGGGAAATGCCGGAAAGGTCCGCGCGCTGATCACGCTGTCGCTCACCGCCTTCATCTCGCTTTTTTGCGCCCTGCTCTATCTGAAAAACATCGAAATCCCGCACGGCAATCGCGACATCATCACGGCCGCAGGGAAAGCCTTCGGCATCGACGCCGCCACTTTTCTCAAATGCGAAGAGATCCGGAGAAAGACAGACCGATTTTCTCAAAACGAAGTCAAGGCGGTTTTTCAGGCCTACATGAAGGAAGTCAGTCGTCTTTGCGACCAGATCGACCAAATGGAGATATGAGGCCCTATAAAAACCGGTTCGTTGGTTCTCAAGCGTCGCCCCGATGGCGACAGGGAATGAATGTATGTAAGCCTTTTTCTACAACTCTAAAGTGAATGGAGGTACAGCATGACCAGTGGGAAAAAATATTTACTCATCGCCGTCATCGTCGTTCTGGTGTTGGCGGGTTCTCTTTACTCCTTCTTTAAGGGAACTTATAATCAGTTCGTCACTCTGGACGAGTCCGTCAAATCATCCTGGGCGCAGGTGGAAAACCAGCTCCAGAGGCGCTATGACCTCATCCCGAACCTCGTGGAGACGGTCAAAGGCTTCGCGAAACAGGAAAAAGATGTCCTTGTTGAGGTGACGAACGCTCGCGCCCGCGTGGGCGGCGCTACGACGATCCCCGACAAGATCAGCGCAAACAACGAGCTCTCCGGCGCACTGAGCCGCCTCCTCGTCGTTGTGGAGAAATACCCGGATCTCAAGTCCAACCAGAACTTCCTGCGGCTCCAGGATGAACTGGCAGGAACGGAAAACCGGATCTCCGTGGAAAGACGGCGTTACAACGAGGTAGTCCAAACCTACAACGTGGCCATCCGGAGTTTCCCGGCCAATCTCCTGGCCGGATTGTACGGCTTCGAAAAGACCGCCTTCTTCGAGGCCCCGGCTGCGGCCAAGACCGCCCCGCAGGTCAAGTTCTGAACCGAATGAAAATACGCCGGAAACGGCAATAAGCAAGGAGAAATATCAATGGTTAAGTATGTGTATACCTTTGGAGGAGGCGCCGCTGAAGGCGCGGCAAGCGACAAAAACCTTTTGGGCGGCAAGGGCGCCAACCTGGCCGAGATGTGTTCTTTAGGGATCCCGGTACCAGCCGGCTTCACGGTCAGCACCGAGTGCTGCACCGCCTATTACGAGGGCGGGTGCAAACTCCCCGATGAATTGACCGACCAGGTTCCCACTGCGCTGAAGAAGATCGAGGCGATCATGGGGATGACTTATGGCGACGCTGAAAATCCGCTCCTCCTCTCCTGCCGCTCCGGCGCCCGCTCCTCCATGCCCGGCATGATGGATACGGTCCTCAACGTCGGTCTCTCCACCGTGACCATCCCGGGGATCATTGCCAAGACAAACAATCCCCGCTTCGTCTGGGATTCCTACCGACGCCTGATCATGATGTACGCCGATGTGGTGATGGAAAAGGCCGAAGGCCTCGAACCCCCCATGGGAAAGGGGATCCGCAGGATACTCGATGAAAAGCTCGACGAAGTCAAACACAGCAAAGGCTGCAAGTCCGATACGGATTTGAGCGCCGAGGACCTGAAGGCGTTGGCCGGGGAGTTCAAGACCCTGGTGGAGAAGCACCTCGGCAGACCCTTTCCGGACGACCCGATGGCGCAGATGTGGGGCGGCATAGCGGCCGTTTTCAAGAGCTGGAACGGCAAGAAGGCTGTCTCCTACCGCCGTATCGAGGGCATCCCGGACGACTGGGGCACCGCGGTCAACGTCCAGGCGATGGTGTTCGGCAACATGGGCGACTCCTCGGCCACCGGCGTGGCCTTTACGCGCGACCCGGCCACCGGCGACAACAAGTTCTACGGCGAGTGGCTGGTGAACGCCCAAGGCGAAGACGTCGTAGCGGGCATTCGCACCCCGAGCCCGATCAACGACGACACCAAGAACGAGCAGAACAAGCACCTCGTGAGCATGCAGCACGCCATGCCCGAGGCCTACAGAGAGCTTGACTCTATTCGCAGCGCGCTGGAGAAGCACTTCACCGACATGCTCGACATCGAGTTCACCATCCAGGAGGGAAAGCTCTGGATGCTGCAGTGCCGTGTCGGCAAACGCACCGGCACCGCCGCCCTGAACATGGCGATCGACATGCTCGACGAGGGGCTCATCTCCGAAGAAGCCGCCGTCATGCGCGTCGCACCCAAACAGCTCGATGAGCTCCTCTATCCGATCATTGACCCTCACGCCGAGGAGGACGCCCAGGTGATCGTCAAAGGTCTGCCCGCCGGACCCGGCGCCGCCTGCGGCGCCCTGGTCTTCACCGCCGAGGACGCCGTGGCTTCATTTCGTGCCGGCAAGCCATGCATCCTGCTTCGCGAAGAGACGAACCCCGAGGATGTCGAGGGGATGCGCGCCGCCGCCGGCATTCTCACCGCCCGCGGCGGCATGACCTCCCACGCGGCGCTCGTCGCCCGCGGCTGGGGCAAGTGCTGCATCGTCGGCGCCGGCGGACTCCACGTGGACGCCAGAACCAAAACGGCCCGGATCACCGGCTCCGATATCTTACTCAAGGAAGGCGATGTCATCACCTTGAACGGCACCCAAGGTCATGTCTATCTCGGTCCCCTGCCGATGATAGACGCGACCGAGAATCCGCGCTTCCAGCGGTTCATGACCATGGCGGATACGTTCCGCACGATGGGTGTGCGCACCAACGCCGACACGCCGGAGGACGCCAGGGTGGCCCGCACTTTCGGCGCCGAAGGGATCGGCCTGCTCCGCACGGAACACATGTTCTACGGCGAAGGATCCGATCAGCCGCTCTTCTATCTCCGCAAGATGATCCTCAGCAACACCGTCCAGGAGCGCAGGGCGGCCCTGAACGAACTCTTCCCTTTCGTCAAGGCGTCTATAAAAGGCACACTGGAAGCCATGGAGGGTTTGCCGGTGACGATCCGCCTCCTCGACCCGCCGCTGCACGAATTCGTACCGCAGGGCGCCGAGAAACAGGCCGAGCTGGCCCGTGCACTGGGCATCAAAGTAGAAGAAATCAAGAAGCGGGGCGAAGCGCTCCATGAAACCAACCCGATGATGGGTCACAGGGGCGTCCGTCTCGGCATCACCTATCCCGAAGTGAGCGAGATGCAGATCCGGGCCATCTTCGAGGGCGCCGCCGAGCTGACCAAGGCCGGCAAGAAATGCGTGCCGGAGATCATGGTGCCGGTGACCTGCGACGTCTCGGAAATCGAGGTCACCAAAAAGATCACGGACCGCGTCCACGCCGAGATCCTCAAGCAGTCCGGACTTGCCAAGCTGGAGTACAAATACGGTACAATGATCGAGATCCCCCGCGCGGCGCTGCTCTCGGACCGGATGGCGCACGCCTGCGAATTCTTCTCCTTCGGCACCAACGACCTGACCCAGTTGACGTTTGGTTTCAGCCGCGACGACATCGGCGGGTTCATGAACGAATACCTCGATCAGAAGCTTCTCGCCGCCGATCCCTTTCAGACGATCGACCGGGACGGTGTCGGCATGCTCATTCGGATGTCCGTCGAAAAGGGCCGCGCCACGCGCCCCGACCTCAAGATCGGCATCTGCGGAGAACATGGCGGAGATCCGGCCTCCGTCGAGTTCTGTTATGAGATCGGCCTGACCTACGTGAGCTGCTCCCCGTTCCGGGTCCCCATCGCGCGTCTCGCGGCGGCCCAGGCGGCGATCAAGGCCGGCGAGAAGAAGTAAATTAGAGTTTAGTCAACCGGCACCCCGAGCGCCAGGCATAGCAGACCCATGCGCAGGAATTGCCCGTATTTGATCAGGTCAAAATAGACCGCCCGGGGGTCCCGGTCCAGTTCCGTGGGCAGTTCGTAGTCGCGGGGCAGGGGGTGCATGATATAGGTGTCCTTCTTCATGATCTTCAGGATCTCCTGGGTGATTCTGAAGATTTCCCTTGATCGGCGGTAGTCTTCGTTATGATTTTTAAAATGGTCTTTGGGTATCTGGGTGATGTAGAGAATATCCGCCCTCGATACGATCTCCTTCAATTCTTCGGCATTGTCCAGAGATTCGCTGTAGGGAATGCTGTTTTCCCTCAGGTATTCCTTCGTGTCCTCTTCTATTTTCAATACCGTCGGAGAAGCGAAATAGATTTTAATGCCCGAGTATTTCGCCAGAAAATACACCAGGGACCGAATCGTGCGGCTGTTCATCATGTCACCGATAAAGGCAATGGAAACGCCGTCAATCCCCCCTTTGAGCTTTTCGATGCAGTATAGATCGATCAAGGCCTGGGTGGGATGCTGGGCAGGCCCGTCCCCCCCGTTGATGATGGGAACAGAAGAAATTTCCGCCGCTCGTTTTGCCGAGCCGCTCCGGTAATGGCGCAGGACAATCAGATCGACCAGCGAGCTTACCACCTGTACCGTGTCTTCAAAACTTCCCCCGGCAAGTTCGGAAGAGAAGCTTTCCGGAAAATCGATATGGGTGACATCCCCTCCCAGTCGCTTCATGGCGCAGTCGAAAGAGAGATTTGTCCGCATGGATTTGACGTAAAAAAGATTTCCCAGGATTTTCCCCTTCAGTAAATCCAGCGGCAATTTTCGCTCCGTCCGTTCTTTTATGTGATCGGCCGCGTTAAGTATCTCCTGCAGGGCTTTTTTATTGAACTGCTGGGCTTCGATGATATGGCGATACTTCATGGTGACTCCCTCTAGGGAACGATATGGGTTCCCTCTTTATTTTCCACCGCCAGCCAGGCCTGATCCAGGGAAGTAATAATGGCTTCGTCGCCCCCGTATTCAACAAAGCGGATGCAGGCCAAAACCTTGGGGGCCATGGAGCCGGCCAGGAACTCTCCTTCCTGAAGATATGTTTTGGCATGCTTCACATCCAGGCGATCTATCGAGCGCTCTTCCGGGCGGCCGAATCCGAGTTTTACCTTCGGCACATCCGTGAGGATCATGAACAGATCCGCGGCAACTGCCTCCGCCAGCTTTTCTCCGGCCAAATCTTTGTCGATTACCCCTTCGATCCCTTCAAACTCCCCCCGTTCATTCAGAACTACCGGAACGCCTCCGCCGCCGGCCGCAATGACAATCATGCCGGCATCGACAACCTTCTTCAAGGCATTCACCTCCAGTATTCGAATCGGGTCCGGCGAAGGCACCACGCGGCGAAAAGGTTTTTCCCCGTTCGGCAAGACCTGCCTGATCAGGTAGCCTCTTTCCGCTTCGAGCTTCGCCTTGGTCTTGGCATCATAAAAAGGCCCCACCGGTTTACCCGGATTCAAAAAAGCCGGGTCATTACGATCTACCAGCACCTGCGTAATCATGGTCACCACATTGAAATTCAAATTCAGCGATTTGAGTTCATTCATGAGGGCCTGCTGCAGCATATATCCCAACTGCCCCTGGGTCATAGCATTGCAGCTGTCCATGGGTTGGGGGGGCAGTTGGGAGGCCACGGCCTCCTGCTGCACGAGAAGGCTTCCTACCTGGGGTCCGTTCCCGTGGGTGATGACGACATCGAATCCCTTTTTGATGAATTCCAGAATGCACAGCGATGCGGACTGGATGCTGGCCCGCTGCTCCTCGTAGGTCCCCTGTTGGCGGGGAAGCTTGATGGCGTTTCCCCCCAGGGCAATCACAATTCTCCGGCGATTATTTTTCATGTTTCCCCTTACCCCTGGTCATTTACTCCCTCACCGGAATGGAGCTGAAAAACACCCCCCTAAGCAGGCTGTTCAAAAATGCTCAGATGCAAGGCGCGCAAAAACCGAAGAGCGAGGC
>CAZINF010000104.1:0-11805 GCA_964540555.1 uncultured Syntrophus sp. | reverse complement strand
TCCTTACTGTTCTCGGGGCGGAGGTCCGTCCCTGGTCCTTCAAGACCGATTGCTGCGGGGGGAGCCTGACGATCAGCAAAACGGAGATCGTCGTTACGATGGTCGACCGTCTGATGGCGATGGCGCGCGAGGCGGGGGCGAACTGCCTGGTGACCGCCTGTCCCGTCTGTACGGCCAATCTGGATATGCGCGCTTCGAGGGATCTCGCGCTTCCGGTCTTCTATTTTACGGAACTCGCGGCCCTGGCGATGGGGCAGGAAGGGCCGGAAGGATGGTGCCGATTGCACCAAACGGACCCGCGGCCGCTGCTCCAGAATCTTCGGCTCCTGTAACGGCAATGGGGACAGCAAGAACAGCAATGGGGACAGATTTAAATCTGTCCCCACACATAAACGGCATAAACGGGGGACAGATTTAAATCTGTCCCCATTAAAAGGGAACTTATGGAAAAAAGGCTCATCAAGAAGGAGGCGCTGGCCGGCATCGTCGGGAAGCTGACGGGCCGGATGCGGGTTTACGCCCCGGTGCAGGCGGAAGATCAGGTCCTCTTCAAGGTTCTGGCCAAGGGCGAGAAGCCCCTTGTGGATTTCGCGAACACGAAAAACGCACCGAAAAATTTTCTTTTTCCCCAGACCGAGGCGCTCATGAAGTTCACCCGGACAGGGAAAGGGATGATCCATAAGGATCAAGAGCCGGCCGGTGAGGAGAAGCAGGGGGGAGAGACCCTTCTGTTCGGCGTACGCCCCTGTGATGCGCGAAGCTTTACCCTCCTCGACATGCTTTTTGACCAGGAAAAATACAAGGATCCCTACTACATCGAAAAAAGGGCGAAGACGACCGTTGTGGCCCTGGGCTGCGTCCACCCCCCTTATACGACCTGTTTCTGCACCTCCGTCGACGGGGCGCCGCTTGCAGACGATGGGGCGGATCTCCTCCTGACGGATCTGGGGGAGGCGTATCTGGCCGAATTCCTGACGCCGAAGAGCGAGGCGCTCCTTTCCGCGTTCGGGGGAACCCCGGCAGGCGAAGCGGAGGTAAAACAAAAGGAGGCGCTTGCGACGCAGGCCGCCGCGGAGATCCACTCACGGATACCGGCCCATGAGGTCAAACCGGTCCTCGATACCCATTTCGAGGACCCATTCTGGAGCACCCTCCATCAGAAGTGCCTCGCCTGCGGCACCTGCACCTACCTCTGTCCCACCTGCCACTGCTTCGACATCAGCGACGAGGTGAAAGGAGATGCGGGGGTCCGGATCCGGAACTGGGATTCCTGTATGTTCCCCCTGTTCACGAAGGAAACCTCCGGACACAATCCGCGTCCCTCCCAGAAGGAGCGGTGGCGCCAGCGGGTCATGCACAAGTTCCGGTATTATGTGGACAATTTTGGGGCGATTGCCTGTGTCGGGTGCGGGAGGTGCGTGATGGCCTGCCCCGTCAATCTGGATATCCGGAAGATCGTCGCGGACATCGCAAAATTATAAATGGTCGGAGAGCGCCATGCAGAATCCATACATCCCCATCCCTGTCGAAGTGGTCAAGATCGTCACCGAAGTGGATACGAAGGACATCAAGACCTTTCGATTCGCCTTTCTCAAAAAGGAGGATGAAGCGGCCTTCGGGTATCTGCCGGGGCAGTTTGCGGAACTCTCGATCTTCGGGAAAGGGGAATCGCCCATCGGTATCGCCTCCTCGCCGACGCAACCGGGTTATCTGGAGTTCACCGTTCAGAAGGCGGGGGTCGTCACCAGCGCCCTTCACGAGATGGAAGTCGGCGCCGTGATGGGGGTCCGGGGACCGCTCGGAAACTCCTGGCCTATCGATTATCTCTCCGGGAAGAATATCGTCATCGTCGGCGGCGGATTCGCCTTCACGACACTGAGATCGCTGATCAACTACATGATCGACGAGCGGAACCGCTCCCGTTTCGGAAAGATCACGGTGATTTACGGGGCGAGGACCCCGGGGCTCCTGATCTACAAAGACGAACTGGCCGCGTGGGCGAAGCGGGAGGATCTTGCCCTCCATGTGACGGTGGACAAAGGGGATGCCAACTGGAAGGGGCGGGAGGGATTCGTTCCGACGGTGTGCAAGGAGGTCGCGCCTAGCTCCGAAAACGCCGTGACGGTCATCTGCGGCCCCCCGATCATGATCCGCTTTACGCTGCCGGTCTTCTTCGAGCTCGGTTTTTCAAAGGAGAATATCATCACCTCGCTCGAGATGCGGATGAAATGCGGGATTGGAAAGTGCGGCCGCTGCAATGTGGGGGATAAATACGTCTGCAAGGACGGCCCGGTCTTCTCCCTGGCCGAGCTCGACAAACTGACCAAGGAGTACTGATCGTCTTCACTTCGGTACAGCCTCTGTTACCGGGGATGATCCGCTGTCGGGAAAAAGAGGGAGCCAGCCGGCTCCCTCTTTTTGTTCATCGAATAAAGCCTACCTTTGAATTTTCCTTCTCGCTTTCATCTACAAAGTGTTAGGTAAAGGCAACCGTAATAAATAAGGATTACTGGTAGTAGAAGAGAGCGTATCCCTGTCAAAATTATCTGATGCTTGACTGGCATAAACTAAGAAAGGAGTTCACACTCCCAGTACCCTCCTGCTCAAACATTATCTCTTAACCCTTTATTTCAATGTCTCAAGGCCAACGTTTTTTCTTTTCCAGTTCACCAGAAAAATTCCCATGCAGACCATAGGAAGTCCCGTCATTAAAGAGCCGGTGAATTCTTCGTTAAGAAATAGAACGCCTGCAAGGACCCCGAAAATAGGCGTCAGGAAGGTGAATGCCGAGAGCCTGCTCACCGAATAGCTGTGGATCAACTTGAACCAGATAAAGTAAGTAATGAAGGCAACAATTATCGACTGAAAGAGAATGCAGCCGACAATAGAAGGATTCAGCATGATAATCCATCGGGGTTCCAGAATGAGGCTCACGGCGAAAAGGATCGGAATAGAGAAAACAAGTTGATAAAGAAACGTATGGATCGGCTGGACCTTCCCTGCCATGAATCTTTTGATATAGAGGGTGGTAGCTGCCCAAAAGAAAGCGGCGATGATTTCCAGGATGTCCCCGATGACCATAGCGGGTTTTGCTGCGGTGGGTCTCCCTTGAAAGACCAGTAGAACCCCTATGAAGGCCACCACAAGTCCCAGCGTCTTAAAGAGCGTCAAACGATCCCCCTTAAGAAAAAAGTGGGCTCCCACGGCCACGATGAAGGGGCTCGTGTAAAGGAAAATGATGGAGCGAGCGGCGTCTGTGTAGAGAAGCCCGATGTATATGCAGGCGAATTCCAAACCAAAAAGGAGGCCGACCACAACTCCGTGCAACAGATTGATGTCGGTGTGAAAGATTTTCTCCTTCTTCCACAGGCAATAGATCACTCCACACATCGAAGCGATGATGGAGCGCAATGTTGAAGCGAATACAGGAGCAAGCCCCTGATTTGTGTATTTGATGCTGGGATGGTTGAAACCCCAGACCAGGGTGAGAATGAGAAGGAGGATGAGTGCCTTAACATCCAGATAGTCTTTGCTTTCTTCCATATTGAATACCGTTCGAAGTATTATCGCAAGGGCTGACGATTTGAGGAAGTTGTCCGTACGCACGAGAGTCCGGAAAACATAAATTCAGTAGCCGCACCGTCGATCCCGTAATGCGCAACCCATGGCGCAGCGACCATCGCCATCCCATCGCCCGCGTTTCCGGAAGAGGGCTCCAGGGTCATTTTCCCCTGAGCCGGCTTTCCCAAAGCGACAGCCCCTGACCATTCCTATATCTTGTCTTCAGTCGCATTTTTATACGGCTGATCCCTTTGCAGCAGTGTGGTCCTCAATCGTTCGATCTCTTCCACCGCCCCGGATGCCAAACGAATGGCCTCTTCGGCATCGGCTGCATCGGCGGAATCGAAATCACCGTAATCCGCATCGGTCCTTCTGGAAAAAAGCAACTTGAATGTCTTGACGGTTTCGATGGGGAGGAGTTCTGTTTTTACGAATTTCAAGCTCAGCATGGTGACCGCGCCTTCGTGAGTCTCCGTGTTGGCGCCATACAGAATGAGAATGCTTCTGGCGGCAGCCAGCAATGCATAATAACTCCGGTTGATCGAGGTCTTAACGCGCCCCTCTCGGAAATTTCCCTTTGCGTCCTCCAAAAATTCGCGCGCCTTCACCATTCTGGTCTGACTGAGCATTTTCTTGTCGGCCCATGAAAGCGTCATAGCGGCACCCCTTCTTTGACGATATTCTCGTAGAACGGCGTATGAAAACGTTTTTCCAGCTCAAATTCGCGGATATCCTTGACAACCGGCGCGAAGGAGAGCCCTTTTTTCATCTCTTCCTCGACGATGATGCCGATCACCTCTTGCTCCAGCGCCGTCGTCCTGCCGTCCACGACCACCAGGAGGTCGAAATCGGACCATTCATTGTGACTGCCCCGCACGCGGGAGCCGAAGGCGTGGGCGGAGACGATCTTCCCGTGCAGGCGGCTCCGGAGGGCGTGAATCACGTCTTTCAGGGCTTCCCGTTCATGGATAAACATGCTGTCACCGCCTGCCGCTTTATGTGTAGATGTGAGTGATGGGCACAGTATCTACCTACCATCATGAGTGCAGAATATCAAGGAAATAGAGAGAATTCAATAGAAAAGGGGACAGCGTTGCTAAGAACCATAAAGATACTCGTGGGGCGACTGAAGGTGGTACAGGAATCAGCGATTAATCCTCACTCTTCTTTGCGCCAGGCGCAGACTTCTCGAGAAAAATGCCCATAGCGCTTAATTTACGTATCAAGGCCGCCTGACCCTTCGGATCATTGAACGCCACAATGATATCCGTCACGCGCTCGCCATCAGGCTTGGCGGCAGCGAGCACCCTAACAGCCGTTTCCGGATCGCGACAGGTAATCATCAGGATCTGCCGTATGGCGACCCGGCGGCACTGTCTGTGCCATCCTTCGATTTCCCGAACTACATTCGCCGGAATCTCTTTGGAAGATACCCGTTTCAGAGTTTGCAGCACCCTTTCGCTGTTCCAGCCCATCGCAGCGGCCTTGAAAATTGATGACTTCGTGATCCGGAAAAGCAATCCCATTTTCACGCCTTTCCTTTCTGCAAAGGGGGCGATCTCCGCCTCGATTAAAGGCGATGGGGCAAGAAAGACGACATCGAAATTGGGTTGAACAATCGCGTTTCCCCCTTCGGCGGCCCCGAAGTCAAAATCTTCAGTAAAACCCAGAAAATAATGCCCGATATCCGTCAGGCTGAAGCATATGTCATGCCCTCGCCCATGCCTGCCGAGCTGCACTGCCCCCAGAGGGAACAACCAGTTTAAGATCCACCCGTGGAGTACTTTTTTCCACAGGTCTTCCTTTTGGTTGTCGTCGGGGACCGGAGTGAACCAGGGCGACCAGGAACGAACCCGCAAGAGAGGGTCCTGTGGATTCATAGACTTAATCAAGGGATTTGTTTCACGGGCATGATAGGCCGTAAAATCCTGCAAGGGGAGCATTGCGCCCCCGGACAAGGGCTCGAAAAGGCGCCTGATGGCGATGATTATGGACTTACGCCGATGTTCTATCCCTTCCCGGAAAAATTCAAACAACGGATCCGTAAGAGGGGATCCTTCCATTTCCGCGAGGATTCCGCTCTTCTCCACCATTCTTCTTTTCCCTGCGTCCAAAATCGCCCTCAGCCGTTCTTTTGGCGACAATGTCATCCATTTCTGTCCGCTGGCTGTAATGACCAGCCGGCGTTTTGTCCCCAGTAAACTGTCTGTTTCCACAAGTCCGAGAGCGAAAAGCCAGTATGCCGCCATGTCAACCCGCGCCGGGGGTCTCCAATTCGTCGCCGCCTCAACCCAGTCAGGGAGCGAAACAAGAGAGCCGGCAAGGGCATCGGCGTCCCGGCTGTAGATCAGATTTGCCTGGGTGCGGAGGCGGAGGGGATTTCCGGAGCAGGCCACCAGCAGAGAGGTCATATCCTCCATCAGAAAGGGCAAAAGGAAACATTCTTTTGCCTCAACTGGGTGCGGCGCCTTCGGTCTTTGCCGATGGAGATGCTGCGATATGGCCGGCCAGATTCCGATGACCGGCATCAGATCGGCGGAGCGCAACTCCGGAAAGAGCAGTGCGTAACGGATACAAGCGCCAAGGGCGTCGGCTAAAATCTCGTCGTCCGTAGCTTTCTCGCCGCGCGCCAGGGAAGAAAATGGAATTGCTTCGGGATAGGCCATCAGCGATCGGATGAGCCTTTTCATCGTTGCAAAGATTTCTCGCGAGGCGATCAAGGGGTACCATACCGAGTCGGTTCCATGAAGCCCTTCCCATGTTTGATAATCCTCTGCCATCAGAAATCGCTCAAGCCAGGAGATGGCGGTAATTTTCAGAAAGGCACGTTCTTTTTCATGGTGCGACCGATAATGGAGAAGCTTTTCGAGCTCTGCCGCGGCATAATGAGTATTCAGGTATCGCCAGACTGCATATTTGTCTGGATTTGCATGAATCCTGCTGATCGTCATTCCCACCATTGTTCGGTGAAACAAGGCGGTCTGCGACGTGACCTTGACCCACTGCTTTTTGGGTGACAATTCTACAAGCCCCGTATTGAGCAGTTCGGAAAGAGTGTCGCCGAAGAGCGCCGGATCCACAGTAAGATAGCGATGGACCTTTTCCAGGAATAGCTGGCGTCCTTCCCGGGACATGCCTTCCCAGACAGGAAGCAACTTCAGAAAGGTGCGCCAGGATACTAAAAAATGATGCATCAAGCCCTCCTCATCATAATTCGGCGGCATCCAGAATGACGTATTCATACCCCTGTTCGCAAAGGAACAACTGCCGCTTCAAGGCAAAATCCTGCTCCACCGTGTCCCGTGTCACAAGATTGTAAAAATTGGCTTGATTTCTGCCGTTTTTGGGCCTCAGTATCCGCCCTAACCGCTGAGCTTCTTCCTGGCGTGATCCGAATGTTCCGGAGATCTGAATGGCTACGGAGGCATCGGGCAAATCCACAGCGAAATTGGCGATCTTGGACACGGCGAGGACCTTGATCCTTCCCGCCTTGAAATCGGCGTAAACGGCATCCCTTCTGCGCTGCGCCGTCGTTCCCGTAAGCAGCGGGATATGCAGTTCTGAAGCGATATCTTTGATCTGATCAATATACAGCCCGATCAGCAGCACCTGTTCCCCTTCATGCCGCTTCAGGATCTTGCGAACGAGCGCCTGTTTGTCGGGATTTTCCGAGGCAATGCGGAATTTCTGCCGGGCGTCCGCCAAGGCATAGGGCATACGGAGGTCTTCCTTCAGAGGCAACCGGATTTCATGGCATTTCGCTTCGGCGATCCAACCCTGAGACTCCATTTCCTTCCAGGGGATGTCCACCTTCTTTGGACCGATGAGGGCAAAAACGTCGTCCTCCCGACCGTCCTCCCGGACCAGCGTTGCTGTCAGCCCGAGACGGCGCCGCGCCTGGATGGAAGCCGTAATCTGAAAAACCGGCGCGGGCAGGAGATGCACCTCGTCGTAGATAATCAAACCCCAGTTCCGGGAATTGAAGAGGGTCAGATGAGGGAAATCGTCCCCCTTCCGGGTCCGGTAGGTCATGATCTGGTACGTGGCAAGGGTGATCGGGCAGATATTCTTGACAGAGCCGCTGTATTCGCCGATATCGTACTTTGTCAGGGTGGTCTTGTCGAGAAGCTCGGCCGTCCATTGGCGGATGGCCGTCACGCTTGTGGTGAGGATCAGGGTGGAGGATTGGACCTGGGACATGCAGGCCATTCCCACGATGGTCTTGCCGGCGCCGCAGGGCAGGACGATGACGCCGGATCCCCCCCGTTCCGAACCGCCGGCGTGGAAAATCTCCGCCGCCGACCGCTGATAGGGCCGGAGGACAAAAGGCTGTTGCGACAGAGTCTCTCCCCGCAAGGCTAAGGCCATGAACTCTCCTGCGATATAGCCGGCCAGGTCTTCGGCGGGGAAGCCTACTTTGATCAGGGTCTGCTTAATCCTGCCGCGGTGGAAGGGATTGACGGAGAATTCGGTTGGGGAGAGTCTTTGCGCTAAAAAGGGGGCGACATGCCGGTTCCTGGAGATTTCTTCGGCTAATGGCAGATCGTCCGTGGACAGCAGCAGGTCTTCCGACCCCTCCCGCCGCGTCAGGCGGAGACGCCCGTAGCGGGTGGCGAAATCCCGGATTTCAACGTTCACGTGGGCCGGTACGGCGTATTTAGCATATGAGTCCAGGATATCTGTGATTTCGGCTGCTTTAACTCCCGCGGCGCAGGCATTCCAGATGGACAGGGGTGTAATCCGGTAGGTGTGAATGTGTTCCGGAGATTTGACCAGCTCGGCAAAGCGTACCAGTTGATCCCGCACAACCGGGTACAGCGGGTTGTCCACTTCCACAAGGATGGTATGATCCCCCTGGACAATCAGAGGATTGGCGGAACAAAAGGCCGTCATCGTTTACCTCTCGATCATGTCGCGCAGATGGGGAACAACATATCCCAGTTCGGTCAGGGCCTTGAGAAACGCTTTTTCCTTGCCGGGCAGGATGCAGATATACCGGTCATCCGCCGCGATGCAAAGAGAGGAAAGGGTGCGATGGGAGGCCACGAGTTTCACCAGCATAGGGTCGTTGCAGGCAAGGAGATGCCCGAGGCCGAGATAGGAAAATTTCGCCACCCGGCTTTTTGTATCCGCCAGCAGGGTGGAAACCGTCTGGGGCATCGGTTCTGCGGAGCGGGTGGTCAGAAAAGAAATGATATCATCCGGTAAAACGCCTCTTTCGGCGGCCCGCAGCAGCGTTGCGGGGGAGATATGCCAGACCGCATCGGCCGTTTTATCGGCAACGGAATCCAGATACATCGCGTCGGTCCCGGAGAGGGAAGTCCGGTCCATCGTCACGATATCAAAATTGGGGAGTATCTTCAGCCCGGTCGATGCTTCCGGCAACACGCTTTCGTAGGCGCTGACTTTCCCCAGGACAAAGGCGCCCAGGGGATTGATGCGGAAATACTGAAGGCCGTCGTACCGGCTGAGATAGAGAAGATCATCCGTTCCCCAGTTGCCGCGGAAGTCGTCCCGGACGTCGTCCGGCGGGAGATAGGCCACATCGATCAATCCGAGGGTTGCTGCATATTCAAAGAGATACGCCAGGAGATAGCGGCCTTCCACGATCGACCATTTTCCAAAGCCGGCGTAGCCGAGACTGCCGTACTGCGGTTCGCTGATATAGAGCCGCCAGAGGTCCCGCGCCACGTCAAACCGAAAATCCTGGGAACACATAAAACGACTGAATTCATCGAAATCGACCCATTTCCCCGGCGGACATTCTTCCAGGGCGTCATTGATAACCGGCCGTCGGGTGGCGGGGGAGGTGATGTGACGGCGATGCGCCGCGGTCTGCCCCCGGATGGCATTGATCCGGCTGAATTCATCGAAGAAGGTCGTCTTTTCCCATTTCTTCCAGAGAGAACGGACGACATCGGGGAGATTTTCGTTTAGAGCGGCCTTACCCGCGCGTGTCAGGCGAAGGGTGCTGCCATCGGCGTTGGCCAGACCGCCCCCCTGCAGGAGAAGCGGCCAGGCAAAAGCCTGTATGGGGCCGATTTCGCCGTAATTATTAAAGTCATCCGGTTCTTCTCCGGGAATATACCAGTCGCCGCCGTCAAGGATGCCGGAAATCAGTGTGGTCGTGGCGCCGGTGGGATGCCCCGTTTTCGGGCCTACTTTGATTTTTCCCCGTTCGACCAGGCGCAGAATGGCCAGGAGATTGTTCAGGGCAGGTCGGTCCGTATGGCGGACCTGGAGAGGAATGCCGTTTTCTTCTGTGACATCCTCGTCACGGATTTCACCGGTGTCGTCATCAATAAGGATACGTTCAGGGAGCTCATCCAGGACATTCAGTTCGTCGTCCTTCGGTTTCGGAACGAATTCGGCGAGACGCCCTTGCAGATCTCCGGGTAATGCGCCGCTCCAGATAAAAAGATTCCAGGGCGTGTCGTGCATTTTTTGTTGTTCGCTTAAGGTCTTCCTGGCGTTGCTGCCATATTTTGCCGCAAAACGGCTGCCATCGAAGTCTCCACCATGAATATGCACCGCCTCGGCCAAGGCGGATTGCTGGAGAGGATGGAGCAGGGAAAAAGCCTTCTTTAATCCGTCGCCACTGATGGCGGAGCAGATAACTCTTACGAGGTCATCCTTTTTCGTCGGCACAATGTTGCAGAGCATCTTCGCCAGGGGTTTAAGATCGTCGACGCGATACTCCTTTTCCAGAATTTCTCTGATGGTTGCATAATTTTTCATCGACCCTTCCATAGTCAGTATCCTCTCCACGGATGTTCTTATTATGCTGTTGCCTATAGACGATCATGAGCAATTTATCAATAAAGATCATGGCGGGCACGGCCGTAACAACCGACCGGTTATAAGACGCCCATTTTACCCACCCTCCCATGCAGAATCCATACATCCCCATCCCTGTCGAAGTGGTCAAGATCGTCACCGAAGTGGATACGAAGGACATCAAGACCTTTCGATTCGCCTTTCTCAAAAAGGAGGATGAAGCGGCCTTCGGGTATCTGCCGGGGCAGTTTGCGGAACTCTCGATCTTCGGGAAAGGGGAATCGCCCATCGGTATCGCCTCCTCGCCGACGCAACCGGGTTATCTGGAGTTCACCGTTCAGAAGGCGGGGGTCGTCACCAGCGCCCTTCACGAGATGGAAGTCGGCGCCGTGATGGGGGTCCGGGGACCGCTCGGAAACTCCTGGCCTATCGATTATCTCTCCGGGAAGAATATCGTCATCGTCGGCGGCGGATTCGCCTTCACGACACTGAGATCGCTGATCAACTACATGATCGACGAGCGGAACCGCTCCCGTTTCGGCAAGATCACGGTGATTTACGGGGCGAGGACTCCGGGGCTCCTGATCTACAAGGACGAACTCGCCGCGTGGGCGAAGCGGGAGGATCTGGCCCTCCATGTGACGGTGGACAAAGGGGATGTGGACTGGAAGGGGCGGGAGGGATTCGTTCCGACGGTGTGCAAGGAGGTCGCCCCGAGCTCCGAAAACGCCGTGACGGTCATCTGCGGTCCCCCGATCATGATCCGCTTTACGCTCCCCGTCTTCTTCGAGCTCGGTTTTTCGAAGGAAAACATCATCACCTCGCTCGAGATGCGGATGAAGTGCGGGATCGGGAAGTGCGGCCGCTGCAATGTGGGAGAAAAGTATGTCTGCAAGGACGGCCCGGTCTTCTCCCTGGCCGAGCTCGACAAACTGACCAAGGAATACTGATTGCCTTCCCTTCGGAACGGGCCGATATTTTTAGGGAAGATCCACCCACAACCGAAAAAGAGGGAGTCCGACGGTTCCCTCTTTTCGTTCATCGGATGAAGCGCGCTTTTGAATTGTCCCTCTGTCTTTCACCTACCTTTACCTTCTATACAATTTTCAGTTTGGAATTGAAGTGAGGATTACCTCATGTAAGAAATCGCCCTTTGTGTTCCGGAATGACCTGGGTGGTTCCCTATTTTACATCTTACCTTACTGGACAGGGCGTTGGAAATGCCAACCGGTGGTAGAAACGGAATATAAGGGCAAGTAGCCCTAGGTATACAAAACCTTAAACGCTATGTTGTTCGTAGCCCTAAACTCACTTGAATCGCCCTGTCAATGAGCTTCATCCTTGCTGAGGATAGGCAGCCTGCTCGACTAAGCAGACGGCTCTTGCTGATGGTGAGAAGCTGCTCAAGTAAGACTGATCTTTAACAGTTGTAAAAAACATGTTTTGAGATATTAGGCACATAGATGC
>CAZINF010000103.1:0-12094 GCA_964540555.1 uncultured Syntrophus sp. | reverse complement strand
CTGTTCAAAAATGCTCAGATGCAAGGCGCGCAAAAACCGAAGAGCGAGGCGTATAGTGACATACGTCGAGCGATGAGGGTTGCAGCGCAACGACGCAGGTGAGCGTTTTTCAACAGCCTGCTAGAGCAGTTGATCGAGTAGCGCGATCAACTCCGGGTCACCACCCGCCGGCGGGACCCAGTTTACCTGGACAACTTCTGCTCCTTGAACTCGGAGGCTATCGGCAAAATCCGGCACCCCAATATTGATGACATTCGGGCCATTCTCCAAGAGTTCCTTTAGTTTATTGGACATCAGACCCCTCCTTTGGCATGAACGGCAAGCAGCGCAGAAAACCGGGCGGCCTGGGCGCTGCTGGGCAGAATGACGACCCCTTCCTCCTCGAGACGGGCAACCTGCCGGTCGAGACCCTGCGGATCTTCACCGGTACCGCATACCGAAACCACCACGGAAAGGAATCCTCCCCGCTTTTTGACCCCCCTCTTGGCTTCGGCTATCGCCGGGGCGAGTTCACCCACCGGATCGGCTGAAGAATTGAAACCCAGGAGGAAATCCAACAAGAGCACCGCCACCTCCGGGTCTTTCGATTCGGCGAGAAGACGTTCCCGGCGTAGGCGCGAATCCATCATGGGGTGAGGACGTCCCACGGTGAATTCATCCGCACCCATGTCTACCAGGCTGTGTTCCTTGCTCTTTAAAGAATTAGCCAGTTTGTGATTCCCTGCGATGGGGGCGTTGGAGTATGCGGCTAAACCCACGTCCATAAAGACCTGCTGGGCCTGGTAGCAAAAAGTGCCGCCCGCAAAAAGACCCCGGACGTACTTTTGCAACGGATTCATGGCCCTTCGTTCCCGGGAGACAAGCGCCTCGAAGCGGGTGTCATTGGGCTCGAAGTCCGTCGGAAGATGCCCGGTGACGTTTTGAACCGCCAGGGCCGCGGCTTCATCGAGGGTGCGGGCCAGCCGGTAGGCGCCATTTATGGGGGAAGCATCTTTTTTCCACCCGAGGAAACAAACGACCACGGTTTTTTGGCATCGAAGGATCCTCGGTATGAGGCTCGCCAGCGCGAGCGGTCCCGGCGGTTTGGATAAAACAGCAATGGTCTTTGTCGACGAGTCCGCCTCGAGGGCATCAAGAGCGGAAAGCATGGAAATGCCTCCCACGTCATCTGAAAGATCCCGACTGCCGGTGCCGATTGCATGGGAGATGCCGGAACCTGCCTGGTGCACAAGGGTCGTGAACTCCTGGATTCCCGTGCCTGAAGCGCCGATAACGCCGATGGGTCCCCGCCTGACCACATTGGCGAAACCAATGCCTATCCCGCCTATAATTGCCGTGCCGCAATCAGGCCCCATAACCATAAGGCCGCGCTCCCGGGCATACCGCTTGAGGGAAAGTTCGCGCTCCACCGGAACATTGTCGCTGAACAAAAAGACGTTTAACCCCCGTTCCAGGGCCTTCTCCGCTTCACGGGCTGCATACACCCCGGGCACCGAGATGACGGCAAGATTGGCCAGGGGTTGACGGGTCAGGGCTTCGCTGAGGTCACGGACAGCCGGTGTGCTTCCTCGACCCGGCTCGGCATGCAGCCAGCCATCAAGGTTTTCCAGAACGCCCGCCAGGCACTGCTGGTTTTGCGCCTTCACCGCCAGGATAAGATCGCTGGGCGTCGCGGCTGCCAACTCTTCGGCCGGAAAACCTATTTCGGTAAGAAGCCTCTTGTTTTTCTCCGTACCCATAAAAAGTGCGGCCTGATCAATGCCCTCCTCCTCCGAGATGCGCCTGGCCGCCCGCATCAAAAAAACAGAGTCGTGATATTCATTTTTTCTGATGACACTCCCTCTACACATCAGCCCTACCCCAGTATCAGTTCCGATTCGGTTTATATTTCCCGCTAAAGCTTACGAGCGCCTTTTTGAAACACTCCATCGGGGCGCGGACAATTCCCGCGCCGATAATGGAATGGCCGGGATTCCGGTGGGCGATCGCCGTATCGATGATCGGCACGATGCCTGTCTGGACCACCTTGCGGATATCGATGCCGACCGGCGCACCCTGAAATCCCATGATCGGCATACGATAATGGGGACTGGTCGTCACGGTGATCTGCCGCATGTCCTTACTATAGGACATGGCCTCTTCCGGCGTCCCCCCTACCAGGGCGAGGATTCCGGTTGCCCCTGCGAGCACAAATCCTCCCCAGCCGACGGTCTCGGTGATGGCCGAATCTCCCATGTCCGCACCGCCATCCTCTTTGGTGTAACCGGGAAAATAAAGCCCATCGGCCTTGGGCGCCGGGGCAGTGAACCATTCCTCCCCCAGGCCGCTGACCCGGATGCCGAAGTCCGTACCGTTACGGGCCATGGCCGTCACCACCGTGCTGTACTCGATGCCTGCCGCCGGATCCGCCGAAGCCTTGGCGGCCGCCATCGCCAAAGCGAGAAAAATCAGTTCATGGTTTGTGATGTATTTGAGGGTGCCGATAAGCTGACCTTTCGGGATGTCCGCCTCAATCAGCGGGCAGGCCATCGCATTGGCAAAAAGACTCGAGGCGGCGACGGGGCGGTTGTGCAACTCATCGCCCATCTGGAGCGCTTTGGCGATAATCGGCTTCAAGGGGAGGCCTCCCATCTGGCCGAGGCCCTTTTTGAGGGCGGGCGCCCAGATATCTCTCCACAGGCGCAGGCCTTGCAGCGCGTCATCACTATAGTTGCCAAACTGCTGACTCGGCTCCACCTGCCGGCAGAAGGCGCGATTGGCAAAGGTTTTGTTCTCCACGACCCAAACCGGCATCGATGAGGAGATGGTGCCGGCCATGGGACCAACGGCCTGGTGAGAATGATTGGGTTCAAACCGGATCGAACCGCCCTCGAACAGTTTTTTCGCCTCCTCGGCATCCTTGGCCCAGCCTTCAAAAATGGCCGCACCCAGCATCGAGCCCCGTTGCGCCCCGCTCATCCGCTGCCACTCAACGGGAGGGCCGGAGTGGAGGATCATCCGATCTTTAAGACCGGGGATCACTTCTCCGGCAGGGGCAATGTCCACCAAAACGGGATCTGCCTCGTTAATGCGCCTTACCGTTTCCGCGTTGGCCGTTTCTATCTTCGCTTTGATATCGTCCATGAATGAATTTCTCCTCCTAAAGATCAAAGAACCGTGGCTTCACGGGGACAAAACGCCTTGTCTTTTGCCCATGAAGACATATGCGCCGTGCGGTCGTTTTGCTTTACCTCAGCCGAGAGCAGACACGTAAGTAAACCTGCCAACATATACGGCCCCGTCGTATGACCAATTTTCAACAAGCAACGGACGGCATCGATTGTCCGGCCATCAAGATCCCCGCCTTTCAACAGCAGCCGGAGCAGGGTATGAAGCGGTTCAGGACCCTCTCCGATGGCCAGATCGCCCAAAACGGCATGGCTGATGGGATGCGTCCGGTTTCTCGCCCATTGTATCAGGTTAGAAATTGACTGCGTATCCGATCGAAGTTTTCCTGGGTAGGCTTCTTGAAGCCAGTGGGCGCCAAAAAAAAGTCCTCCCAGAAAATCATCCCCACAAGGGGTCAATCCCGGGCCGAGACCGATCAGTTCTCTGCCTCTGGTCTCGATTTCAGACAGTCCATCATCGAGGCAATGTTTCATCAGTCCGAAAACCGGGGATAAGATCTGATGTTGCCAGGACTCAGGTGAAAAAGTCGCCTCATCCCGTCCATTTAAGATCGAAGAAAGGCTGAGGATCACCTGGCCAGGCCCATCGTCGCTGATATCCGGGGCGATGGTTTTCAGCAACCGCCGGACCAGATCATTCACCCTGACAAGCGGCCCAATCTCACACTGCTCGAGCGAGTTAGGCGTCCATTCCACCGCCCGGTCCAGATCAATGGCAAGGTCTTTCCCTATTTTGAAGCTGTGCCCTTCCATCAAAAAGTCCTGGCCGGAATGAAGGCACTGCAGCGGGAAGGAGACCTGGATGCCGCGCCCATGGAGCGGCGCCCCTTCCCGAAATAACCACAGAATCTCTCCATCCCTTCCGGATAGGTAGGCCACATCGGAGAGGACTGCCATCACCTGGCCAGAGAACCCCGGTACGGTCACCATACTTTTTGCCCTGGCCCCAATACATTTTGCCTTCCGGGTTAACACAGCGGGACCGTTCGAGCGATTGAATATCATGCCAGACAGGCCTTTTTTACTTGGGCTGGCCGATGACACCCTCAACCAGCCAATCCATCTTCCCGATTCCCATAAGGGGGAACGCCTCGCCGGCCTTCACCCGCTCCACGCCCTTGTTGTCTTTCAGCGGCCCCTGGAAAACATTTTTCTTGGCGGCAATGAATTCCTGCTTCGTATCATTAACCAATTTGATGGCATCCGTCGGGACGGCGGGTCCAAAGGGGGCAATCGCCAGGTAGTCGCTCGTCAGATTCCCGAACAGGCCCTCGCTCTTCCAGGCGCCGTCCATGACCTGCTTGGCAAAACGGGTGTAGAGATCACCCCAGGTAAAGGCGACGCCGCTGATCCACCCCTTGGGGGCAAATTTCTGCGCGCCCAGATAGTGGTAGCCAACGGAGTAAGCGCCGCGCTTTTCCGCCGCTTGCACGACCGTAATCGGCGAGTCCACAATGACCCCGAGGACGTCCACACCCATATCCAGGAGGGCGCTGGCCGCAATGGCTTCCTTCGGAGCGTCGAGGAAGGTCCCCATGAAAACCACACGGGTTTCAAATTTGGGATTGACCGATCGGGCGCCGAGATGGAAGGCGTTGATATTGGCCAGGAAAAAGCTGATCGGCAGGGCGACCACATAGCCCGCCTTGTTCGTTTTCGTGGTTTTGCCGGCGGCAATCCCCATGAGATAAAACGCCTCCGGGGTGCTGGCCCAGTAGGTGCCAAGGTTCGGGGCCAGCTTATATCCGCCGGGATGGACAAACTTGACCTCCGGATACTTCTTGGCCACCCTCAAGGCCGGATCCAGATAGCCGAAGCTTGCGGGAATGATGAGTTTGGCGCCCTGCTTGATCATGTTCTCCATGACCCGCTCCGCATCCGCCCCTTCCGGGACATTCTCGACCTGGATCACCTCCACATTCGGCAGGTTCCTCTTCATCGCCTGCACGCCTTCGGAATGGGCCTGATTATAGCCGGCATCGTGTATGGAACCGATGTGGATGATGCCCACTTTCAGTTTTTCCTGACCCAGGGCGCCACCAGGGAGACCTGCCAGGATGAATATTAAGCCTAGTAGAATCACCAACTGCTTTAAGATCGGACGCTCTTTTCTTTTCATGTTTTTCCCCTTTCTTTAAATGTCTTCAACCCGTTCAATTTTCATCAGTCTAACCGTGAACCCGCTTAGTTACACCTATTCTGTTCCTTGAAAGACCCGGCCCAAACTACCCGGCACGGCCGAACGGCGGGCGCCGCCCCAGATGGCCAGGACCGTCAGGCTCAAAACGTAGGGAAGCATGTCTAAAATAAATGACGAAACCGGCACTCCCCGGGCCTGCATTTGAAGCTGCAAGGAAATCGCCCCTCCAAAGAGCAGGGCGCCGGCAATTGCCCGCAGAGGGTGCCATTTCGCAAAGATAACCAGGGCCACAGCGAAGAAGCCCCTTCCCGCCGTCATCCATTCGGCCCAGGTATGGGCCAGGGCCAGGGAAAGGTGCGCGCCGGCGATGCCGCCCAGCAAGCCGGAGATAAAAAGTACCTGATATTGCAGCAGGTGGGGATTCTTTCCGGCGGCAAAGGCCGCCATCGGGTTTTCCCCCACGGCCCGGAGGCTCAACCCCCAGCGGGTCTTGAAGAGAAACCACCAGAGGAGAACGGCCGTCGGGATCGCCAGATAGACCAGGATGTCGTACTGGAAAAAGGCGCGACCAAAAAACGGAAGGTCGCAGAGGACAGGTATCTTGATCGCGCTGAGTCCCTCGATCGGGCGGCCGATGAAGGAGGCGCCGATGAGGGCGCTGAGGCCTACGCCGCAGAACATGAGCGCGAGGCCGCTGGCGAGCTGGTTGGCGCGACGGGTGATCACCAGAAAGGCGAAGATCATATTGAACAGCGCCCCGGCCAGGGCGGCGGCGACCACCCCCAGCGCGGGATTGCCGGTCTGAACCGTCGTGACAAAGCCCACCACGGCCCCCATGAGCATAAGCCCCTCCAAACCCAGGTTGATTATGCCGGCCCTCTCCCCGATCGCCTCGGAAAGGGTCGCATAAAGCAGCGGCGTACCGGAATGGATCGCCCCCGTCAGGATGCTCACTAAAAGCAATTCGCTCATTTTCCCCCCTTTTTACCTGTACTGCGGGCCAGGACAACAAACAGGACCAGGGCCATCAGGATATGGATCGCCGCCGCCGGAATCCGGTGGGTCATCTGGAGAATATCCCCGCCCGACGTAATGATGGAAATCATAAAGGCCGCCGCCACAATGCCCAGCGGGTTGCCCATAGTGATCCAAGCGATCAGAAAGCCGGTGTATCCCAGGCCCGGGGAAAGGCTCGGACGGAGCTGCCCGTGAATCGCCGAGACCTCGCCCATGCCGGCCAGACCGGCCATGCCGCCGCCAATAAACATGAGGAGGAGGATATAACGGTTGGTGGAAATCCCGTTACGGCGCGCCGCTTCCTGATTGATGCCGATGGCGCGCATTTCCAAACCCCAGCGCGTCCGGGACATGACAAAATAGAACAAGAGGAGGCCGGCAATCGCGATCAGGGCCCCCAGGTGCACCCGCGACCCGAAAAAAAAGGGCAGGATGGCGGCATCGGGAAAGGGGGCGCTCTGGGGATAATTGGCGCTTTCCGGGTCCTTCCAGGGGCCGAAGACGAAGAAACTCACCAGCAGGATGGCCACATAGTTCATCAGCAACGTGGAGATCGTCTCGCTGGCCCAGCCCTTCGCCCGCATGAATCCAGAGATGGAGGCCCATAACCCGCCGCCCAGAAACCCCAGGAAAGAAATCCAGGGCAACATAAGCCAGGCGGGCAGGTGGGTGAAATTAACGGCGCCCCAGGTGGCGAACAGGGCCCCGATGAAAAGCTGCCCCTCCCCCCCCACATTGATCAGCCAGATTCGGGAGGGTATCGCCACCGCCAGTGCCGTCAGGACCAGGGGGATCATTTTTACCAGGACCTCCGAGAACCCGTAGGAGCTGCCGAGGGTAGCCCGAAAAATATCGGCGTAAGCCCGGAGGGGGTTTAGCCCGAATATCAGCAAAACTACCGCAAAAACCGCCAGGGCCAACCCGAAGAGTCCGCCGAAGCGGATCACCGCGGCAACCCGTTTATGCCGTATAATCTCCATCAATCCCTTTACCTTACCCACGCTCTGCCCCCTCTCCTTTCGACCCGGTCATCAGGTAGCCTATTTCTTTCATGGTGATGTCCCGCGGGGCGCTTGTCGCCACAATCTCCCCGCGGAGCATCACCACCAGGCGATCACTGAGCGAAAACAGTTCCTCCAAATCTTCTGAAATAAGGAGAATCCCGGCCCCGGAATCGCGGGAGGCCAAAAGTACCTCCCGTGCCGCTACGGCGCTTTGCACATCGAGGCCCCGGGTAGGGTAGAAGGCAATGATCAATTTGGGATTGTGGGCCATCTCCCGGGCTAGAATCATGCGCTGGATATTCCCGCCGGAGAGAATGCCCAGCGGCACATAAAAGGATGGGATCTGAAACCCCAAACGTTTGAGGGAAGCCTGAAGATCGGAACGCACGGCCTCCCAGTCCAGCGACAGTCCCCCCTGTCGGGCGTACCGCGAAACATCGGCCATGGCCATATTTTCCTGGACGCTGAGCCAAGGGAAGGCGGCCATCCCCAAGGGATCTTCCGGGATAAAGACCGTGCCGCTTTGGCGGACCTTCGCCACGGACCAGCGGGTGGCATCCTGCCCCCCCAGGCATTTGGTTCCCCGGGGACATTTCTCGATGCCCAGGACGACATCGCCCAACTCCCGCTGGCCGTTGCCCGAAACTCCGGCGATCCCGACGATTTCGCCCGGTCGTACGGTCAGGTTGACCTCCTTGAGCCCCATCCCCGTTCCTTCCGGCTGTGTGCTGACCCCTTTCAATTTCAGGCAGGGGATTCCTTCTTCAGATGGGGATTCGCTCCGCCTTTGGGGAGATTCGGCCACTGCCTTCCCGAACATCAGCGAAACCAGAGCGCCCTCTGTGGCCTCCGCACCGGGGAGCGTGCCGGCGATTTTACCGCGGCGCATCACAGTGATGCGATCGGCGCACTCGAGGACCTCTTTCATCTTATGGGTAATAACCACTATGGCGTACCCATCCCCGCGCAAATTAGCGAGTACCTGGAATAATCCGATCACCTCGTGGGGCGCCAGGCTTCTCGTTGGTTCATCAAGAATCAGAATTCTGGCATCCGCCAGGAGCAATTTCAGCAGCTCGACCTTTTGACGTTCCCCTACCGAGAGCTGCCAGACGAGCGCTTCGGGGTTGACGTGCAGCGAGTAGCGCCGGGAAATTTCATCGAGGCGCTTGAAAAGGGCGGCATTATCCAGGATGAAGGGCAAGTCGGGTAAAAAGAGGGCGATATTCTCGGCCACCGTCAGAGCTGGTATCAAAATGAAGTCCTGAAAAACCATCCCGATGCGTTGTCCCCGGGCATCATGGGGCGAGCGAATGTGCACGGGCTTGCCGTTCACGAGTATCTCCCCCGCATCTGCCCGGTAAAAACCGTACAGTATCTTCATCAGGGTGCTTTTCCCGGCACCGTTTTCCCCCAAAAGGGCATGGATCTCGCCGCCGTAAATATCAAGATCGACGCGGTCATTGGCCAAAACAGCCGGGAAGGATTTTGTGATACCGCGGAAGGAAAGGAAGGGCGATGGGTTCATTATTTGACCAATTCCTTTCTTACTTAAGGTTGGTTATGGCAATCGATCGCTTCATAAAATACCCCACCAAGGCGAGTCAACATCTTTGACGCTTCCTTCATCTCTCGATCTCCCGGGCAAACCAGATGACTTTACCGTTGATGTGGATGTTATCGGTGGCAATTTCGAGTGTAGTGTATTTGTCATTGTCGGAAATGACCAGTAGCTTTGAGCCCATGAGCGGCTGGATCCGCTTGATCAGGATCTCCTGATCGATAGTGATAGCAAAAAGGCCGCCCCGGGTGGTCGTATCCTTGCTGTGATCCACCAGAACCAGGTCCCCGGACAGCAGGGTCGGCTCCATGCTGTCCCCCTGGACTTTAATGATGGACATATTTTGCGGTAACCCCTTCCGTGCGATCCAATCCCGGCGAAAGGCAATCCGCATTTCTGTTGTGCCATCCGGCGCCAACTCTCCATTGCTGATAGTGCCGGCCATCTGGGGGATGAAGACGAATTCACCGGGAGGCAGCACGGAACGGTCACTATTGATATGGGAATCCCTGCTCAGCACCCCGGCGCCGGTAAGGGGTTCGGCCCGGCGGTCATCTGTAAATTGACCGGCGAGACCATCTACTATCCAATCCAAACTTATTTTGTACCTGTTTTGAATAAAGGCAAGAATCTCGAATTTTGGCGTTTTGATGCCACGCCGGTAACCATCAATGGTGGAGGTTGAGAGACCCAAAATCTTGGACAGCTTCACATTGGATAAATCATGCGCGGTGATGATGTAATTGATTGCCCACTGGGTCCTTTTTTTCACCTCA
The DNA here is from genome assembly GCA_964540555.1 of uncultured Syntrophus sp. Taxonomy (GTDB): domain Bacteria; phylum Desulfobacterota; class Syntrophia; order Syntrophales; family UBA5619; genus JAKAFS01. Next base: position 2,429 of record CAZINF010000103.1, on the reverse strand, counting down.
TCAACATCAAAAGACCCTCCCGGCGCCTTGGCTTCATCCATTTCCCCTTTATCCTCATCCTCTTCTGACAGGTCGTCAATGCCGAGACACAGTGCGTCTGAAATGATGTTTGCGTAGTTGGCTGAGACGGGTGCTGCCTTATTTTCCCAGTCATAATATGTTTTTCGAGAGATCCCGACGCGCTTGACAAATTCCGAGACCGACATCCCAATCGCCGTCCTTCGCTGCGTCATTTTTATCATTGAAATTGTCATGTCTATCATTACCACCTTTTTATCAAGGTGACAACAAGAGTTTCAAACCATCTGTCACCTTATTTTTTTCTTGATATTTCAAGGACACAGCGTGATTATACATGACTTTAAGACGATTAACCGTCAAAAAGACGACGCACTACACTCGGAAAAAAGGATAACCAGATGAAGGCAGCAGAGAAAAAGTGTTCGCTCGGTGCCGCTTTTTTTAGTCCAATCCCCAGACGTCCAACAATAAAAATCCCCTTGACATACAAGACCACTTCTTTTATTTCTCATAATACACACGGGAGGAACGATATGGGAATTATCAACCTGGCAGACGCAAAAGTATCCTATGAGGGTCAGACGCTTCCTGCCATTAATCTGATCAGCAGATTACAGACGCAGCTTCGAGAGGCAGCATGCCGGATAGCGACTATTGCCGAAACTCTCGGGGATCTTCAAACAGCCCTGCTTAACTCCCATACCGTTGAAGCGAAGCTGACACTCTCCAAAGAAGATTATGGCAGATTCAAATCGATGGAGGGGATGGATGACAGTGAACGGATCCGCAAAGCCATCATGACGGTGATACATCCTAAAGAAGCGGATAATTCCATAAAGGCCGGCGAATCGAGGCCATCTGCCCCCTTCGCTGAATCGAGTCCGCATCCGGCTCCGCCTCCAGTTGAATCCGCACCGGTGATCGCGAAATCGGCAGAACCTATCCGCCCTCCTGCTACGGAGCCGCAGGCTGTCAACAAAACCTTCCCGGAGCAGCCGGTTGCCCCAGAGTCTGCAATAAAAAAGAGATCCTCCACCAAATGTCCCACATGCCAGTCCCTCATTGATTTGCCCGAGACATTAAACTACGAGTGGCCTGTAGAGCTCAAATGCGGAACCTGCGGGGCCAAATGTTTAATGAAACCCTCCTTCAGGAAACAGTGGACTAATTATTCGATATAAGCTTTTAAGCTTTTATCAAGTCGCCAATTCGGAATACCTGAAAGTCTTTGTTTTGATACACAAGCTGCACCTGACCTCCCTCTGTGAGGTTGGTTACATCCCCATAAGTTAATTGGTCATAAGCATCGTCTCTTAGATACATGCACAGGTAATCACCGCGCTTCAATTCCTCCACTTTTCCGGTCATTATCGATTGCCGCCCCGTGAACAATCGCATCGCACGAGGCTTGAAGAACACGATTATGCTATTGGGATCGGTATGGTGCGAAATGAATGAGAAGACATCTTGTGATGTTGAGACATACGGCCCAGTGGGTTCTATCCGCTCGTCGAGCAGATTCTTGTGAGCGAATGCAATGGAATGCCAGCAAAAAGAAAGGATCACGAAGATGACCGGAAGTGCACGGAGAATGTTTGATCGCCAACCCCTGCGGCTCGCAGTAACACTCCCCTCCAGACCTGTCAGCGCGAACGAAATGTAGAACGGAAGCAAAGGAGAGATGAACCTCCCATCCTGGTAGGGCCAAAAAACATATAGCAAAAGAGTCAGAGCGCCGTAGACTACGATGTGGTAATCCTTGCCAAACCTTCTAAAAACGCCGGCGACGACCAATGGAATGCTCGTCAAAAACAACAATTTTGCCAATATCGCACCAGGTGCAGTGGGTATGGCGAAGAAGCTTAACGGCGACTTGGCATAGAAATACACATTATCCTTAATGATCGAAAACGTCAGACCCTTGAACTGTGAGACATAAGTTGATCCCCCTTCGGGGAAAACATATTGCCAAACCAGCACACATGTCGCGAAACAGATATACGGAAAGAGAAGAGTCCATACATCTTCTCGTACATTTCGATAGAGCCGGAAGAAGATACCTCTCAGGCGCCTCGGACCATTGGCGCCTGTGCTGGACTGAGATAGCGCATCTTTCGCTATCCTGGTAAGATGGACGACACCCAGCGTCATAAGAAGGAGTATGCCATTTGTTCGGACAAAAAAAGAGAGCGCAATAAGAACCCCGAGCAATAAATGGTCGGCGTTCGTTGAGAGTATCCGTTGTCTTTCAATCACCACTTTCCCGATCATCAGCACTGAAAGCGTGGACAAGAGAAGGAAAGGTATGTCCGTTATGACATTGTTCATAAATGAATGAAATCCTGGGTTGAATGCAAAAAGGCAGGCAAGGGCCGTTCCCCACATGACAGAATGGTACCGTCGAAAAC
>CAZINF010000102.1:0-12190 GCA_964540555.1 uncultured Syntrophus sp. | reverse complement strand
CGGCGGTCTGATCCGGACCGGCTCACGCGCAGGCGGAGACACCCCGGGCAGCGGTTTCGTTTCCACATCCGCAGGAGGCACAACTGCCGGAGTGCCTGCCGGAACTCCCTCGGCAGGCTTTTCACCCGGTTTCTTCCTCCTGTGGCGGGAGCGCCGGTGGGGTCTCTTCTTTGCCGGTTCGTGGTTCTCGGCAGGAGGCTGAGCCGGCCCGTTTTTCTTCGGTTCCTCGATCATTTGCTGCGTCTCGGGTTCCGGTTCTTCCGCCTCTTCGTCTTCCGTTTCCTTCAGGGGCTCCTCGCTCTCCAATGCGCGCTTGGCGGGCTCCGGCGCTTGCGGCGCTTCCCGCTTCGTCGTTTCGATTCTGCATTCGTCCCATGCCATATCTGGGTTTCCGGATATGTGGATCGACATGTCGTACTCGCTCTCCAGATGGCTGATCTCGGGGCGTTTCTGATTCAGGAGATAGTCGGCGACCTCATAGGGGAGGTTCACCTTCATCTGGGAGGAGAGACCCTTGACGGCCTGCGTTTCGATCTTCCGGTAGGCGGTCAGGGCGGTGTATTCGAGGGACGGCCGGACCCCCCGTCCCCGGCAGAAGGGGCAGGGTGTATAGCTGATCTCCTGGATCGTCGACTGCTTCTTCTGGCGCGAGAGTTCCATGATGCCGAATTTGGAGATATGGGAGAGCTGGATCCGCGCCCGGTCCAGATCGATGGCCTTTTTGAAGACCTTTTCCACCTCGGCGTCATGCTTCTGGTCCATCATGTCGATGAAGTCGATGACGACCAGCCCCCCGAGGTCGCGCAGCCTGAGCTGGCGGGCGATCTCCTCCGCCGCTTCCATGTTCGTCTGGAAGGCGGTCTCCTCAACATTCCGCTTGCCGGAGCCCCGACCCGAGTTCACGTCGATGGTGATCATCGCCTCGGTAGGGTTGATGATGAGGTAGCCTCCGGATTTCAGCTCCACACGATCCTGGTAGATGACCCGGATCTGATCCTCCAACTGGTATTTATCGAAGAGAGGGTTTTTTTCCTTGGTCAGCTTGATGACTTTTACGTTGCGGGGGGCGACGGCTTTGCAATAGGCCCGCATCTGCCGGAAGGTCTCCATGTCGTCGACCAGGATCTCCTCGATGTCCGGTGTAAAGTAGTCCCTAAGCGACCGGACGCCGAAGGCGCTTTCCTGGTAGATCAACGCCGGCGCCGCTGTTTCTGCGGCCCTTTTCTGGATCTCCTTCCAGAGCCGGGAAAGGTGCTGGTAGTCGCGGGACAGCTCCTGCTTGGTCCGATTCATCCCGGCCGTCCGCACGATAAATCCGAGCCCGTCTTCGGTTGTGATCTGCTCGACAAGCTCCTTGAGCCTTTTCCGGTCGCCTTCGTCCTCGATTTTCCGGGAGATGCCGCTGCTCTCCTTGTTCGGAAGGAGGACGAGATATCGTCCCGGCAGTGAGATGTAGGCGGTCAGGAGCGCCCCTTTCCGCTCGCTCACCTCGCGGAGGATCTGGACGAGGACCGTCTGTCCTGCCTTCAACGTCGGCCTGCTTCCCTCCCGGCCATTGGTTTCCGCGAAATTGTTGTAACTGACGTCTTTGAGCGGGAGAAAACCGTCCCTTTTCCCGCCGTAGTTCACGAAGGCGGCCTGGAGGCCCCGTTCCACCTTCATGACGAGCCCCTTGTAAATATTGCCCGTGATCGGTTCCTTTACGGCCATCTGAATGTTGAATTCGACCAGCTTGCCGTCCTCCACGATGGCCATGCGCTTCTGTTCCAGATGGACGGCATTGATGAGCATCTGTTTTTTCATAAAGCTCCTTTCTATGTAAAGGCGGACACATCGCCTTTCCCTGCCCTGATCACCTCGACCCCTTCCGAGAGGAGGCTGATCACGCTGGACGGAGCCGCTGCGATGATGCCTCCGTCGATAATCATGTCCACCCGTTTGCTGAAAAGCTCAGCGATCACCCGGGGATCGCTGAGGAGCTCCCCGTCTTCGTCTTTGACGCTGGTGCTGATGATGGGAGAGCCCATCTCGGCGACGAGAGTCTGGCAGATCCGGTTGTCGGGGATCCGGATACCGGTGGTTTGCCGCTTGGGGAGGATAATCTTGGGGACGATTCGGGAGGCTTCGAGTATGAAAGTGTAGGGGCCGGGGAGGAGACGCTTCATGATTTTGTAGGCCTCATCGGAGACCCGCGTATAGCGGCTGATGTCTTTGAGATCCGAGCAGATGAAGCTCAGAGGCTGCTTCCGGTTTCGGCGCTGGACATCGTAAATCCTCTCGATTCCCCGTTTGTTGAACAGATCGCATCCCATCCCGTAGACCGTGTCGGTCGGGTAGATGATGATCCCCCCGCTCTTCAGGATTTCCACCGCCCGGCGGATCAACCGCATCTGAGGGTTCTGACTGTTGATGGCTACAAGCATTTCGTCCTCTGTGGCCATATATCAGAACCAGAGGCGATTATCAATGACGGCTTCGTAAAAAATCCGGATGCTGCGTTTCGCGTCATCCTTCGTCATTGCGGCGTACGCAACAGTACGCCTCATTCCTCAGGATTCGCGCGCCTTGCCTGCGGCCTTTTTACGAAGCCGTCGATGCATCAGCTGTTCCTGTTCTGGTCGTCCTTGCACAGTTTGTATTGGATGCTGTCCATGAGGGCCTGCCAACTCGCTTCGATGATGTTCTCGGAAACGCCGATCGTGCTCCACACCTCTTCCCCGTCCCGGGAATCCAGGAGCACCTTGACCCGCGCCGCCGTTCCTTCGCTTCCCTCCACGATCCGGACCTTGAAGTCGATCAGGTGCATCCTGCTGATCTGGGGGTAGAATTTCGTCAACGCCTTTCTGAGGGCATTGTCAAGGGCGTTCACCGGGCCGTTCCCCTCCGCCGCGGTCAGCTCCACTTCGTCGCCTACCGAGATCTTGATCGTCGCCTGGCAAAGGGAGGGATTGTTACCGGTCTTCCCGTGGGTGACATTGAGGCTCTGGAGCGTAAACGGCTCCTTGAAGGCGCCGGTGATCTTCTTCATCAGGAGCGCCAGCGACCCATCGGCCGCGTCGAACTGGAATCCCTGGTCCTCCAGCCGCTTGATCTCCCGGACGATCTTCCGGTTCAACGCGTCATTGTCCCCGACGTCGATGCCGAACTCCCTGGCCTTGAAAGCGATGTTGCTCTTTCCGGCGAGATCGGAGACAAGGACCCGCTGGCTGTTGCCCACCTGTTCCGGGTGAATATGTTCATAGGCCTGGGGGTTTTTGGCAACGGCATCGACATGGATGCCTCCCTTGTGGGCGAAGGCGCTCCGTCCGACAAAGGGACGGAAGGGGAGCGGCCGCACATTCGCCACTTCGCTCACATAATAGGAGAGATTCGTCAACTGCCTGAGCGAGGCTTCCGGGAGACACTTCCGGTGCATCTTGAGCTGGAGATTCCCGATCACGGCGGTCAAATCGGCGTTTCCACACCGCTCCCCGTATCCGTTGACCGTTCCCTGAACCATGGTCACACCCGCCCGGACGGCAGCGAGGCTGTTGGCCACAGCGAGTCCGCAGTCGTTATGGGTGTGTATTCCGAGGCGTTCGGGAGGGATGATCGTTGCCACCTTCAGTACGGCCTCGGTCAGGTCGTGGGGCAGAGTGCCGCCGTTCGTGTCGCAAAGGACGATCCGGTCCGCTCCGGCGGCAAGGGCCGCCTTCAGGGTCGCCAGGGCGTAAGCGGGGTTCCGCAGGTAACCGTCGAAGAAATGCTCGGCGTCGAAGATGACCTCTTTCTCTTTCGCTTTCAGGAAGGCGATGGAGTCACGGATCATCTGGAGATTTTCGTCCAGCGGGATTCCGAGAATCTCCTTGACGTGGAGATCCCAGCTCTTTCCGAAAATGGCGATGGCCGGCGTCCCGGCTTTGAGGAGGGCTCTGAGGTTGCGGCAGGCTTCAGGTTGTACGCCCGGTTTCCGCGTGCTTCCGAAAGCGGTGAGGCGGGCATTGCGGAAGGGAATCCCTTTCGCCATCTCGAAGAAGCGGAGGTCCTTGGGATTGGAGCCCGGCCATCCCCCTTCGATGTAGTGAAATCCCATCTCGTCCAGACGCTGGGCGATTCGCAGCTTCTCTTCGGCGGAGAAATTGATGCGTTCGCTCTGAGTGCCGTCCCTCAAAGTGGTGTCGTAGATCAAAACTTCCTGCGCTTCCATAATCCTCTCCTGTTATCCCTCGGGATGACCATCATTGATGCTCTCGTAAAAAGTCACGTTTACCCTCCCCCCCCCCCACCCTAACCCCCGTCAAGGGGGAGGGATTTTGGACTTTTTACGAGGCCGTCGTCATTCCCTGCGGCATGGAGATCGACAGCTTCGTAAAAAAATCCATTATCGGTTCGCACCTGACCGGGAGCGCATCCCGCAAGCCCCGCCTTGTAGCGGGGTTGAGGGGCGCATCGAAAATAAACACTTCCTTACCGGGAAGCCCCGGCCTGTGGGCGGGGAGCTTCACAACGGATTGGGTCGCTTTTCACTTCGGCACTCCTCGATGATGGCGCTGCAGCGTTCCGTGTTGAATATCCCGCAGGGACAGGGTTGTGCAAGGAGGTGGGCGCCCGCCTCGGGCGTCATCTTCCCCGCCTTCACCTTTTCGATGACGGTCGTGGAGAGTTTGGCGGAAACCATGCCGTGGCCGCACATCGTCGTGATCTGCAGAACCTGATCCCCGGGAAGGAGCGCCTTCTTCCCGTGGATGCCCAGCGAGAGGAAGGCGGTGTGCGGCTTGAGATCGAGATCCCCCGCAATCTTCACGATCTCATCGATCAGGCCGCTGATGACGATCGAGATTCCCGTGTCCGCCTCCCTGAGCTTATTCAGGATTGACCGGACCGCTTCTCTGTCGGAAAAGCAGGCGGCGACGCCGTAGGCCTTGTCCAGGGTGGCCGCATAGTCATCGGGGTCGAGGCCTGCCTTGTAGCTCTTTCCGGTATGGCTGGAACCAAAGTTGACGACCCTCGTTTCTTCGAGGAGGATGCTGAGGATCTTCCGGAGTTTGGGGCCGCATCCTTCCCGGTTGACGAAGCGGGAAGTCCGGGCATAGAACGTATAGTCGTTCTGAAGCTGTTGCGCCGTTCCGTGGCGGTGCAGTGAATGACTCATGGCGGATCTCCTCAGGGTTCGGCGATGGGGCGTCCCAGCCCCATATTGATTTTTGCATTCGGGCGGGCGGGAATCCCCAGGGCTTGAAGTCTGGACCGGACGGGAAGTGTGCCGTCTTCGGCAAAGCGGGACACAAGCCCCCAGGAGACGACGGTGTCGACCTCGGCAAGGACAGGCAGAAGCCGCCCGACCACATGTTCCAATTGATCCTCCGGGATCTTGAATTCGAGGATGGCGGAAAGGACTTTTTCGTTCCGGAATTCCGGTTTTACCCCTCCAGTGAGCGGTTCCTCCAGAAGGGCAAAGACGGCATTGTCTTTTTCCAGTTCCACATCCATCGTCACCAAGACCTTGAGGACCTTTTCGAGGTCGGTCATCCGGGCGCCCGTGCCGGGGCGGCCGAACTCGAGGGCCATGCCGTACTCGCCCCGACGGATGCGTCCCGTGACGTCGTTTGTCTTCATCTCTTCGGTGCCCCGACCCCCCTGATTCGTCGAGGGATGCTGGACCCCCGGGTCGCTGAACTGGGCGCGGATGGCGCGGGGGTGCTGCATCGATTCCACCGGCATGTGGATCGCGTCCATCGGGCAGACGCCGGCGCGCAGGCAGACGCCGCATTCGACGCACTCATCCTGGTCGATCGCGACAGTATCATCCGTCATGGCGATGCAGTTCATCGGGCAGAAGTCGATACATTCAAGACAGACGATACATGCATCAGGATCGATCTTCATTGTTCAAACCATACATCCGGGCGGCGTTGTCGTGAAGGATCATCCGCCCCGTCCTTTCCGCATCTTTTTCGGTCATCAGCCCCAGGCGGACGGCGTCCGTCAGGACCTCGCCGAGGGCGATTTTCGCCGTCTTCGCGGCAAGCCAGGAAACCTCCGGTGAACCGTGACCGCCGCTGCCGATCATCAGTTTTGACAGAGGGGTCAGTCCGAGCACATCACGGTAGCACTCGACGATCCGCTGGGAAGACCAGGGGGTCGCCCAGCTCGTGTCGACCCATACATGGGGGAAGGTGTGGGCCATCATGGCGGCGTGCTGCATCCAGGGGTGGCCGGCGTGGAGGAGGACGAGACGCGTCCGAAGAAAACGGGGCTGACGAAGAATCGGAACGAGGAGGAACGGATCGGTGTTTGCGACCGGGCCGTTCCAGAGACCTCCGGTGATTCCGGTGTGGATGTGGATGGGAAACATCAGCTCCTGGGCCTGGAGCATCGTCGCCAACCAGACGGCCACGTAAAGCTTCTTGAAGGCCTCGCCTTCCCCCGCTTTGGCGGCGGGGTAGATCCGCGCGGCCTCGTCGGCCTCCACTTGCGGGGCGCCGAAGCCGACGAGCTCGCCCAGGTGGGACTTGATGCCGACAAAGCCGTCCGTCCGGATCGAAGTCTCGACGGCATCCTGGAAACTGCGGAGAAGCTCGGCGTAGGAGCCGCTCGATGTCAGGAGGTTCCTGAGGAGCGGATCCATCTGGAGGAGCCGGATTTTCAAACCCGGGGTCAGATCGAGGATCGGATCGTCGATCGGAAGATTGGAGTCCATGACGGAGCAGACGATACCGGCGTCCGTATAAAGCATTTTTGCATAGCCGGCCAGTCCCGCTTCCGCCGTCCGGCGGTTCCTCTCTGCGGTGACCGCCTCGAGAGTGGGTTCGCAGCCGAACAGCCCGGCAAGCCGGCAGACCGCCGTCAGAACGACGCCCATATGGGGAAAGTGGAACAGAAGGTCCTCGGTTGCGCCCCAGAGCTTGGTCTTGGCTTCGCCGGCGATGGGGGTGTCGGCGATGCCGTGGAAGAACTCCCGGGCAAGCCAGATGGGTTCGATGGTCCCTTTTTCGGGTTCAAGGACATGACAATGGTTATCTACGACGGGACAGTGGGTGAAATCCGGCATAAGGGCGCTCCTCCATTCGGAATCGATGAATATCCCCCCGATGAGCGGGGTGCATGGAAGCCAGACGACACCCTCGCCGCCGGTCGATGCGGGGAGGATGGTAGATTGTCGAAAATCTTTTGTCAAACAAAAAAATACCGTAACGACGAGGAAGGAAGCGCAACGCAGCATCCGGGCTTTTTACGAAGCCGTCAGGATTTGATCCGGGGGAGAAAGTCATCAAGGTCCGGGAAGACCGCGCTCTTTTCCTGCCAGGTGTATGTCAAAAGGTCGATGTCGAGGCGCTTGAGTTTTTCCCGGAGGGCGTTTACCGGAGCCCCGGGGAGGGCGAGAATGAGCAGAGGCTTTTCGGGAAGGCCCAGGCCGTTCAGGAGGAGCTGCATTGCCCCGGCGTTAATACCGGAAGGCGTCATCTCGGTCAGGATCTGAAAGATCGCTTGTATACGGCTTTCCCGGCCCATGACCAGTAATTCGTGGTGGTCGTCATTCCCTGTCCGGAGGCTGCATTTTTTCAATGCCTCGGCCAGGTCCCGGACGATCAGTCCGCGGTCGCATTCGGCGCCGGTTTCCCGCTCCGGTTCGAAATGCCGGGCGCCGATCAGCTCCTCATGCACGCAAAGTTCGTCGAAGGTGAGCTCGGTCTGGGAAGTGAGGACGGAGGCCTTTTCCTTGATCCAGGCGATCTTCCTGATGAACTGGGCGATCGCTCTGGCAAGACGCGGGGAATTGAGCTGCCCTATGACGGCTACGGGTGTCTCCTCGCCGCCGTCGTCCATGATTTCCCAGACCCCCCGGTAGCGGTCCTCGAAGAGGGATTTGCCGATCCCCTTTCTCCCGCCGCCCAGCTTTCCCCGATGGACGATGAAGACCTGCCCTGCCCGGTTCTGGGCAAAGGCGCCGCCCGTCCGCCGGTCGATGCCGCAGAGGGGGAAATTGATCTCGCAGGTGATCGCGATGGCTGCGCCGACTTCCGGCCGGCCTACACCGAAGGCATTCCAGTAACGAGTACCGGCAACCTTCCGGGAAAAGAACCAGATGCCGAGCCTCTCCGACCAGGAGACTTTTACCTTCTCGCTGGCGCCCAGATGGCCGAGCTTGACGGGGATCGTCTCCTCCGCTAGAGGCTTTAAAGCCCTGACAAACTGACGCTGATACTTTCTGATGGCCGGCTCGTTTTCTACGACCTTGAGCATCATTCGAATTCCTTCCGCCTAATCATACCACATCGGGATGATCAGATCCAGTCAGCGCGAATCTCCTAATCCAGCCGTTTCCGGAAACGCCCGACTGCTCCCGCGAAGACCGCGATCCCGAGGACAGTTAGCGCGGCGTATTGGGGCCAGAGGATCTGCAGCCCCACCCCCTTGAGAAAGATACCGCGGATGATGACGAGAAAATAGCGCAGGGGGTTGAGATATGTCAACCACTGAACGACGGTGGGCATATTGGCGATGGGAAAGACAAAGCCGGAGAGCATGAAAAAGGGGAGGATGAAGAAAAAGGTCGTCATCATTGCCTGCTGCTGGGTCTTCGACACCGTCGAGATGAAAAGTCCGGTGCCCAGGGTGCTCAGGAGGAAGAGGCAGGTCGCCAGGAAGAGGGCCGGAACGCTCCCGGCAAGCGGTATCTCGAACCAGTATAGTGCGACCAGTGTGACCATGACCATCTGGCCGATGGCGATGATCGTGTACGGTATGGTCTTGCCGATGATCAGTTCGATCGGTTTGAGCGGCGTCACGATGAGCTGTTCCATCGTTCCCGCCTCCCGCTCTTTGATGATGGCAATCGACGTCAACAGAAGCGAGATCAGCATCACGACGAAGGCGACGATCCCCGGGACGAAGAAGTGCTGGCTGTCGAGATTCGGATTGTACCAGGTCCGGATCCGGCCGTCGATCTTTCCATATTTAAGCTCGCGTCCGTAGAGTTCCTTGATCAGCTCTCCGTTGAAGCGGTCTATGACTATCGTCGTGTAGGCAATCCGGACCGAGGCCATGTTGCTCATCCCGCCGTCGGCGATGATCTGGACTTCTGCGGTGTCCCCGCGTCGGATACGGCTGCTGAAGTCGGGGGGGATCTTGATCCCCAGATCAACCTTTGCCGCGAGGAAAAGATTTTCCATTTCACCGGGGGTTCCCGGCAGGTGGGTGATCCGGAAGATCCGGCCGGCGGTGAAGGCGTCGGTCAAAAGCCGGCTCTCCCGTGTGCGGGACTGGTCGATCAGGGCGACGCGGATGTCCTTGATGTCGTAATTGACCACGTAACCGAAGACGAGGAGCTGGATGAGCGGCGCCATGATCAGGATGGGACGGTTCTTCCGGTCGCGGAAGAGCTGGATGAATTCCTTGCGGACCATTTCACGGATGCGAAGCCAGCTCATCTCGATACCCTCGCAAATAGTCGGTAAAGTCTCCAATCTGGGGCGAAGCTGTTCATCTCAGAGTCCCCCCCGTTTGAGAACGATGCAGTTGGCGGCCGCCAGGATGAGAAACATTCCGGTCAGGATCGCGAGATCGGGCCAGAGGTAGGCGAGTCCCAGGTTCCTGAGGTAGATGCCGGAGAGGATATTGATGTAGTAGGTTGCCGGAATGACGGAGGAGAAGAGCTGAAGAAATTTCGGCATGTTGATCACCGGAAAGACGAAGTTCGAAAGGAGAAGCGATGGGAGATAGGTGATCAGGACGGCTGTCTGGTTCGCGACCAACTGGGATTTTGTGACCGACGAGATGAGCAGTCCCAGCGTCAGGGCGACCATCAGATAGAGCGACGAGGCCAGGATCATCAGCCAGAAACTGGCCTTCATGACGATCCCGAAGAGCGCCTGCCCCATGAGGACGGCGATCAGGACGTCGGTCAGTCCGATAAGAAAGTAGGGAATCGCCTTTCCCAGGAGCAATTCCCCGGCGCTGATGGGGAGCGACCGGATCGTCTCCATCGTCCCGTTTTCGTATTCCCGGGCGATGACGAGCGAAGTCAGCATCGCCCCGACGATCATGATGATGATCGCGATGATCCCCGGAATGATGAAGTTCCGGCTCTCCAGATCCTCGTTGAACCAGATCCGGAAGCGCCCCTCCAGGGGTGGCCGGATCTGCTCCATCCCCTGGCGGTTCAGAAACTCGACGAGGAGTTTCCGGTTGGCGCCTTCGATGAAGCCGGTGATGTACGCCCGGGCGATCCCGGCGAAGTTCGGATCGCTGCCGTCGAGGAGGACCTGGATGGCGGCCTCGCGGTCCGCCCGGAGATCGGCGGACCATCCGGCGGGGATGATCACGGCCATCGTCGCCCGGCCATGATCGAGCGCCTCCTTTACCGCTTCGGTATTGGGGAGTTGGGCGGCGATCCGGAAATAGGGAGAGGCCTCCAGGCGGCGAATGAAGTCGCGGCTCGAGTCGGTCTGCTCGAAGTCCACGACGACCGTCTCGATATTCTCCACATCGAGGCTGAGAGCGTAGCCGAACAGAAGGATGAGGAGCAGCGGGACGGCGAAGGCGAGGTAGAGGCTCCGGAAGTCCCGGACCAGATGATAGACCTCCTTGCCGGCGATCGCCCGGACATTCCGGAGATTCACTGTAAACTCCTCTATATTTATATGCCTACATGGGCCACTTTAAATATGTGGGTTATTGTTTGCCTCACATCAGCGGCGACCGTGCCAGTAAAAGGGGCGTCTCTTCTGATGTGCCACAGCGAGAATCCTTATTTCGTCGGGTCGGAGCGAGTAAATCAGTGAATACGGAAACTTAAGCAGCGTTCTCTTTCTGATGCGCCCCCGGACTATCGGGGCTGCTTCAGGAAACATATCGATGTTTTGAATGGTTCTATGAATCTCATTGATAAATACCATCCCAAGCCCGGGGTTTACCAGATCATAAAAATCGGCGACTTCATTGATCTCGACCTCCGCAGTCTCATGTATCGAAAGCAATCTGCTCATTTTCGGCGAGATCGTGCGCGGGCAAGTACCTCATCTGCCGGGAACGCACGGGCATCTCTGCTATCCAGTTCCTCATCACGACGGAGAGCTTCTTCAGCCCAGAGCGCTTCAATTTCGGACTCGTTCATGGCATCTAAACTGGCCAGTATCTCCCGAGCTAAATTGGCGCGAGCCTCCGGATTCAGACGAAGGATCTCTATTTTTAATTCCTCAACACTCATGCGATCACCTCCAAACCACGATCATTAAATATCAGGACATCCAATAAAAGATTCATCATCCTTTTGTAAAAGGCATTAAGAAATTACCGCAACTGTTCCCATGTCCTTGATGATTATGATTCGAAATCTACACCTTCCTATGCGTCATGTCAAATATTGCAGAGGAAGCGAAGAATTTTTAGCAGGTGCGCTTAAACCGGATGAACCTAAAATAATGACTCCCTCAGTTTGTTGTTTTTCCCCCGGCGAGGATCCGGTCCATGACCCGGAGGGCCTCCTCCACTGTGGCGACCCGGACGATCTCCTCCGATCCGGCGAGTGACACCTCCGGGGCGTTCAGGCCGATCACCGGTGTGCCGGCCCGGAGGGCCAGGGCGATCTCCGAAAGCGTTCCCGCGCCGCCGGCGAGCGCGATCAGACAGTGCGGCGTCTTGGCGTTGATGACGTTCCGGCCCTCGTACATCCCCGTGAAGACGGCGATATCGACGAACTCGTTGGGATAGCCATCCATCGGCCGCTGCCGGTCGTTGGGGAGGATCCCGATGACCAGTCCCCCTGCCACCTGGGCGCCCTCGGAGGCCGCCCGCATGAGGCCCGTGCCGCCGCCGGTGAGCAGGACATGGCCCCGCCGGGCGATGGCTTCCCCCAGGAGACGGGCCTGTTCCCGGACCTCCGGTTCCTCACGGCGGCTCCCCATCACCCCGACGATCCGCGGTTTTCTCGGAATGGAAATCATCTGCGTCATATACGGCCTCCCTTACTCATATCAGCCCTTCTTACGACGGGAGCAGTCGGTGCCCCGCCCTTCGGTTTCCCCTCAGCGCGGTGGGGAGGCGCCGCGGCGCGGTTCCCGGTTGCCTTGTTCATGCAGCTCCCCTCCCGTTACTCCCGGACATCAGGGTGACAAAGGCGTCGTTCAGGTCGGCGTCCGGTCGTCCAGGACAGGTTCCGCGGATGATCTCCTCCGGACTTCCCGAGGCGACGATCCTCCCCTCGTTGATC
>CAZINF010000101.1:0-12287 GCA_964540555.1 uncultured Syntrophus sp. | reverse complement strand
TCGAACTTCTCCAGCATCTTGATCCGGCTCTGGACCTGGCTTGCCTTCGTGGCCTTGTAGCGGAATCTCTCGACAAATTCCCTGATTTTCTTGATCTCCGCCCTTTGGAGCTCCATCTCCTTTTTCAGGGCCTCCCGGCGGCGATCTTTCTCGCGGAGGTAGTAGGAGTAGTTCCCTTTGTAGATCGTGATCGTCCGGTTGGCGAGCTCGGCGATCACGGTGACGATCTTGTCCAGAAATACCCGGTCGTGGGCGATGGCGAGGATCGTCCCGGGATAGTCCTTGAGCCAGCTCTCGAGCCACTCCAGACTCTCCGTGTCAAGATGGTTCGTCGGCTCGTCGAGGAGCATGATATCCGGCTGGGAAAGAAGGATGACGGCGAGCATGATGCGCATCTTCCAGCCGCCGGAGAAATCCCCGCAGTTCTTCTGAAAATCGCTGTTCCTGAATCCGAAGCCGGCGAGGATCTGCTTGGCTTTTGCCGCAAAGGCGTAACCGTCCTTCGCATTGAAAGAGGCGACGGCGTTTTCATAGTCCTTCAGGAGCTTCTCGTGGGCCGGGTCGTCGGCGTCGGAATGGGAGAGCGCCTCCTCGCCGCGCTTCACCGCCCAATCCAAGGCCGCAAGGCCGCTCTTCTGCCGGAGATAGTCCATCAGCGGCACCGGTTCGAGCTCGACGAGATCCTGGGGGAGGTAGCCGATTGTCGCCCTTTTCCGGTCGGGAATCTCGATCGATCCCGCATCCGGATCGACGCTGCCAAGGATCGCCCGCAGGAGTGTCGTCTTTCCCGTCCCGTTGTCTCCGACCAGGCCGACCCGGCTCCGGTCCGTGATCGTCCAGTTGATCCGCTCGAAGATCTTCCGGTCGGCAAACGAGAGGCTGATGTCTTTTAGATAGATCAAATTCCGTATATCCTCATGTGAATCTTCTTTTCCGGCGCCTTATATCAGGAGTTGGCCTCCAAGGGAAGCAAATGGTGATCAAAATCATTGACAAATGTTCCATAAAATGATTGATTCACTGACATTTCGCCTCGTATTCTGATCGGCATTGCAGGCTCGCGGGTGGTATTCTGAATGTTTCAAAAGGGTTTTATTGAAAGGGAAGCCGTCAAAAAAGCCGGAATTGTCAAACACGTCGGCTGTCATACTTTTCGACATTCGTTTGCAACACATCTTCTGGAAGACGATTACGATATCCGGACAATCCAGGAGTTATTAAGGCACAAGGACGTCAGTACGACCATGATCGATACCCATGTTGGGCAAGGATGAGTAATGAAGAAATTGTTTCGGAATGCGCTAGTCGGTATTTTCCTGAGTTCAGTGATCGCCTATGCCCATATCCTTTCCGTATTGGTCGGGAGAGACAAGGCGATCAAGGCCGTCGGGCGCTCCCTGACTCATGTCGCCAAACGTTCCCTTGAGTTTTGGGTGCCGGAGATCGCGCGTGCCGAGGATTTCGACGAATTTGCCCAAAAGATGAAGGCCAGGTTCTGGCTTTGGAAGACGCTGTACGACATCGATGTAGTGGAAGAGACAAAAGACATCATTAGGCTTAGAGTGTCTAACTGCCCGTTCTGCGAGGTGCTAAATGGCGTTGGCCTTGAGAAGTTAAGCCCCTATGTGTGCGAGGCCGACTGGGCGATTGCACGGGAGAACGCCGACAAGTGGTCCTTTGAAAGAAAGCATCAGATCGGTACGGGAGACAGTTTCTGTGACCATACCTATTTAAGGAAGACTGTAGGATCATAAAGAGCGTGCCCAACGGCGAAGCCAGCGGAAATAATAGGAGCATTTCATGAAGCACGTATTTGAACCTTGAACGAAACCCGGCAACGTGAACGTCGAATAGTCATTCCAAGCCGGCCGCTGCGCGGCTTGTGAATCCGTCGTGAGATGGACCTGACAGCCATTTGGAACGAAAGGGAAGGAGGCGTCATGAACATCTTTATTGAATATTGCGCTGTTTGAAACTATCTTCCTCAAGCTTCCCGTGTGGAAGCAGAAGTGAAGGCACAGTATCCTGATTCAAGCATCAAACTGATTAAAGGCGGCGGCGGTGTCTTCGATGTGACGTGCAACGGCAAGCTGATCTACTCGATGCAAAAGATCGAGGGGCAGCGGTTTCCTGAAGAAGGAGAAATCACGAGGTTGATCAAACGAGCGATGGGCTAACTGTGACGACCTCGTAAAAAGTCTAAAAAAGACGTGAAAATGGGACGACTTCGTAAAAAGGCCGCAGGCAAGGCGCGCGAATCCTGAGGAGTGCGGCGTACTTTGGCGTACGCCGCAACGACGAAGGCTGAAGCGCAACGCGGCATCCGGCCTTTTTTACAAATCGTCAACTGTGGGGAGACGCCGACCGATATGGAGGGGAACTGTGTAATGACTTCGCCTGCGAAAGAGACAAAGGTTCAGGTTGCCGTGGTGCAAGCGGCGGCGGTGCCGTTCGATACGGAAGCCTGCGTGGACAAGGCGGTTCGCCTGATCGGCGAAGCCGCCGCCACCGGCGCGAAAGTGGTCCTGTTTCCCGAAGCCTTCATCCCGGGGTATCCCAAGGGGCTCAGCTACGGTCTTGTGGTCGGTGCCCGCGATGAGGCAGGCCGTGAGGAATTCCGGCTCACCCTGGACGCCGCGATCGACGTGCCCGGTCCGCAGACGCAGCGGCTCGGCGAGGCCGCAGCGGCACAGGGGTGTTACGTCGTGATGGGCATCATCGAACGCGACAGGGGCACCTGTTACTGCACGGTCCTTTTCTTCGGTCCGGACGGTTTGCTCCTCGGCAAACACCGCAAGCTCATGCCGACCGCACTGGAGCGGATGATCTGGGGGTTCGGCGACGGTTCGACCCTCACGGCGGTGGACAGCCCGTACGGCCGGATCGGTTCGGTGATCTGCTGGGAGAACTACATGCCGATGCTGCGGATGGCGATGTACTCGAAGAACGTAGCGTTGTACTGTGCTCCTACCGCTGATGATAAGGACACCTGGCTCGCGTCGATGCGGCACGTGGCCCTGGAAGGGCGCTGCTTCGTCCTGACGGCATGCCAGTTCATCCGCAAGAAGGATTTCCCGGACACCGTGCGTGTATCCCTCGGCGATTCGCCCGATTCGGTGTTGATGCGCGGCGGCAGCGCTATCATCAGCCCTCTCGGCAAGGTACTGGCCGGCCCCTGTTTCGAGGGTGAAACCATCCTGACGGCGGTCCTCGATCTCAACGACATCGGCCGCGGGAAGTTCGACTTTGACGTCGTCGGTCACTACAGCCGGCCGGACGTATTTCAGTTGACCGTCAATGAGGCGCCCATGCGTCCGGTTGCGGCGAAGATGGAGGGCTGACCCACAATTGAGGTGAATCCCGTCTAACCGTTCAGCAGAGAGAAGGCCAGGCGCTCCCAGTGAGCGAGAACTTTGCACGACTTGGAATTGAAGCTCCCCGCCCGCAGGGCGGGGAGCTTCCCGGCAAGGAAGTAACCATTTTTTTGTTGCGCCCCGTCGTCCCGCAAGCGGGACTTCCGGGTTGCGCTCCCGGTCATGTCCCCGAAGCACGCATTTGAGATAGATATTTTCGACCCAGCAGGGCGGCCCCTTTCATCGAGGACTGTTCCTCAAAGCGGTACCGGCATGCGCGCATCCATTTGGCCTTCGCACGGATCAGCGACGGACTGAGCGCCCCGCCGGTGACGTGGATCTCCTCCTTCAATGGAATCTCCTGGGCGATCTCCTTCAGATGCTCTCGCTGATAATGACAGAGCCCCCTGACCAGCGCCGCCAGCAGCTCTTCCCGGGTCGTTTCCTGGGTCATCCCCAGAAATTCGGCCCTCAGGGGCTGCAGTGAATAGCGGGAACCCATGAGATAAGGGACATAGGTGACCCCGGATTCCCGATCCAGCCACTTGTCGATGGCATTCGGCATAAAGTCACCGTAATAGGCATCGAAAGACCATTCGCTGCAGAACAGCTTCCGAAACCATTCATAGGCCACCCCCAGCGCATTCATCACGTACAGGGTCAACCATTTGCCGGGAACGACGTGGCAGCGTACGTTGTAGTTCAGGGAGGGGCGGCATTTCGGCAGGCAGACCAGAGTGATCTCGCAGGTCCCGTTGACATTCATCGTCTCACCGGGGGCCTCGATGCCCAGCGAGTAGGCGGCCAGGACGGCATCGTTTCCCCCGATCACGAGGGGCGGCTCTCGCGTCAGCCCCAGTCGGGATGCCAGTTCGGGCCTCAGGCGACCCGGACTCCCATGGGCGGGAATGACCCGGGGCAGCCGTTCCGGGGAGATGCCGAAGGCGCCGGCGATCTCCCCGCTCCAGCTCATATCGTTTTTGACCGTGCGGTACAGGGCCGTCAGAGACGCCGA
This sequence comes from uncultured Syntrophus sp., assembly GCA_964540555.1. Taxonomy (GTDB): domain Bacteria; phylum Desulfobacterota; class Syntrophia; order Syntrophales; family UBA5619; genus JAKAFS01. The sequence continues at coordinate 7,919 of CAZINF010000101.1, read as the reverse complement.
GGAGGGATCGATGGCAAAGGCCCCCGTGAGCCATTTTCCCATAAAGGTGTTGGAGTGGCCAAAAACGGCGGTTTTCTTGTAGATCTCCGGGAGATTGTCCTTGATCCAGAGGAGGCTTGCCAGTGAACACCCGCCGGCTACCGGCATGTTCGCCGTCTCGGCCAGCAGGGTGCTCATGCCGACGACATCGATGATACGCTGGGCCTGCTGCCGGGATCGCTGATCCAGCATGAGGATTGCGGGATACAGAGCCCCTCCCTCGGCGTCCATGGCTGTAAACCCGGGGGTCGTTCCGGACAGCGCGATGACATCCACGGTGGCCAGAAGGTCTCCCAGGGCTTCACACCCTGATACAAACGCCCGCTGCCACTTTTCCGGTTCTATGTCGCTGAAAAGACCGTCGTTGTATGTGTTGATGGAATATTCCTGCGAAGACTGCCCGACAAGCGTGACGGAATCCGCCCTTTCATCAAAGACCCCCATTTTCATGGAGGTGGTTCCGACATCGACACCAAGAATCCTCATGAAGGCCGCCTTATAATAATTGTCTGGATAAGTCAATACATTGCTGGTAGATAGGCATTCATGGGAAGGTTACTGGATGCCGATTTCGCTGCATACCGGCAGTCGCGGAGAAACCATTGGGATTCCGTCGCCCGCAAAATGGATTCCTGGAGGGGATGGGGCAGGATATACCATGAGCGCCTGATCCAGATTTATGGCTTTTGGGTGGCGCCTCGACAACGGATACTGGAGGTCGGCTGCGGGCACGGGGATCTGTTGGCATCCCTTCGGCCGTCGTTCGGCGTCGGAGTGGATGATTCTCCGGAAATGGTGCGGCGCGCCAGGATCCTGCATCCCGACCTTGAATTCATCGAAGCGGACGGACATGACCTCGGCATGCTGGAGGGTCCGTTTGATGTGATCATCCTTTCCGATCTTATCGACGACCTCTGGGATGTGCAAAAGGTATTTGAGCAACTCAAAGGACTCTGTCATGTTCGAACAAGGTTGATCATCAACTCATACAGCCGCCTGTGGGAACTGCCGCTGCTGATCGCGGAGCGGCTTGGCTTGGCGAAACCCAGACTGACCCAGAACTGGCTGACGGGCGATGATGTGTATCACCTTCTGAACCTCGCCGGTTTTGAAGTCATCCGTAGCTGGCAGGAGATACTCTGGCCGCTCGGCACACCCGTCATCACCGACTTATGCAACAGATTTCTTGTGAAGACATGGCCTTTCAAGCTCCTTGCCATGACCAACTTCTTCCTGGCGCGACCGTGTCAGGGAAAAACGCGGGAAAATCCAATTGTATCCGTGATTGTCGCGGCGCGCAACGAAGCGGGGAATATCGCTGAGATCTTTAGCCGGGTGCCGGATATGGGTGTGGGCACGGAGCTGGTTTTCGTGGAAGGGCATTCGCAGGATGACACCTATGCTGTCATCGAAAAGGAAATGGCCTCGCACCCCGAGATCAGAAGTCGCTTGCTTCGCCAGACGGGTAAGGGAAAAGGCGACGCGGTGCGTCTGGGCCTCGCCCACGCCAGCGGCGATATTGTGATGATTCTTGATGCCGACCTGACGGTGCCGCCGGAAGATCTGCCGCGTTTTTATGATGCCCTTTACGAAGGGCGGGGGGAGTTTATCAACGGGGTGCGCCTCGTTTATCCCATGGCAGACGAGGCGATGCGCTTCTTCAACTTCCTGGGGAACAAATTTTTCAGTCAGGCGTTTTCCTGGCTGCTTGGTCAGCCGATCAAAGACACGCTCTGCGGCACCAAGGTGCTCTGGAGGCGCGACTATGAATTGATCGCGGCCAACCGGACAGCCTTCGGGGATTTCGATCCATTCGGCGATTATGATTTGATCTTCGGAGCGGCCAAGCTGGGGTTGAAGATTGTGGATCTGCCTGTCCGTTATAGGGCGCGTACTTACGGCTCGACGAATATCCGGCGCTGGAAGCATGGGTGGCTGCTCCTGCGCATGGTGATGTTCGCGGCAAGAAGAATCAAATTCACATAGCTCCGGCATGTTCCGCAGTAAAAAAGATGATGAAAGGAAAAGCGGATCGGCATGAACAGAGAATGCGTTTTCACATGGTTCAACGGTCTTTACCGTTGGTGCTTTCCGCTTTATCGCGTGCTTTATGTGACATACAAGCGTCTTTCGGACCGCGATAAGATCGGCCTCATTACCGGCCATGTAAAGCCGGGGATGTCCGTGTTGGACATAGGCGCCAATATCGGTTTTTATACGCGACTCCTATCGAGATGCGTCGGGAAAAACGGAACCGTCTACGCCTTTGAACCGGAGGAGGAGAATTTCAATCACCTGAAGCGGTTGACAAAAAAACTCACGAATATAAAACGTGTGAAGGCCGCCTGCGGAGAAAAAAGCGGCATCTCCTTTCTTTATAAATCCGAGAAGTTGAATGTCGATCATCATCTTTACGAAAATGATGAATCGCGGGAGAAGGTGGAAGTTCGAATGGTCGCTGTGGACGATTGCCTGAAAAATGAGTGCGGCGACATCGGTTTTGTGAAGATCGATGTGCAGGGCTATGATTGCTTTGTGATCAAAGGCATGAAAGAAACGCTCTCCCGATCGGACAACACGATCATCATCGGCGAACTGTGGCCTTACGGACTCCTTCAGGCGGGTTCATCCGCCGATGAATATTTGTCTGAACTGTGCCGGCTGGGTTTCATTGTCGAAATCCTCTCCAAGGATAATCCCAAGGATTGGTCATCGTATGCCGAAGATAGAAGATTTTATTGCGATTTCATCGCACGAAGACCCGATTGAGGTCTACTGAGGAAGGCGCCATGTCCGATCATGAGAGACTATTGAACGAGAGACGGCATGGTGAATTCATCAGGGAGCACGGTGAGGAAATTTGGAACTGGTCTTCCCCCGCCGGCAGAAGGAGATGGGCCAGACGATGTCGATTATTCAAGGAATTTATAGGCAATCATCGAAGCCGCGTACTCGAGGTCGGCTGCGGCACCGGGCTTTTCACGGAAGAGCTCGCCCGCACCGATAACGCCATTTTTTCCATCGATATTTCGGATGCCCTGATCATGAAAGCGAAGGAGAGAGTTCCTTCGGCCAACGTCAATTTTATCGTGGGAAACGCTTGTGAAACGGAGTTCGCCTCCGGGAGCCTTGATTTCGTCGTGGGGAGTTCATCGCTCCATCATCTTGAAATCAATTCCGCGCTGGAGGAATTTTTCAGGATTTTGAAACCCGGTGGTGGAATGATGTTTACCGAACCCAATATGATGAACCCGCAGGTGGCCATGGTCAAGAATGTGCCTTTCATTAAGCGGAGCGCCGGCGATTCTCCCGATGAAACGGCTTTTTTCCGGTGGCGAGTGGCGGAAAAACTCCGCGGCGTCGGATTTGTCGATGTCTTGGTGGAACCGTTTGATTTTTTGCACCCCCGAACGCCGGCATGGCTGATGAACCTGGCGGAGCGAATGACCGCAATGGTTGAAAAAACACCTCTCATCAGAGAGCTGGCAGGTTCACTGATCATCCAATGCCGGAAAAAAGATCACTGATTTTCCAGGAGGCGGTGATACGCCGGTGTTTCTCTGAAAAGGATGAACCCGTTGTCGGATGTGATCAGTTTCAACACATCAAACCCGTCTTTCAGGGCCATTTCAAGATAGTCTTTGCATTCCGCGAACTTTTTCTGCTGTGAATGGACCCGTGCCATCCGGTAATAGATATATCCCTTATTGTGCGTGATCGTTTGATCGAGCGTCCGATACTCGGTCATGGCTTCGCTATAGCGACCGGCTTCTTCATACGCCTGGGACAGATTGATCCTTGCCTGCACATGGGCAGGGTCCTTTTTCAGCACAAACAGGAAATGGGGTATCGCTTCGTCAAATTTCCTCTGAGTTGAGAGGATCGTGCCATAATTGTTGCGAACATCCAGGTTATTTGGATCAATTTTCAGAGCCTTCTCAAGGTGTTCCATCGCCCCCTCGACGTTGCCCCGGTCGCTCTGAATAAGGCCGAGATGGACAAGCGGATTGACAAGCTTCGGATCCAATCCGATCGCCTTTTCGAAATACGGAACAGCGCCGGTTTGGTCTCCTTTGGCCACCAGACACACCCCATAGTTATGGTATGCGTTCGCCTGTGTCGGATTGCGCTTGATACTCCGGGAAAAATAGGCGAGGGCTTCATCCTGTCTGCCGAGCGACGACAGCGCTACCCCAAGGTTATTCAAAGCGAGCTCGTTGTCTCCCACTACTTCGAGGCTTCTGCTGAACAAGGCAAAACTGTTGGAAAAGTAGTTATTTTGGACCCTGGTGAGGGAAGCAAAATAGACCAGCATCGCGCCGCATAGGACGGCTTTTAAAAAGCGGGAGTAACGGCCCCTCAGCCTTTCGTCGCATTCCCAGATCAGCATGATGAAGAGGCCGATCATGGGGATGTACATAAACCGATTGGCGATTCCCGGCCAGAGCCCGGCCTGTATCATACCGCTGGCCGGCGACAGGGCGATCAGAAACCAGCACCAGCCCGTGATAAGCCACGGTCTCTTTCTCCTCGTCATATAAGCGACGAGGGTGATCAGGCCGACCGCCGACAGGGAAAGTACAAGATCCGAGAGGATGATCGTTCTGGGAAAGGGATAGAAGATGGACAGTTCGACTGGCCAGGCCATGTAGCGCAGGTACTGAATGATGGAGAAAAAAAGATTGTAAACCCTCAAATAGATCGGCACAAGCTGTTGATTGACCACCATGTGTTGGTGCATGACGGACGCCATCGTTATCATGAGCGAGAGCGCCGACAGAACGAAAAAGGGGGCCTTTTCGAGAATGATCATCCCGGTATCGGATCTCCGGAAGGAAATACATCGATTCGCGGCTGTTGCGGAAGCGTCCGTGCGATCGGAAGGGTCGGCAGCCGATCTTCCGAATCTTTTCAGGGGCCAGTAGTCCAGCAGCAGGAGAAGAACGGGGAAGGTGAGGATCGGGGGTTTGGTCATCAGGCCTAATGTATAGAGGCACAGGATAACGGCATAGATCCATTTTTTTTTCTGCTGTGTATAATGGATGTAGCCATAAAGCGCGGCAAAAAAGAACAGGGTGCTCAAGACGGTCTTTCTTTCAGAAAGCCAGGCGACCGATTCGACATTCAATGGATGAACCGCGAACAATAATGCAACAAGGGCCGCCTTGATCGGGGCGCCGGTCAGTTTCGCCATGATCAGGAACAGGAGAAGGGAATTGAAGATGTGCATGGCCAGATTGACCAGCAGATGAGGCCCCGGTTTGAGGCCGAAGAGCTGGCTGTCGAGCATGTGGGAGAGAAGGGGCAAAGGCTGCCAGTAAGAGACATCGGTGAAGGTAAAGGCCCACCGGATGTTCTCCAGGCTGAACCCGTTTTTCACATAAAGATTTGATGAGACATACATGTTGTCATCAAAATTGAGAAACTGATGATTTTGTACATCCCAGTAGACAAAAAGGGTGAGCCCGATGATGGTGAACAGAATGACGGCCCGGGTGAAAAGGGAAGGCAGGTTGAAATGTTCTTTTGCATACATGAGCATATGAAATAAAGATAGCTGACCATGTTGTGGTCAGCTATCCCCTGTCCCTGTCAATGTCGGTGTTTCTTTTTAGTGGTCGCTCCGGCGGAAAATATGAAGTTCACGCAAACCAGAAAAAAATTAATACAGGGTGAAGCTCTTCGAGTTGCCGGTAATGGTGGAAGACCACCATGAGGGTCCGGCCGTCACCCTGACGGTGACGACGCCCGCCGCGTTGACAACCGTGCCTGAAAAATCCCCGACGACAATGGGCGATGTCGGGGCATACGTGCTGACCGAAGGTGTCGTCAGCAGCGCATTGGCATATTGCGCGGTTGCTGTTGACTGCAGGGCTGCGACGGCGCCCGAAACGGCGCTTTCCTGAGATTTGGTCTGCATGTCAAAATACTTCGGTACGGCCACCGCCGCGAGGATGCCGAGGATGACGAGAACGGCGATAATTTCGATCAGCGTAAAACCTTTTTGACTTCGTAACATGTTGAACCTCCTTTTTTGTTTTACGAAAGTTAATACAATGTGAAACTCTTCGAGTTGCCGGTAATGGTGGAAGACCACCATGAGGGTCCAGCCGTCACCCTGACGGTGACGACGCCCGCCGCGTTGACAACCGTGCCTGAAAAATCCCCGACGACAATGGGCGATGTCGGGGCATACGTGCTGACCGAAGGTGTCGTCAGCAGCGCATTGGCATATTGCGCGGTTACTGTTGACTGCAGGGCCGCTACCGCGCCCGAGACGGCGCTCTCCCGGGACTTGGTCTGCATGTCAAAATACTTCGGCACGGCCACCGCCGCCAGGATGCCGAGGATGACGAGAACTGCGATAATTTCTATTAACGTAAAACCTCTTTGATTTCTAAGCACGCCGTACCTCCCTTCGAATGAATAATCCATTTATGGCGGTTACATATCACGGTTCAACGCCCTTAGCAAGACATTATCCGCTCGTCATTTTGCTTCTTTTTCAGTGCCAGGCGATCAATAGGGGATGCAAATGTTCATTCCTTTCAACCCTTTTCCTATTTGACCATTTTCGTCATGTCCCACATCGGGAGGAAGATCGCCAGGGCGAAAAATCCGACGACGGCGGCCAGACCGACCATCAGAACGGGTCCGATCAAATCCGAAAGGGTCTTGACGGCGTAGGCGACCTCGTCGTCATAATGGATGGAGACCTGGCTCAGCATCTCCTCGATGTTTCCGGATTCCTCGCCGATCGCCACCATGTCCACCAGCATCGGCGTAAAGTATTTGGCCTCGCGCAAGGGTCCGGCGATCCCTTGCCCCTCCTGGACCCGTACGCGAACCCTGTCTATTTCGGTGGAGATCGCCTTGTTCCCGATCGTTTCGGTGAGTATCGCCAGCGCCTGCATCACGGGAACGCCGCTCCCCTGGAGGAGCGCGAAGATGCTGGCGAATCTGGACATCGCCGCCTTCTGGAAAAGAGGCCCCAACGCGGGGATTTTCAGAAAAAAAGCGTCCACCATGTAGCGGCCGTTCGCCGTCTTGATGTATGATCGCAGGCCGAAGATCAGGATGACCGCGCCGCCGATCAGGATGGGCCAGTAATCGGCCAGCGCCTGATAGAGCCACATGGCTACCTGTGTGGGCATCGGCATTTCGATACCCGACTTGGCGAAAATGACCGCGAACTTCGGGATGACGAGGGTCAGCAGGACAAAAAAAGCAGCGCCCAGGGCGAACAGGACGATCATCGGATACTGAAGGGCGGACTTGATATCTGCTTTGATCTTGGCCTCGTGCTCGATAATATCGATCAGGCGTGCGAGGATGGAGGGGACGGTGCCGCTGACCTCGCCTGCATTGATCATGCTGAGGTAAAGAGGTGAAAAGAGCGCGGGGTGCCGCTTCATCGCCTCGTGAAGGGTAGCGCCGGCCTTGATATCCCGGCAGATCACCGAGATGGCGTTTTTCAAAACCTTATGCTGACTCTGGTTTTCCAGAACCTGGAAGAGCCTCAGGATCGGAATACCTGCCTGCATCATCGACCGGAACTGCTTCGTGAAGAGGATCAGGTCCCCGATTTTGACCTTGTTCAGGCTCTCCTTGAATTTCGCGAAGACCGATCCGCCGCCTCCTGCCGCGCGCGCCGCCGTCACCTTCAAAGGGATCAGCCCTTGCGAAAGAAGCGTATTTTCGGCCATCTCCGAGGAATCGGCCTCGATCGTCCCGGTGACGTTCCTGCCGCGTTCGTTGATCGCCAGATAGGAGTAATTTGCCATACCGCTTTGTCACCTGCACCTAAACCATCACCGACGAGGCTGCCTCTTCGAGCGTCGTAATTCCCTGGAGGACCTTGCTGGCCGCGTCCTCCTTCA
>CAZINF010000100.1:0-12349 GCA_964540555.1 uncultured Syntrophus sp. | reverse complement strand
CTCCCAAAATCCAAGGTGGGCAAGCTGCTGCGGCGCGAGATTCGGGACGAGGAGGGACGCCGAGCGGACGGATAGGGCGAATTCAACATCGCTACAGTGAGCTGCAGCATTTTCCCCGCAGAACTTAAATAAGAGAACGTTCTTTGGCTGGGGTTTATGAGATCAAAATAACAATAAGCTCAGCCGGATTTGGCCTATAAGAGTAATCTCATCTTCTACCATAGTCGCGGCACACCGCTTGACATCACAGGCAGCAACCCATAAAAAAATTACGGGTTATGCTGGAAAATGTCAAGATGGTCTTCTTTGTTGTCACCCGTTAATCGTTTGCAAAAAGTAACACTTTCCGTTACCATCTGCCCATTACAACGGTTTATGAGAGGTTATCGTTATGGCTCTGAAATTAAAAGATAATGAAGCGCTTGCCCTGAAAAGCCTGAAAGATGCCCTTTTGCAGAAGTATGACGTTCTCGATTTCCGTGTCTTTGGTTCAAAAATCAAGGGTCTGGATATGCCGGATTCAGATATCGATGTCATGATTGAACTGGCAGAATACGACTCATCCATCGCTTCCGAGATTAATGATATCATTTTTGAGATCAACCTTGCCCATGATGCATTTATCTCTGCCGTCATCTTCGGGAAAAAAGAAATTGAGGAAGGCCCTTTATCGGAGTCCCCAATTTACAAGGTGTGCAAACGAGAGGGAGTGTTTCTATGACCGATAGGGACCTTCGTGGACGTCCTCAATAGGCCCGACCTGACGGGGAGCTGGGAGGAGATATGGCGCCCTGGAGTCCGTCGAATTTTTCGATCTCGATAAGGTTGCCTTATACGTCGATTTCCTCGACAACGCCACCACTGCCGCGAAGGTCTGCTTCTTCCTGGAACAACACAGGGACTCCCTGATCGTCGAAATGGAATTTCTCAATCGGGTGCTGGACCAGGGGGAGATAATTCCCGAATTGCTGACCGCCGATGAGACTTTACAGGATCATATCAAACGCCACCCGCTTCTCGAATGGAAGGCTGTAAACGTAAAGGCATATAAAAAAAGCCTTTAAGTATTTTGATGCCCAAGGATAACAAATACAAGTCCATACCTTAGATATTCTGGTAAGAGAATTGAATCCAGCTTGAAAGGCGCATATTTTGAGGTGTGATCCACAACCAAGCAGAGTCATGAAAAGTTTCTGATATCAATTGGTAAGGCACCTGATGTCGACAGAATCTCCTTGACAAGCAAGCCTCCCCTTCGTATTCTTCCTCCCGCGGAAAGCAGCCATTCATCAATTCAATAAGATGTGCGGTCGACCGCCGAGTCAAGCCATCCAAGGGGGAGAAACCATGAATCAACTCGACATGACGGGCCGCAACGTCATCGTGACTGGCGGGGCGTCCGGCATCGGGCTCGCCATCTCCAGGCGCCTCATCCAGTCGGGCGCCAACGTCTCAATCTGGGATATCAACGAAAAGGCTATGGCGGATGCCGCCCTGTCGCTCGGTGCAGCTAAAACACACACGGCAGCCGTGGACGTCGCCAAACTGGGGTCGGTCGAGGCGGCATTCGTCTCGACTCTCACCGCGTTTGATAAGATCGATGCGCTGGTAAACTCGGCGGGAATCGCCGGTATGAACGCAACGGTCTGGGAATATCCGGTGGATGAATGGCTCCGTGTGCATGACATCGACCTCCACGGCACTTTCTACACCTGCCGTACTGTTGTTCCACACATGATCGGGAACGGTTACGGCCGCATCGTCAACATCGCCTCGGTGGCCGGCAAAGAGGGCAACCCCAACGCCTGCGCGTACAGTTCGTCCAAAGCCGCCGTCATCGGGCTGACCAAAACGCTCGGCAAGGAGCTTGCCACAAAAGGCGTCATTGTGAACTGCGTAACTCCGGCGGCGGTTGAGACCCCGCTTTTCAGCGAATTCACCCAATCCCACATCGATTTCATGCTCTCCAAGATCCCGATGGGACGTTTCGGTCTGGTCGACGAAATCGCCGCTACTGTGGTCTGGGCATGCACCGAGGAGTGTTCATTCACGACGGGAGCGACATTCGATCTCTCCGGCGGACGGGCAACTTATTGATTTCAGGGACAGGCAAGAAAATGAACCACCGCCGGCGCCTCCCTCGTCCACCCTCCTCGTAACCGTCACATAGAAAGAGGATGCTCCCTGATACCCCCCGACCTTCCCATGAGTGACCAGCCTATATCGAAAAGTCGTCGCTGAAATATTTTTAGAAACGCTGAGGAATCAGGCGCTTCAATCTTTCCTTATGGAGCTGGCTTAAGAGTTTTCCCCAGATACCTCTAATCGTGCCTGCCTTTATGTTCTTCAAATACAAGTCAACGCCACAACCCTCCCTGTGAATTTATTTCTTATCAATACCACTGACATCGTCAGTGGTGGGGCGTGGGGGCAAAGGCCCCACACCTTTAGTGAACCAACATTGTTGGTGAACAAGTTTGAAAAGAGCTGTTTCAATCCTTATCAGGCAAGGCGAAGGACATTGTCCGAAGTCTTGCCGCTTTACAAGGCCACCGACAAGGTCGGTGGTAGTTTACTGAATTCGGCTTGAAAGGAGCTGAATCTGAAATATATTCGATCGGGGATATCGGCATGTTCGATAAACTGGCACACTTGCCAAATGATAATAATTGGATGGCAATAAACTGGGGAATGCGCTATAAATCACCCGCGATGTAGCGGCAATGGGAATGGCTGTGTGTAGCTTTTACCTGGTGACACATTACATCCCCCTCTTCGATGCCAAAGCCCAGGCTATTGCCTGTTGTGACGGACAGTATATCAGTGAATACAACGTCATCACCCATAAAAGGCAATGATGAATCATCCTGTTCTCGCCCCCGGTGCACGGGTACTGATCAGAGACGCTGAATGGCTCGTCCGCAAGGTGGATCGGACTGATAATGGTCGTCAGGCCGTGTCGGTGGTCGGGCTCTCCCAGATCGTCAAGGATCGGGAGGCCATTTTTCTAGAGGAAATCGACCGGATCGAACCCCTCAATCCCGCCGATACTGATCTTGTTGCCGACACCTCCAGCTTCTACCGCGATTCCCTCCTCTTCATTGAAAGCCTGCTACGGCAGACCCCGCCGACCGATGAGTATCTCTACATCGGCCATCGGGGCGCCATGGATATCGTTCCCTATCAGCTCGATCCGGCCATCCAGGCCCTGAAACAACCCCGGCAGCGTATCCTGATCGCCGATGCCGTCGGCCTCGGCAAGACCATCGAGGCGGGAGTGCTCTTGTCCGAGCTCATCCGCAGGGGGAAAGGCAAGCGCATCCTGGTGCTGACGGTGAAAAGCATGCTCACCCAGTTCCAGAAGGAGCTCTGGAGCCGCTTCACCATACCACTCACGCGCCTCGATTCCGTCGGTCTCCAACGGGTCCGTTCCCGCATTCCGACGAATCACAACCCCTTTTATTACTTCGACAAGGCCATCATCTCCATCGACACCCTCAAGCAGGACGCCGAATACCGGACCTATCTGGAAAAATGCTACTGGGATATCATCGTCATTGACGAAGCCCACAATGTGGCCGCCCGGGGAACCGATTCCGCCTCCCTTTCCATGCGCTACCGCTTGGCGAACCTCCTGAAGCGCCGCTCGGACGCCCTGATCATGCTCTCCGCCACGCCCCATGACGGTAAGCCCAGGGCCTTCGCCAGCCTCATGAACATGCTCAACCCAACGGCCATCGCCAATCCGGAAGACTACGGCCCCGATGATATCAAGGGGCTCTTCATCCGCCGCTTCAAGAAAGACATCAAGGACCAGGTGTCCAAATCCTTCAAGGAACGGAGGATCGCCGTGCAGAAATGCCCGGCATCCAAGGAGGAAGAGGCGGCCTTCGATGTCTTTACCCAAATGAATTTCACCCGCCTGGATCAGCGGCGCATGGCGGGCAAGCTCTTCAAAACCACCCTGGAGAAGGCCCTCTTTTCAAGTCCTGCGGCCTGCCTCCAGACGATTCAACACCGGATTGTCCGCCTGCAAAAGGAAGATGGAGACAAGACCGCCGAAGATATCCTGGCACTGCAAACGCTGGCCGACACCCTTCAGCCCGTGGGGTCGAAAAACTTCAGCAAATACCAGAAGCTCATCTCCGTCGTTCAGGACCCGTTTCATGGTTTTGACTGGACCGGCAGAGATACTAAAGACCGTCTGGTGATCTTCACCGAACGGATCGAGTCCCTGAATTTTCTCGCCAAGCACCTTCCCCGTGATCTCGACCTCAAAGAGGATCAGACCGTGATCCTCCACGGCGGCCTGCCCGACGTGGATCAGCAGAAGATCGTCGAAGACTTCGGCCGCGAGGAGGCCCATGTCCGCCTGCTGCTGGCCTCCGATGTCGCCTCCGAGGGGATCAACCTCCATTTCCTCTGCCACAAGATGATCCATTTCGACATCCCCTGGTCCTTCATGTGTTTTCAGCAGCGCAACGGCCGGATCGACCGATACGGCCAGGAGCGGGAGCCCTGGATCGTCTATCTGATGACGGAAAGCGTCAGCGAAAAGATCAAGGGGGACAACCGGATCCTGGAATTGTTGATCACGAAGGACGAGCAGGCCGTGAAAAATATCGGCGATCCCTCGGCCCTGATGGGCGTCTATGACATGGAAGAGGAGGAGCGGATCACCGCCGCCGCAATCGAGGCGGGGGCGGGCGCCGATGACTTCGAGAACCTCCTGCAGAAAGCCCCCAAGGACCCCCTGGGGTTGCTCCTGGGCGATGAGGTCATCCCGACGGGCGAAGCCGCCACAAGCGCACAGAAGCAAATGCCCTCGCTCTTTACGGACGATTTCTCCTTCTTTCGCGAGGCCGTCGAATACCTGAAGCGCTCCCAGCCCCTGCAAACGAACTTTGACGTTGCCGCCCAGACGGTCAACTTTACCGTCCCTCTGGACCTGAAGCGCGAGCTGGAACAGCGGTTCCGCTTCCTCCCCCGGGAGATCTGGCCGGAAAGCGGGGAGTTCATCCTTTCGGCTAACCGGGAGCAAATCATGGCGGAGATCCGCAGAACCCGCAAGGAAGAGGATACCTGGCCGAAAATTCATCTCCTGTGGGATCTTCATCCCCTGATGAGGTGGCTCAACGACAAGCTCCTCGCCATCTTCGGCCGCCATCAGGCCCCTGTCCTGACCCTTCCCGAAAAACTGGACGCCGGGGAAACCCTATTCATCCTCTCCGGGATCATTCCCAACCGGAAAAGTCAGCCCCTGATCGCCTCCTGGATCGGCGTGCGCTTTCTGAGCGGCCGGTTCGACGCCATCGTCGATTTCCCGGACATCCTGGCGCGGACGGGGCTGGACCACGAGAAAGTCCCCAACCAGAACAGACCGTTCGACAAAGAGGTCCTCAAAAAGATGCTCCCTGCCGCCATCGTGAAGGGCGAGGAATGGATGCATCAGCGACGCAAGGACTTCGAAACTGTGACGGATGCCAAGCTCAACCAACAGATCAAAGAGCTGGATCGCTTGAAACAGAAGCGGTACCGCCAACTGGAACTGGCGTTTGCCGAGGCGCTGCCGACCTCCCGCGCCCAGGAGCGCAAAGATCGGGAACAGCGGGAGATCGACCGCATCTTTGACGAATACTTATCCTGGATCGAAAACTCCCTGCTCACGGAAGATGTCCCCTATATCCGGGTGGTCGCCGTGCTGAAAGGAGAGGAGTGATGGCCCTGGACCTCACCGGCATCGGCAACGAAAACGAATTCTACACCCATCACTACCTGACGGTCCTACTGGAAAACGACCTGAAGGGGCTCTTCGGCGCCTGGGAGGAACGGGAGGCAAAGGAAGGCGTCAAACCGCCCCACGACCGGCTTGCTCGCCTGCACCGAGACTATTTTGCCCTCCGCAAGGAGATGGAACGGCTCCGCACGGCCGGGGAGATCCTTTCCTGTCAGCGGGAGTTTTTCCCCTCCCTCCTTGAGAGCCTGGGCTTTCTCTACGAACCGGCCCTCAAGGAGCTGGATTCGAGATCCCTCTTCCCCGTCATCGGCGAAGTCCGCAGGAAGAACGGCGCGCCGGAACTCTGGATCATCGAGATGATCGCCCCCCTTGCGGAAGATCCGGACCCGCTGGACCTCCCCCTGACAACGGCCCAGTACGGGGATGCGGACGCGGCCCGGATGCTCCTGGACATCCCCCTTTCGGACCTCATGACGAAACACGTTTTCACCCAGACGGAGCCGCCCCGCTGGGTCCTCATTCTCGTCTTTTCCCACCTCGTCCTCCTGGACCGGAGCAAGTGGAACGAGAGGCGCTACCTCCGCTTCGATCTGTCGGAGATCCTGGGCCGGCGGACGCCATCCACCCTGAGGGCGACGGCGGCCCTCCTCCATCGGGAAAGCGTCTGCCCCGAAGAAGGGATCAGTCTACTCGACACCCTGGATGAGAGTTCCCACAAGCACGCCTTCGCCGTCTCCGAGGACCTCAAGTATTCCGCCCGGGAGGCTGTGGAACTCCTCGGTAACGAGGCCGTGTTCTATGTCCGTCAAAAGCGAAAGGAAGGCGTCTTCGGGGACCGGGGCGGCGAAGCCCTGGACGCGGAGCAACTGACGCGGGAGTGCCTCCGCTACCTCTACCGGCTCCTTTTTCTCTTCTACATCGAGGCCCGGCCGGAGCTGGGCTACGCCCCCATGAACAGCGAGGAGTACCGCACCGGTTACAGCCTGGATGCCCTGCGGGACCTGGAGCTGAATCTCCTTTCGGAGGAATCGTCGCGGGACGGCTATTTCATCCACGACTCGCTTCAGACCCTTTTTCGTCTCATCTTCGAGGGATTCAATTACAAGCAAAAGCCGGGTGCCCTCGCCTTCGAGGAGCAGCGGCCTGTGTTCCGTCTCTACCCCCTCAGCAGCCACCTGTTCGATCCGGCCCGGACCTCCCTCATCAACGGCGTGAAATTCCGCAACGGCGTCCTCCAGAAGGTGATCGAGCTCCTCTCCCTGTCCCGCGCCGGGAACGGCCGGCATCGCCGCGGCCGGATCAGCTACGCCCAGCTCGGGATCAACCAGCTCGGGGCCGTCTATGAGGGGCTCCTCTCCTACACCGGCTTTTTTGCCGAAACGGATCTGTATGAAGTCAAGAAGGCGGGGGAGGAGGTCAACGAACTGGAACCCGCCTTTTTCGTCAATGCGGAGGACTTTCAGCAGTACGAGGATTCCGAGCGGGCCTACAACGCCGATGGGACGTTCAAGATCTATCCCCGCGGGACGTTCATCTACCGCCTGGCGGGCCGGAACCGGGAAAAGACGGCCTCCTACTACACCCCGGAGGTCCTCACCCGCTGCCTCGTCAAATACGCCCTTAAGGAACTCCTCAAGGACAAGACGGCCGACGATATCCTGAAACTGACCATCTGCGAGCTCGCCATGGGGAGCGCCGCCTTCCTCAACGAGGCGATCAACCAGTTGGCAGAGGCCTATCTGGAGAAAAAGCAGAAGGAAACGGGCGAGGCGATCGGCCATGACGATTACGGCAGGGAAAAGCAGAAGGTCAAGGCCTTCCTGGCCGACAACAACGTCTTCGGCGTGGACCTGAATCCGGTGGCGGTGGAACTGGCCGAGGTCTCCCTCTGGCTCAATGCCATGTACGTGCAGGATGACGGCACCCCGCCCATCATCCCCTGGTTCGGGAACCAGCTCGTCTGCGGCAACTCCCTCGTCGGCGCCCGACGTCAGGTCTTCGACGCCGAACTCTTGGAAGAAAACCGCAAGGGGAAGGAAACCTGGCTGGATGTAGTCCCGGACCGGGTTCCCGTCGGCAAATCCCGACCGCCGAAGTCGGTTTACCATTTCCTCCTTCCCGACACCGGCATGGCAAACTACAAGGACAAGGTCGTTCGGGGAATGGCCAAGAAAGAAACAGAGAAGATCAAAGAGTGGCACAGAGATTTCATCCGGCCGTTCAATGCCGGCGAGATCGAGACCCTGCGGCGGCTCTCTGATGCCGTGGATAAGCTGTGGCAGCGGCACGCGGCGCAATCTGCCCGGATCCGTTTCCAGACCCGCTCTGCCTACAAATTCTTCGGCTATGTCGATGCAAATATCTACAAGCAGTCTCTGACGACGAAACAGAAAGACGATCTCTTCAACCGGGAACTCCTGTCGGAAAATATTGCCAATTCCAGCCCCTTCCGGCGGCTGAAGCTCGTAATGGACTACTGGTGTGCCCTTTGGTTCTGGCCTATCCGGGAGGCGGACAAGCTCCCCTCCAGGGACGAATTCCTCATGGACCTGACCCTGATCCTCGAAGGGTCTGTCTATGAATCCGTTCCGGCAACGGGTGAGCAGTTGTCTCTCCTACCGGACAACCGACCGACGCAGCAGGACCTGGATCTGACGAATGAGTTCGGCCATGTGAACGTGGACGCCCTCTGCCAAAACATCGAACGCCTCGCCTTGGTTCGGGATCTGACCAACAAGTATCACTTTCATCATTGGGAACTCGTCTTCGCCGATATCTTTGCCAACCACAGCGGATTCGATCTCAACGTTGGAAACCCGCCGTGGATCAAGATCGAATGGAATGAAGGGGGGCTCCTGGGGGATTATGATCCAGTGTTTGTTATCCGAGATATTACCGCGGTGCGGCTGGCGGCTATGCGGGAGGAGGCCATCGTCAAACAGGGCATCCGTGATGAATACCTCAATGAATACGTTTCTTTTGAAGGGACACAGAATTTCCTGAACGCCTTCCAAAACTATTCAATACTAAAGGGATCAAAGGCTAACCTTTACAAGTGCTTTCTCCCTAAATCTTGGTATATCGGAACGGAGCGGGGCGTATCGGGCTTCCTTCACCCCGAGGGCGTTTATGATGACTCGAATGGTGGGGTATTGCGGGAAAAAATCTATAGGCGCCTTCGGTATCACTTCCAGTTTCAAAATGAGTTGAATCTATTCGGTGATGTGGATCATCATGTAAAATTCAGCGTTAATATCGGTGTCGTACAAGCGGAAAGAACAGTACGTTTTTCCCATGTTGCCAATCTCTTTTCAGTATCCACGATCGATGCCTGTTTTCTACACACAGGGAGCAATCCCATCGGCGGCATTAAGGATGACCGGAACAACTGGAATCTGGCCGGTCACCGGGATCGGATCATTATTGTTAGCGACATAACGCTTGGTCTCTTCGCCAGTCTTTACGACGACAAAGGGACATCCGCCCTTCATGCCCGCTTGCCCGTTGTCCATTCCCGGCAGGTCGTGGAGGTGCTTCGGAAATTTGCCGCCCAGCCGAAGCGTCTAGGTGATATAGAGGGGGAATATTTTTCAACGGTGATGTGGGATGAAACAAAATCACAAAAAGAAGGTACAATTAAGCGGACTACATATTTCCCTAACAAAGCTGCAGACTGGATCCTCTCCGGCCCCCATTTTTTTATGGCAAATCCACTGAGCAAAACGCCAAGGGCTGTCTGCCGCCTCAACTCCGACTATGATCCTCTTGATTTAACGACCATCCCCGACGATTACCTCCCCCGGACGAATTATGTGCCCGCCTGTGCTGAAGTAGTTTATAAAAACAAAATCCCTAAAGTTCGGTGGAAGAATCAAACTTATCTCGTTACTGATTTATACCGAATTGTTACCAGGAAAAGATTAAGCATATTTGGTGAAAGAACTTTAATAAGTTCAATTATGCCACGATATGCCACTCATATTATAGGCTGTTTTAGCATTTCCTTCTTTGAAACCACCTTAATGGTCAACACTTCTGCTTTATATCAATCATTACTATATGATTTTTATGTAAAAACTTCTGGAAGATCTGATTTTCTTGAAGATTCAGCAAAACATCTACCGATCATGAGTCATATTGGAATAGATTTTAAAATGAATATCCGTAATCTTATGCTTAACTGTATTACAAAGCACTACACCGAACTCTGGGAAGAATGCTGGAAAGAGGCTTTCAGTCAGGAACGTTGGACGAAGGACGACCCTCGCCTTCACAACGGAAAATTCATCAACTTGGCACCGAAATGGCAGAGGAACTGCGCCCTCCGGACGGATTACGAACGGCGGCAGGCCCTCGTGGAGATCGACGTTTTGGCAGCGATGGCCCTGGACCTTACCCTCGACGAACTCTGCACGATCTACCGGATCCAATTCCCTGTCCTACGGCAGAATGAGAACGACACCTGGTACGACCAAAACGGCCGGATTGTTTTCACGTGCAGCAAAGGCCTTCCCGGCGTAGGCTTCTCCCGTTCGGAGTGGAATGATATCAAGGAGATGAAATCCGGTACCCTCTCGCGGACGATCACGGACGACACGATGCCTGGCGGCCCCCGGGAGCGCACCATCACCTACACCGCCCCCTTCGACCGCTGTGACCGCGAGGCCGACTACGCCACCGCTTGGGCGGCCTTTGATAAACGAGGTTTGAAATGACAATGGCCAACCGTTACGAACCTTAAGGATCAAAAGCAGGAGCTAAAAAGGCAGTGGACATGTACGGTGAACCCAGGGCGTGGCTCACTTCTGGTCACCGCTGACGTTAGGAAGGAGAAAAGCCAATGTTTGAAATCAAGGATCTTGCTGGACTGAGTGAACCATTAAAAAGGCTGATAGAGGTTATCGCCGAAGGGGTTGGTGGAGTCTCACGTCCTTTGCTCACTCGAAAAAATGCAGACGCAAAAGCATACGAGATCCGAACCATAGCCCAAGCAATTGCGGACAGCCAGAAACTACTTGGGCCGGTAACGTACGAAGATGGCAGCATTCTCATTGAGGCTTCAGCAAGTAAGGAACAACCGGTGCTTCCTGAGGCTACCTTGGACCAAAGGGTTATAGTTCGTATTGCATATCAGGAAGCCAAGAAGCAGGCAAACATCGAACAGATTACACAACACGCTGCAGAAGAACTCCGTGACGAACAGAAGATTAACTCAGAGAGGCCTAACAGTGATTGGACTGCTCGCTTCTTCCGCATTGCAGAAGATATAACAACTGACCAAATGCAGATGCTTTGGGGTAAGGTCCTCGCTGGTGAGGTGAAGAGGCCAGGTTCATACTCTTTACGGGCACTTGACTTGCTTAAGAATATCACCCAGCAAGAAGCAGAGATGTTTGTCAGAGTCGGGAAAGTTAGCTTTACAAGTGGGGGAAAAACGTTTGTGCCCGATCCCGATGATGGTAAATACTTAAAAGAGCAGTTTGGGCTGACGTTCACCGATTGCCTACTGCTTCGTGAGATTGATCTTCTTGTGGCTAACAATTTGGCGTTCCGTTTGCAATCAAATGAGCAAGACACACAAGATATTTTCACATGTGGCAATACCTGTGTATTGGTCAACCGGCCGAAGGGTACACCTGAACAAACGATACAGGTCATTGTGTTTACAGAGATTGGCCGACAACTTCTCCAGTTAGTTGAGAGAAAATCTCCTGACCCCAACTACATCAAGAAGTTTGCATCGTTCTTTCGGCGAGAGGGGGTTTCCATCCAGTCCGGTTTGATTATAGAGTGGCAAGGAGATAGCATTAAATATATTAATCTCCAAGAGGTTCCCGCTGAAACCGATCAGGAGAAGAAATAGACCAATTGGTGGAACCGCTTCGCTGACCCACTCTACAGTCCATAAATTTGAGTGGTTACGCTATTTATATCAGCCTGGTTCCTTTGGGCGAGTCTTACAAAACCTGATGGGAATTACCAGCAAATGTAAGATGGATGAGACTGAGGCAAGAGAGCAGAGATGATATACTTACCGGCGTGATTGAGAAGACGTTGAGACGACGACGGCGCCAACCTTAGTTTTCTTGGCTTTGTCTGCGACACCGAGGGCGCGACAGGCAGCAGATCCGACACCCTCGATGGCCGAGGAGGAGATAACAGAGCGGGTGAGCCAGGCGTCGCATTCCGCGGGATCCTGAAGATAGGGATTGGTCTTGATCAATGATGGCGTTTTGTTCTTTTTCAATTTTTACCTCGGCTGCAGACTAAACGAATTTTGCTTTACTGGCAAGATCTTTTATACTTCAAACAGGATCGGAGAACCACGCCACCGTTCGGGCAGCCGTTGATAAAAGGGGAATCAATAAGGAGTGAGGTCTTATTCATTTGTTATCGTTGATTATCTATGCTACAAGGGGCGCAGGATAGCAAATCATGAACGATAGGCAGGTTGAATCAGGCATTGCGTAAGGGGAGTATTTGACGAAAGAAAGCCTGCTGGCCCTGGGTCATGCTATTCGTCCACAAGATGGAAAAGAATTTATTAGAAGTTTGCTGACATAAGGAGCAAGACGATGAAACCCAAAATCGAAAACTTGGTTATCGAACACT